>JAHDSC010000001.1 GCA_018432925.1 Desulfobacterales bacterium | reverse complement strand
TTGGCAAGGTTCTATCGGTTATGAATGCGGTTCCCACATCATTCGTAAGGGCGCTGAACGATGTGCCGAAGCGGCTCTTGAATGTCTTACAGGCAATAAAAAGTCAAAAAGAGACGGCCTGATAAAACGGCTGATATGTGAATATTTAAAAATTACAAGTGGTTGAAGGAACATAACGGAGATGAAATCGACCACTTGCCCGAATTGGAGGAAAAATAAAATGGCGGATATTACCAAAGAGGATGTAATCAATTTTATAGCAAACATGTCGGTTCTGGAACTGTCGGAGCTGGTTAAGGAAATGGAAGAGAAATTCGGTGTCTCTGCCGCGGCTCCCGTTGCGATGATGGCCGCGGGACCCTCAGAAGGCGCCGCGGCTCCGGCAGAAGAGAAAACGGAATTTGACGTTATTCTCACCGCTGCCGGTGACAAGAAAATCCAGGTCATTAAAGAGGTAAGAGCGATTACCGGGCTTGGGCTGAAGGATGCAAAGGCCCTTGTTGAAGAGGCGCCAAAGCCGGTTAAGGAGGGCATTCCTAAAGAAGAGGCTGAAAAGATAAAGAGCCAGCTTGAAGGGGCGGGTGCCCAGGTTGAGCTGAAGTAAAAAATCTTCCCGCAGTCCCGCCGAGGCGGGACGAAGTGTAAGCAAAATGCGCCGCAGCCGATTTGATCTTTCGCTATGCCGAGCTTCGGCGCGGTTCTCCCTCACCATTTTTCATTCCGGCCCCGCTTCGGCATTTCAGAAGCGGGACGGGTAATTGTGGGGAAGGCGAATAAAAACGAGGCGACAGGTTATGGGGAATGGGTATAGGCGATAACGTCGGGGCATTTGGATTCAACCCGGATCATTAGTATATCGTTTTGAATTTTTTCCCTCCGTTTGCCTGCGACCCATGACCCGTAATCCTGAACCTGTAAATTTTGGAGATGCCATGTCGGAAAGCCCTTTGGCAATTAGACGTATAAGAAAAAATTTCGGAAAAATTCAAAAGATTGTTGATATCCCCGACCTGATCGGAGTCCAGCGGGAGTCCTACAGGCGGTTTCTGCAACTGGACGTTCCACAGGAAAAACGTGAGGATATCGGGTTGCAGGCGGTTTTCAAGTCTGTTTTTCCGATAAAAGATTTTACCGGAAGTGCTTCCCTGGAATTTGTATCCTATCGGTTCGGCGAAATAAAATACAGTTTAGTAGAATGCATCGATCGGGGAATGACTTATGAACTGCCTGTACGTATCACGGTCCGGCTGGTTGTATATGATCTGGATAAGGAGACGGGAGTATCCAATATCCGTGATATAAAGGAACAAGAGATTTATTTCGGCACCATACCATTGATGACCGAAAAAGGTACTTTCATCATCAATGGTACGGAACGGGCGGTGGTAAGTCAACTCCACCGGTCATCGGGAGTGTTTTTCGATCATGACAAGGGAAAGACGCATTCGAGCGGCAAGGTCATTTATGCCTCCCGCATTATACCGGTTCGCGGATCATGGATCGACATGGAAGTTGATCCGAAGGATATCGTATATATCCGAATCGACAGGCGGCGCAAATTCCCAATCACGCTTCTTTTCAAAGCCTTCGGCTATAATACCGAAGATATTCTGACTTATTTTTATAAAACGGAGAAGATTGTCGCCCAGGGCCAGCGTTTCTTCAAGATATTCAATGAAGATTTGCTGAAGGGGCAGCGTGCAAGCCGCGATATCATTGACCCTGGAACCGGCGACGTCATCCTGAAAAAAGGAAGAATGTTTACTCAGCGGGTGATAAAATTGATGAAATCCGCCGGGTTGGAAAAAATTCCGATTGATACCGAAGATATTCTGGGGGGTGTTTTTGCATTCAGAATCGTCAATCCGCAAAACAATGAACTGATTGTAAACGCCAATGATGTGCTGGATGAGGAAAACCTTTCGAAATTAAGAGATGCGGGTATCACCGAATTCGATTTGCTTGCGATTGACGGAATGTCCGCCAGTGATTCGATACGAAAGACCCTTCTGCTGGACAAGGTCGAGACAAAAGATGAAGCGCTGATTGAGATATACAAAAGACTCCGGCCCGGCAATCCCGCAACGCCCGAGGTAGCTCAAGATTTCGTGGATCACCTGTTTTTTAAATCTTCATACTATGATCTTTCCGGTGTGGGACGCCTGAAGATCAATCTTCGTCTCGAAATCAACACACCGGTACATGTGACCACGCTTAGGAAAGAAGATATACTGCTTACCGCAAAAACACTGATAGAGCTTCGGGATACCCAGGGACCCGTGGATGACATCGATCATCTCGGCAATCGACGGGTACGTGCCGTCGGCGAACTGATAGAGAATCAGTATCGTATTGGTCTGGTTCGAATGGAACGCGCCATCAAAGAGCGAATGAGCCTCCAGGAAGTCGATGCGCTGATGCCTCATGATCTGGTCAATCCGAAACCCGTATCCGCTGTGATCAAAGAATTTTTCGGGACCAGCCAACTCAGCCAGTTTATGGACCAGACCAACCCGCTTTCCGAAACGACACATAAGCGGCGGCTTAGCGCGCTGGGTCCGGGGGGTCTCACCCGGGAGCGTGCAGGATTCGAGGTGAGGGACGTACATCCATCCCACTACGGACGAATATGTCCCATAGAAACCCCGGAAGGGCCCAACATCGGCCTGATCGTTTCGTTGAGCACTTATGCCCGGGTCAATGATTATGGTTTTATTGAAACCCCCTACCGTGTTGTAAAAGACGGCGTTGTAACCAACGAGGTCAAGTTCCTGAGCGCTTTTGAAGAAAAAGAGCATCCCATTGCCCAGGCCAATGCCCCGGTGGATGACAAGGGACGATACATCAATCCGCTGGTTACTTCCCGGGTGGCCGGTGAGATGATGATGATGAAACGCGAAGAGATCGAGCTGATGGACATTTCTCCAAACCAGTTGGTAAGCGCTTCCGCCTCCCTGATCCCATTCCTTGAAAATGATGACGCAAACCGGGCATTGATGGGGTCGAACATGCAGAGACAGGCCGTTCCCCTTCTGGTCAATCAAGCTCCGCTGGTCGGAACGGGTATCGAGGGTGTAGTTGCAAAAGACTCGGGCGTTTCAATCGTTGCTGAACGGGATGGAGTGGTGGTTTCGGTGGATGCATCCCGCATCGTGCTGAAACATGCGCCTTCTGACGATTCGTTACAAAAAAATGTAACGATTTACAACCTTTCGAAATTTATTCGATCCAATCAGAATACCTGCTTCAATCAGCGTCCCATTGTCGGAAAGGGGCAATATGTGAAGGCCGGAGAGATTATTGCCGATGGCCCTGCGACGGATATGGGCGAACTTGCCCTCGGTAAAAATATAACGGTGGCTTTTATGCCATGGGGCGGCTATAATTTTGAAGATTCGATACTGGTCAGTGAAAGACTGGTGCGGGACGGCGTTTACACATCGGTTCACATCGAAGAATTTGAAATCGTTGCCAGAGATACAAAGCTCGGAAAGGAAGAAATTACACGAGACATTCCGAATGTAGGTGACGAAGCCCTGAAGGACCTGGATGAAAGCGGAATCATCCGACTCGGAGCGGAAGTCGTTGCAGGCGATATCCTTGTCGGTAAGATCACTCCGAAAGGGGAAACCCAGCTTTCACCCGAAGAGAAACTTCTTCGGGCCATATTCGGTGAGAAGGCCGGTGATGTGAAAGATACCTCTTTGCGCGTACCGCCGGGTATTGAAGGAATTATAATCGATGCCAAGGTTTTTTCAAGGCGGGGGATTGAAAAGGATGATCGGGCTCGAGCGATTGAAGACGCGGAAATTTTTTCGTTTGAAAGAAACCGGGACGAGGAACTTCGGGTCATTGAAGACATTGCGCGCAGCCAACTGGAAACGCTCATCGTGGGACAAACATGCGGCAGCCCCCTGAAAAAAGGAAAAAAGATCTTATTACCCAAGGGCGGACGGATTGAGCCCGGGATCCTTGCACAGATTTCACCGGCCCAGCTCGAAGGAGTCGTGCTGCAAGATCCACGGATGTCCGAACAGGTTCATGATATCCTTGAGAAATACCGGGATCAATGTGAGCTTTGCAGAAAGAATTTTGAACGGCAGATCGGTCGATATGAAAGGGGTGACGAACTGCCCCCCGGCGTCATAAAAATGGTCAAGATCTATGTGGCGATGAAGCGAAAACTTTCGGTCGGAGACAAAATGGCCGGTCGTCACGGCAATAAGGGTGTGGTTTCAAGAATCCTGCCACAGGAAG
Organism: Desulfobacterales bacterium; assembly: GCA_018432925.1. Classification (GTDB taxonomy): domain Bacteria; phylum Desulfobacterota; class Desulfobacteria; order Desulfobacterales; family JAHDSC01; genus JAHDSC01. The sequence continues at coordinate 1,689 of JAHDSC010000001.1, read as the reverse complement.
ATCTTCCTTATTTCGAGGATGGGACCCCGGTTGATATGGTTTTGAATCCTCTCGGCGTGCCTTCTCGAATGAATGTCGGCCAGGTTCTGGAAATTCACCTGGGGAACGCGGCAAAAGGCTTGGGCAACCAGCTCAATGCGTTGCTCAAGGAAAACAAGCTCAAGGAACTGAAAGCAAAGATGAAACGGGTTTTCACCGGATCTTCGGACCAGAAAATGATCGACGCGCTTGATGACAAACAGGTGCGCTCTTTTGCCATGCATTACACTGATGGCGTATTTATGGCAACCCCTGTTTTTGACGGAGCGAAAGAGACCGAGATCAAAGCGCTGTTGGAGGAGGCCGGGCTGAGTTCGTCCGGCCAGGCCACTTTGTACGATGGTCTAACCGGGGAGCCTTTTCGAGAAAAGATTACCGTTGGAACCATGTATATGCTGAAGCTTCATCACCTGGTTGATGACAAGATTCATGCCCGATCCATCGGACCATACTCTCTCGTGACGCAGCAGCCTTTGGGCGGTAAGGCCCAGTTCGGAGGCCAGCGGCTCGGTGAAATGGAAGTCTGGGCAATGGAAGCATATGGTGCCGCTTATGCACTGCAGGAGTTTTTGACCGTCAAATCCGATGACATGGTGGGCCGGACCCGCATGTATGAAAAAATCGTAAAAGGTCAAAACTTGCTGGAACCGGGGCTGCCTGAATCTTTCAGGGTTCTGACGAAGGAATTGCAAAGTTTGGGCCTGGACGTCAACCTTTTGGAAAGAAAAGGATAAATAGAACAAAGATGGAAACCTTATACGATTTCTTCGCCAAGCCAACCGATCCCAGGCTTTATTCCGGGGTTAAAATTGCACTGGCGTCATCGGATCAGATTCGTCAATGGTCGCACGGAGAGATAAAAAAGCCGGAAACGATCAATTACCGAACCTTTAAGCCGGAGAGAGACGGCCTGTTTTGTGCCAAGATTTTTGGTCCTACCAAGGATTACGAATGCAATTGCGGTAAGTACAAGCGGATGAAGCACAGGGGAGTGATTTGTGAAAAGTGCGGAGTGGAGGTAATTCAATCCAAGGTAAGAAGAGAACGGATGGGGCATATTGAACTTTCTACACCCGTATCTCATATATGGTTTTTGAAGAGTCTTCCGAGCAAGATCGGAAACCTTCTGGATATCACGCTCAAGAATATGGAGAAGGTTCTCTACTTTGACAGTTACATCGTGACGGATCCCAAGGATACGGGCTTATCACGCGGACAGCTTTTATCGGACGAAAAGTATCGGGAGGCCGTTGAAACTTATGGAACCGGCTTTGAAGCAGGGGTCGGTGCCGAGGCGGTCAAGGTATTGCTGAAACAGTTGGACCTGGATGCAATCTACAAGGAATTGAGAGAAGAGATTCGTTCATCCGGTTCGGACTCAAAACGTAAAAAACTGGCCAAACGACTAAAAATCGTCGATGCATTCAGGCGCAGCGGAATTGATCCCGCATGGATGATCATGGATGTGATTCCGGTTCTTCCTCCGGATTTGCGACCGCTCGTTCCCCTCGAAGGAGGTCGATTCGCCACCTCTGATCTCAATGACTTGTATCGCAGGGTTATTAACCGCAATAATCGCTTAAAGCGGCTGATCGATCTCAAGGCGCCTGAAATTATCGTTCGCAACGAAAAGCGGATGCTTCAGGAATC
>JAHDSC010000194.1 GCA_018432925.1 Desulfobacterales bacterium | reverse complement strand
GAAGGAGAACATCCTCAAACAATCGCAATGATTCTTGCTCATCTGCCCCCTGAAATTGCATCTGAGATCCTCGTTTCCATATCGGATGAGAAAAAAGGCGATATTGCATTGAGAATTGCCCAACTCAGCCCGGTTTCCGATGAAATTATAAGGGATGTGGATCAGACCCTGCGGGCGGAATTGAGCGAAATCGGAAGGGCCGGTTCCGAAGAGGGAGGATTACAGGCTCTCGTCAACATATTAAATGGGGTGGACCGATCAACCGAGGATCTCATCATGGAGGCGATTGAGGAGGAAGACGAGGACCTTGCGATTGAAATCCGGGAAAAGATGTTTGTGTTTGAAGATCTTGTCGAGATCGACGATCGCGGGATGAGAGAAATTCTCAAAAACGTGGAAAGCAAAGAGCTTGTGCTGGCCATGAAAACCGCCAGTGAAGAGCTGAAGCAGAAGATTCTCAACAACCTGTCGTCCAGAGCCGCTGAAATGCTGTTAGAGGATCTTCAGGTAATGGGACCGGTTCGTCTGGCGGAAGTGGAAGCGGCTCAACAGGCGATTATACGGTCTGCCAAGGATCTTGAATCGCAGGGAACCATCGTTTTGGGCGGAAAGGGAAAGGAGGACGTTCTTGTTTAATCGGGTTGCCGACAAGGGCCAAGAGCATCAATGGAAGCCGTGCAAATTTGAAAATTTCAAAAAATTCAGCGGCGAAGACAAAACCTTTTCGGGCCGATCGGAATTAAAACCCGGGAGCGACTTTTCAATTCTCTATTCAAAAAATCAACCAGACGATGGTTTCACTAGTTATATCCATTACTGTGACGAGCAAACAGGAAAAAAGAATATCAGCGGAGATCAATCCGTCTCCCCCGGATTTTCATCAAAAAAATACCCGGAAGAACAGGTACAGGATTCGCAGGAAACCGAGCGCACCGCATTTGAAAGGGGTTTTTCCGAAGGAGAAAAAAAAGGATATGAAGAAGGGAAAAAAAAAGCGGATGAAATCGTAACGAGCATGCAGCAAATTTTGCGGGAAATGAAGGGCCTGTGGAAAAATATGGTTACCGCTTATGAAAAAGAGATAATCCGGATGACCTGCCGGGTTGCCGAAAAGGTAGTTTATGGCAGTGTTGCTGTTGATCATGAAATCGTAAAAAGGTCAATTTTACATGCGTTTGAACTGATACCGGAGCCGGTCGATGTGACAATTGCGGTCAGTCCGAAAGATTATGAATATATTGAAGAGATAAAAAGAGAATTTTTCGAAACGGTCACGGACTTGAAACATGTTTCAGTCATATCCGATCCCGCCGTCGATCGAGGTGGATGTAAAATCGAAACACGGTCCGGTCAGATCGACGCGCGCTTGGAATCTCGGCTCCATGCAATTCAACAGAGTCTGATTGACACCTGCGAAAAAAGGTAGATTTGGATGATGCGTTTCGAGTCGCTCTTGTTATCGTCTTTCTTTTTCTTCCATTGATCCGCGGCGCATTGAATACCAATTGGCAAGCTGCAACGCAGCAGCGATCATATTTTCCTTCGATTGTGTCTCATCGATGAATGCAGGGGAATTAAACATAAATTGGAATCCGTATATTGAGGCGGTCGACTCTTGTCGGTGCATCAATCTGGAAGGCAAAATTGTCAAGGTGATCGGATTGATTGCCGAAGGCCAGTGCTGTGGCATGGGGATCGGGAGCCTCTGTATGGTCGACAACGATTATGGCCGCCGGATAATGGCCGAGGTAGTCGGTTTCAGGGACGACCGGGTGCTCCTTATGCCTTACGGAGACACCCGGGGAATAAGACCGGGGAGCCGAATCCAGCTTTTCGATAAACAGCCCCGAGCCGGTGTCGGTCATGAATTTCTTGGGAGGGTGGTGGATGGATTGGGGAACCCGATAGACGGCAAGGGTCCTATCGGGCCGTCAACGCAATATCCTCTTTACGGAACCCCCATAAACCCGATGGAACGAAAACCCATCAAAAAACTCATGGATGTGGGTATTGCGGCCATCAATACCATGGTGCCGATCGGGCGGGGGCAACGCGTTGCCATCATGGCGGGTTCGGGTGTGGGCAAAAGCATTCTTATGGGAATGATGGCGCATCATACGGCGGCAGATGTGACCATTATCGGTCTTGTCGGTGAGCGAGGCCGGGAAGTAAAGGCCTTTGTCGATGAAACTCTCGGACCAGAAGGAATGAAAAAAGCCCTGGTCGTTGCAGCAACATCCGATTCGCCGCCGCTTGTTCGAATGCGTGGGGCCTATTTGGCGACGACTCTGGCGGAATATTTCAGGGACGAAGGCAAAGATGTTCTTCTGATAATCGATTCCATCACTCGTTTTGCAATGTCCTCCAGAGACGTGGGCCTGGCTGCCGGAGAACCGCCTACCAGCAGAGGATATACTCCTTCATTTTTTGCTCAGATTCCGGTATTGCTCGAACGGGCGGGCAGTATTTACGGAAAAGGAAGTATTACAGGTATTTATACGGTATTGGTGGAGGGGGATGATTTGAATGATCCGGTTGGAGATACGGTACGGTCGATTGTCGATGGCCATATCGTGCTTTCCAGAAAACTGGCGAACAGAGGACATTATCCCGCAATCGATGTGCTTGGCAGTGTCAGCCGTGTCATGCGGGATGTTGTGGAACCGGATCATCTTGAACTGAGGGAGAGGACGGTTGATGTTTTAGCAAATTACAGGGATTCGGAAGACATGATTACCATTGGAGCCTATGTGGACGGATCCGATCCCAAAGTCGATTTCGCCAAAAAAATGATGCCGAAGCTCAATGCCTTTTTGAAACAGGATATTTCCAAAAAAGTGACCTATGAAGCAAGCCTGAACGATTTAAAAAACCTTTACCACAATCCGGTACAAAGGAAGGATTCATGAACATGAAGACCCGGATTCGAATGATTCAGCAAATTATACTCCCATGAAAAGGTTTCGGTTTTCCATGCAAGCACTCCTTCGTTACCGGGAGTATCTCGAGCGAAGGATGCAATTGGAGGTTGCGAAAATTCGTTCGGATATATTGGAGTGCGATGATTGTATTTTGCATTGCAAAGGTACCATCGATGACGCCTTGCAACACCTGGACAGAGAAACGGTTTGCGGAATCGATTCAACCCGTTACCTCCATTATACGGCCTACCTGACGGGCATGGAATCTTTATTGGAATCACAAAATCTTCGCCGGAAAAAGCTATTGCAAGTGCTCGGCAGAAAACAGGAAAAGCTTTTGAAGCAATCTGTAAAAAAAAAGGCGCTTGAGAATTTAAAAGAACATAGAAAAGAAAAGTATTACAGGCAAGTCAGGAAGTACGAAGATAAGGAAACAGACGATGCAAGCATACTTAAAAAAGCAAGAGATACGGATAAATGAACCTACATAAAAATTCCAGGCTAAAAGTCATTTTGATTGCACTTTTTAGTGCTAAGATAATCGTCGGCTCTTTTTTACTGGCGGGCAGATTCAATCACTTCAATGTTTTTTTTCATGAAACCGTCGCCATTGCCGAAGAAAACGAAAGAACGATTGCAGTAGTAAAAGAACCGATAGTTTCAGAAGAAGACGGAGAAGTCTCGTCCAACGATGCCCGGCTTGTTCTTCACAGCCTTGAAGAGAAGAGACTGGAAATAAAGAAGAAAGAAATGAATCTGGAAAAACAGCAGGCCCAGATCGAATATCTGAAACGGGATGTAGAAGAAAAGATTGAAGAGCTGTCCAGAATTCACCTGCAGATTGAAGCGAGTCTGGCAAAAAAAGAACAAAAAGAAAAAGAACAGGAAGATCGGAGAAAAGAAGCCGAAGAGTCCAAGATCAAACAACTTGTAAAAGTATATACGAGCATGAAACCGAAAGTAGCCGGTGCCCTTATCGAAAAGCTGGATATAGAAGTGGTGTTGAAACTATTTTCCGGTATGAAAGGAGAGCAGATCGGAATGATCCTGTCCTATGTGGAGACGAACCGCGCTGCCCGCATCAGCGAGCAACTGGCGAAGAGAAACATTGCGGCCGCCAAGTAACTGGAATCCAAAAAAACATTCTGTGCGCCCAATAGAAAGGCCGAGCTGTCTCATTTGTTTTCCTGCCAATATGGAATTATGCAGGACTTCATGAATGATCCGGTTTGAAGAATTGCGATTCATCAATATTCTTCAATCGTATCCGGGCAAAAACGTTCCTTCATTTCCTCCCGCAGGCAATATTTTCCCATTCCAAATCGATTCAGGAAAAATTTTCATTCGATTCGTTTTTACCATTCAGGCGCTCATTTTTTCATCAAGGCGCAACATACTGAAAATGCAATATAAAATAAATTTATGAGAAATTGGCACGTTCGTTGCTGATCAATCATCCCGTGACCGCCATCAATGGATTTCAATTCAATCGTAGGACATGGCATCGGATGATTTTTCTGACGGGAATCATATAAGGACGTGCAATGATATTACCGAATTTGCAGATAAACAACTTTTTGCAATATCAAAACAAAGCGGATCAGGGCGCTCGCGCTGGAATGGATCTTAAGGGACGCTTTTGGAACGTCATGGTCAATATGCGAAAGGCGGCAGGTGTTTCTGGAAATAACGGAATAAAAAAAATCCAGCCGGAGTCCGTCAAACAGACCAGAGGCGTTGATCTGATCGAAACGTTTAAAAAATATCTTCTATCTCAAGATGTTTCCCTGGATGCGAAGGTGGCAGGCGAAGAAGCGTTCGAGGCTCTTGCGAAACTTCTGGCCGATGCGGGATTCGGCGAAGAACGCATTGCCGAATTCATCGAATCGCTCAAAACGGTCTCCGGAAATAAAGAATTAAAACTGTCCGAACTTTTCACGAGCCTGAGCGAGCTGGAGGATATGGAGTCGTGCAAAGATCAGGAAAACATCCTTGCGATTTCCTCATTACCTTATATTGAATCGATCTTGTCTCTATTCGGTTTGGAGCCTGGCACCATTCGTGAAGTAGTGGGCGACGCAACGAAAGAAGGCAAGGGAATCGATACCGACCGTCTCGTTTCCAATCTCAAGGCTATCCGGCCGGATTTTCCAAAAGTATTCGATTCATTACCCGACGGGAAAGCCCAGAGCCAGATTTTGAAGATGATGAACCGCCTGGGACTGGATGCGGCAACCACAAAAAACGGACAAATCACCCTTGAAACATTCGTTTCCCAGCTTCAGGCCATAACGGCTTCGAAATCAAGCGGGGCATTATCGGACAGAATTTTAGCCGAAGATTTCAATGCATTCATTGCGCATATTCTTCCAAAGCGGGATACGGGCGTTTCTGAAAAAGAGGCCAATTATTTTGCAAAAAATGTAAGTATCGGATCTTCCGATTCGAAAGGCACAAACTTCGATTATTTTTATCGAGCCAAAGAGATCCAACAGAAATCCGCAATATCGGAAGACGGCCTGAATGGAGCAAAAAATTGGGCCGAATCTTCAAATGCGGCGAAAAGTCGAGAAGTCTTATTAAAAACCGAAGAGGTCAGGATTTCGAAGACGGAAAAGGGAGACACATTTTCTTTGGAAGGACCAATTAAAGAAGGCAAAGGTGCCGGCACGCCTGCGGCCGGATTCGGTAAGATAAACGGCGGAAAGACATTGCCCGCTTATGTAATGGATCAGGTCGGCAGGCAGATTGTAAAGTCGGTAAAAAGCGGAAGTAATGAGGTCCGGCTTCAGCTTAAACCTCCTTCCCTCGGCCGGCTGCAGTTGAATATCGAAAGCAGTGGAGAAGGGATCAAAGTTAAAATCTTTGCCGAGCAACCGGCTACAAAGGAGATGTTGCTTTCTCACGCCGGCGAAATGAAGTCTTCATTGACGGATCAGGGATTGCGCGTCGAAAAGATCGACGTTCAGGTAAGCAATGATTTTAATCAGTCCATGACAAATGCGAGACAGGAATCGAGTAAGTCCTATGATCAAAGGCATCCGGATTCCAGGGAGTCCGGCGACCTTCGGGCCGGAGTTTTCACTGAGGACACCCCTTCCCTTGCAAGACGATCGGATGGCATTCTCGATCTGGTGGCATAAAAACAGGTATGGGCTGAAATATACAGACGTTTACCTTTAATTTTTTACAGCGAACCTAACATGGAAAAGGAAAGATTATGTCGGTAAATGCAGTGTCATCAAATTACAGCGGTCTGGAATCTTTTTTTGAAAGTCAGACAAAGACCCAAAATGAGGTTCAAAAAGAAGATGCTCTGGGGCGCGATGCATTCTTGACGATGCTGGTTGCCCAGCTGAAGCACCAGGACCCGCTGAATCCCATGGAAGGGACCGATTTCACGGCTCAGCTTGCCCAGTTTTCCAGTCTCGAGCAAATGTTCGAGACAAACGATAAACTGGAGGCCATTCGGGCATCCCTTGATGCCGGGAAAGAAGATAACTATCTAGATTATATCGGAAAACAGATTCTGAGCGAAGGCAATACCCTCGCGCTGAAAGATGGGGTATCCTCAGACGGGTTCTTTACCATTGAAAAACCGGCGGAGGTCATAATTTTCATTTATGATTCCAGCGGCAGCGAAATCAAACGCTTATATGTCGGACAAAATGATGCCGGAACTCACGAAATCGAATGGGACGGATCGGATAACCGAGGATACGGGGTGCAGGATGGAACCTATTACTTTAAAATCATGGCCGCCGATTCCCTCGGAAGAGATGTCCAGGCCAAGGCGACCGCGACCGGTAAGGTTGACGGCGTGACCTATCAACAGGGTGCTCCGTATTTGATGGTCGAAAACATGCTGATTGATCCGCTGTCGGTTGTCAAAGTCTGGCAATCCGAAGAGGATATTTCCTAAAGCATTCATAGAGGCATGTTGCAAAATAACAGCGACGAAAAAATGGCGGATTTGATTTTCAATACAACAAAGGAGTGATGTCATGTCATTAACCAGTTCACTTTATTCGGGAGTCAGCGGGTTGGCAACCCTCGGCAATTCCATGCAGATTATCGGAGATAATATCGCCAACGTCAATACCGTGGGATTCAAGGCCGGTTCTTATGTATTTCAGGATCTTTTAAGTCAGGCCACCGCCACTCAGTCCGGCACTTCCCAGATCGGCCGCGGTGTGGCGCTTGCGGATGTATATTCCACCTTCGAGCAGGGATCTTTTGAAACAACCGGAAACACTACGGATCTTGCCATCGGCGGCGACGGTTTTTTCATACTCAGGCAACCATCCAGCGACCTGTTGTTCTACAGTCGGGCAGGAAACTTCAGTTTTGATAAAGAAGGCTATCTGGTCAACCCGGAGGGCTACATCGTGCAGGGATGGGTCTTGGATGGAAACGGGGATGACGTTGGATCGGTCACCGATATCATGCTTTCATCATTCACGTCCCCGCCGGACGAAAGCGATCGCATAACCGTGATCACCAACCTGGATTCGGATGCGATCAGCTCGACAACCGCGCCGGCGATTTTTTCGGATTCGTGGGATGCGACGCTTCCAAGCGGCCCCATCTCTTCCACCAGTTATAATTATCAGTCAACGGTAAAGGTTTATGATTCTCTCGGCAGCACCCACGATATTACAATTTATTACGACAAGAATCCGGGTTCCGACACGAGTTGGGATTATCTCATCACCTGCAATCCAACCGAAGATATGCGAACCGGGTTCAGCGGTACAAGCAGCGCTGGTCTGCTGGCAAGGGGCCAGATCGATTTTAATGAAACCTCGGGAACGATCATGAATATTACCATGGATCTCTGCACCGCCCCCGGGACATGGGCCGCCAACGCGACCAATGCCAACGGTTATTACGCCTTTACACCCGATTTTTTCGGCGGGACGGCGACGGCCATGAGCATCGAATTCAACATTGGTTCCCGAGACAGCGGAGGAGGCACCTTCGCCAATGATTCTCTTTCTACAACCCAGTTCGCAAGATCCTCCACAACCACCTTCCAGTCCGCGAACGGGTACGGGGCCGGAGACTTTCAGGGAGTGGACGTGGACGTGGACGGCGTGATCACGGGAATATATTCAAACGGCCAGCTTATCGAACTGAATCGAGTGGCTTTGGCTAAATTCCTGAATGTTCAGGGTCTGCACAAAGAAGGGGGGAACCTTTATCGCCAGACAAGAGACAGCGGTGACGCCATCACCAACCATCCGGGTACGAACGGGCTCGGAAGCATCGCCCCCAACTCTCTGGAACAGTCCAACGTGGATATCGCCAATGAATTTGTTAAAATGATTGCCAGCCAGAGAGGTTTTCAGGCCAACTCGAAAATCATAACCACGGTAGACACGATGCTGGCCGACATAATTAATTTGAAGCGATAAAATCAACATTACAAACGGATGACTGGACACGGCGCGTGAAAAATCCGCTCTCCGTTTGAAATTATCTGTTTTCTTGCGATAACGGGGATTGGCCGGCATACGGTCATCCCCGTTTTTGTCATGAATTTGACATTTGAATCATAAAAATTGACAATATCCTTTCTTGCAGTCGCCTCAAAATTTTCTGCTTGACTCTTCCGTTTCACCGGAATCCCCATGTGCAGGAGTTCTTCACTGATTTTATCTTCGTCAGGTCTTTTGGCATAAAGATTGCTCTTGAACACGGAATAAAATTTCAGATTCAAGGCAGCACGTTTATAAAGATTCCTCATCCTTTAACCACAAGGAATCATCAATGGATATTGCTACATTACTTGGAATCGTTTCCGCATTCGGTCTTGTTGTCATTGCGATTCTTATCGGAGGTGGGCTTTCTCTTTTTATCAACGCCCCCTCGCTTATGATCGTCGTAGGGGCGACCCTGGGCGCTACGATGATCAACTATCCTTTAAAGGAAGTGCTGGGCGCGATCAGTGTCGTAAAGAATGTGTTTTTTGCCATGGGCTTATCGGTGGAAGAAATCATCAAGCAGTTTGTCGGGTTCGGAAGTAAGGCCCGGCGGGAGGGGATACTTGCGCTTGAAGCGGATGTGAAAGATATTGACGACGCTTTTCTAAAAAAAGGACTTCAGTTATCCGTCGATGGCCTGGAGCCTCAGTCGATTCAAGCGATCATGGATACGGAAATCGAGTTTCTCCGTGAGCGACACCAGCTCGGCGCTGAAATTTTTTCAACCATGGGTACCTTCGCACCTGCCATGGGAATGATCGGAACATTGATCGGGCTGGTTCAAATGTTGCAGTCCATGGACGATCCAAGCACCATCGGCCCCGCCATGGCAGTGGCACTCCTTACCACGTTTTACGGATCGATGATCGCCAATCTGATTTGCATGCCGATTTCCGGGAAATTACGAACCCGAAGCAAAGAAGAAACCCTGGTCAAGGATATGATTACCGCGGGAGTGATATCCCTGACAAAAGGGGAAAATCCAAGAATTCTCGAGCAGAAAATGCTGTCTTTTATCCCTCCGAAACTTCGTAAAAGCACTTTTGAATAAAATTCGGAGTTGTAAGTTGAGATCAAAGAAAAAAAACCGAGACGAAGCAGCGCCCCCCAATCTGATCCAGATAATGACGGTTTCATTGTTTATCATACTGCTGGCTTTTTTTATACTTCTGAATGCCATTGCGGTTGTTGATGAGAGAAAAAAACGTCAAGCATTAGGATCGTTGATGCAAAGTTTCGGGATGTTATCCGGAGGAACTTCCGTTATTATGGGAGAGGGAGAAAACGTGGGGTTATCTCATTTTTCGATCGATTTCGGGAATATCGATTTTACGAATCTTTTTGTCGGCAATGAAGATATGGCTCATGAGATCCGTGTTACGTCCGACAAAAAAGGAAGCGTGGTAAGTATACCTGCCCGGCTTCTATTCGAAAAACACGGCACGCGTCTAAAACCCTCAAGTGCCGTTTTACTGAACAACTTATGTAAAATCATCAATAAAAACGATTGCCCCGTCGAAATCATCGGTCATACCGCCAATGTCGGTATGAATGAGGAGATCGGATTTTCAGACCGAGAGTTATCAACCATCCGCGCACTCGAGATGTTCAAATATTTTGTCCG
>JAHDSC010000071.1 GCA_018432925.1 Desulfobacterales bacterium | reverse complement strand
TGTTGAAAAACTGCGCCTGAGGCCGCCATTCAGCGTTGCGGGGCTCTCGCCAATGCTCACATATGCTTGAATATGCTGCGCTTGTCGTATCGCCGCGCGCCTTGCCTGACGGCCTGATCCTTGTTTTTCAACACCCTGTTAACGCTTTGATTGATAACTTTTATTCGACAAAAGGGGAAACGAGGTGCTATAAGTACACTTGGACATCGCAGGCCTCCTTTGGTTGTTGGTTTATCGTCGCTGAAAAACCTTATCATCGAGGAGCCCCCGGATGTCCATTTTAATTAAATCAAAACGATTACCTCTTTTTTTCCTTCAAGCAAACAGGAGGTCATTCTGAAAAAATATCTGATTCATTCGGTTCTATTAGCAATGGGAATAGTAGTCGGATTAATTTATGGATTTCTTATGCATAAGCATAAAGTATTCCCTTATAAAATCATCAAAACGGCATGCAGTTTAATCATTCCAAAAGAACAGGATAATGCTTATGGCCCATGGTCCATTGGGATATATGAAGGTTTCACTCCATTCGATTTGGCAGCCGCGGAAAGTATTACCAATCCGGTTCTAACAGGAAAAGATGTTTCTGATAAAGACGCAACATTTGTCGCGGATCCGTTCATGGTATTCAAGAACGGAAATTATTTTATGTTTTTTGAAGTGCTTTGCCGGAAAACCAATCAGGGCGATATCGGTTATGCAGAGAGCAGGGATGGGAAGCATTGGGAATATCGAAAGGTTATAATTGATGAAACATTCCATTTGTCATATCCAAATGTTTTCGAGTGGAACGGTGCTTTTTATTTAGTCCCGGAAAGTTTTCACGATTTATCCGTAAGGCTCTACAAAGCCGTATCATTTCCAGGCGAATGGGAATTTCTCGGAAAACTATTGAGCGGGTATCGTTATGTGGACCCTACCATATTTCGTTATAACGATAACTGGTGGCTGTTTGTAACGACTCCGGAAAACGACGTCTTGAATCTCTATTATTCCAACGACTTATTGGGCGAATGGAAACCCCATCCAATGAATCCTCTGGTAAAATTTGATCCGAATATCGCAAGACCAAGCGGAAGAGTGATTACCTATAATGACCGATTGTATCGGATGGCGCAGGATGACGATCCGAGCTATGGCACTCAGGTTTTCGCTTTTGAAATTACCGAGCTGACTGAAAAATCATATGCGGAAAAAATCGTTTCAGAGAAACCGTTGGTGAGTATGACGGGCAAAGGATGGAATGCGGCAGGTATGCATCATGCGGATTTGCATAAAATAGGAGATAAGTGGACGGCGGTAGTAGATGGAAGGGACAGATAAACCGGATCGGCGCTGGAGCGGGCCCGGAAATCGGGTAAGCCGTCCTTAACCGATGTCATGGTTGCCCCCATGTGTTCAGCTCCGGCACGAAGCGGCAATCCATGTTCAAATGAAGACCCGGTATCTGAAAAACACCTGGGAGAACGGGTGCGGCAAAACAAGCCGGCGACCCAGGGAGTACGGCTCGATTTACGTTTCATGAAAAGCGGAACAACAACTTTCAAGCCATTCAAGGAGGATTCGATGCCGGACGGAAGTGATCTTATCGGGGTGGTTTTAAATATTAAGGACATGGTTTCTTATCAGCCGGGATCCGTTGTGAGCCGAACGGTTATTGATAAGAGCACGGGAACCGTTACGGCGTTTGCTTTCGATTCCGGACAGGGACTGAGCGAGCATACCGCGCCCTTTGATGCGATGGTTCAGATTGTTGATGGGGCCGCGGATATAACGATCGCGGGGTCGGTGCATACCGTCGGAGAAGGCGAGATGATCATCATGCCCGCAAATAAGCCGCACTCCTTAAAAGCAAATCCTAAGTTTAAGATGCTTCTTATCATGATCAGAAAGTAATGCCATTCCCTTGACGAAAATCAGGCGAAACTTGCCTTCGGCGGTTGCAAGGTCGAACTCGCGCTCCGTGGGGGAAATGTCATCGGGATCTTCCGGGCCGTATTCGTTTCCGAAGAGACGACGTAGACATCGCATTCTTCGACCTCCTCGAGGAACACATCGTTCGGTTTCAAACTCCTTCCGGACGCCGCTGATGAAAAGACTTTTTCGGTTTGCCGGCTTCGTCATGGATCCTTCCTGCCGCAAGGTGATTGATCATAGACCCCCTTCCTCGGCTTTGCCATGGTGTTTGATTCGAGACGGAAGCGCCGCAACCAGGTTTTTCGTTGAATTTAAAAAACCCGAGGCGATATCCTGCGTTTTCATGAATCGGTAATTATGAATGATCGGAAAAGCCCGCAAAGTCTATCAACGGGTGGGGCGGTCATTTGAATGAAAGCCTGAAACGGTTCATGCGCGGAGAAATCAGAATTTTCCGGATTCCAGCTTCCTGCGGAGAAATTCGACCTGCTTTTGCACCGCGCAGTTTTCTTTCAGCTCGCGCTCGACGGTACCGATGGAATGAAGGGCTGTTGCATGATATCGGTTGAAGCTTTTCCCGATTGCCTGAAGGGTTTGATCCGTATACTGTCGTGACAGATAAATCGCGATTTGTCGGGGACGGACCACGCTTTGTTTCCGGGAATGAGAAACCATTTCGTTCACGGAAATACGATATTCATTGCATACAAGCTTTTTAATGACATCGATGGTGATGTTTTTATGCTGCCGGGCGATATGTTTTACAACACTTTCGGCAAGCCGGAGGTCAATCGGTTCGCACAAAAGAGAGGATTTCGCAGCCACGCCGTCCAGTCCGCTTTCCAGTTGCCGGACATTCTCGTTGAGTTCCTGTGCCAGGTATTCGATAACATCATCGGGCAAACGATACCCTTTTCCCTTTGATTTTTTCTTTAATATCTGGACCCTTGCTTTGAAGTTGGGGGGATCGATACTGGAGATGAGGCTGTATGAAAGACGCGATCTCAATTTTTCATTCAGCTTGGGTATGTCCGCCGGCTGGCAGCAGCTGGAGAAAATTATTTTTTTGTTCGCCTCATACAGGCAATCGATTGTCGATACGAGCTCGTTCTGGGTTTGTTCCTTGCCTGTTAAAAAATGGACATCTTCCAGAAGGAGGGTGTCGCATTGATTTCGATATTTTTCTTTAAACCGGGCGATACAATCGTTTCGAAGCGCATGAACCATTTCATTGGTAAAATCTTCGGCGGTCATATAAAATACGCGCTCGGTGGGACGCTCCGCCATAATCCGGTGGCCGACGGCCTGCGAAAGATGACTTTTCCCCATGCCGGTTTTTGACAATAAAAACAAAGAATTCTGATTCGAATGGTTTTGTGAGGCAAGAGAAAGCGCAGCGGAGTATGCAAAGTTATTGCTGCCGCTTACCACAAAGTTTTCAAAGGTAAAATCTCTCCGCAACAGGTGCCCCCCGAAAGGCTGAAAGTTCGCAACGGGGAGGATCATCTGGGGATTGAAATCCATCGAATGGTTTTCCGCATCTGTTTTTTTCTTGAAAATTTCAATCCGAAGATTGCATTTTTTTCCTAAAGCCTGGTCTAATTCCGACTCGATCATCCTGCCGTAGCAGTCTTGAACCCGTTTCTTCGAAAAAAAGTTCGGACAGGAAAGTATGATGTGGCTTTCCCCGGCCTCAAAAAATTCAACGGGTTCGATCCACATCCGATAACTGTGGCCTGGAATCCGTTCTTTAATTTTCGCTTTGACTTCTTTCCAGATTGCTTCCATTGCGCCTTATTCTCATTTCTTCCGTTCAAAATATTCAGACCCGCAGATTCAGAAAGTATTCATCGCTATCGAGGAAACAACAAAAAAGCTTCTCAGGAACTTTGTCGGTTTTTTTCAAATGATTTTTGAAAAATCATTTGAAATCATTTGTGGCTATTTAAGACAGCCGTGGATTGAAGTCAAACCGGATGAGTGCGATTTTACGTTTGGTTTTTAACAAATTATGAACAATTTATATCATACTGGATTTATTGTAATAAATACTTAACGAATGCCAACTCCTTCTAAATACAACCTTTATTCGATGAAATCTATCTTTAAGAATTCTAAGCAGATCCATGATTATCGACATAAGTTCGAGGAAAAGAGGTTCTCTTTTATTCTATGAAAAACTTCGATTTACTCGTATTTTTAAAAAAAATGAGAGGAGGTTTTTCCCTTCCCTTTGCGAGTTTCCCTTGTAAAGAATACGAATTTTCCCGAGGCTGTATTTCATGGAATCTGTTTGAAAAATTTTTGCCTCTCCTGTAAACTTACCCAATTTGATGGCCCGATCCGGGCCTGTTTTCCGGGAATGCGATCCTCGACCGGTCGGCTGTAGATGGAGAGAGGGCAGGTACCGTATGTCCCGGATGCGTGTTTCTTGAACCGGTCGCTTTTCATTCGGCGGCTTCATCGCACTTTTTACGAGAAGATTCTTCAATCGTTTATTTAAAGGCGTCAGCGGAAAAGGGTACGCACCGTTACGAAATGGAATCGAAACATATCATTATACGGGGTGCCAGGCACCATAATTTAAAAGATATCAATCTGGAATTGCCTCGCAACCGGCTGGTGGTCATCACCGGCCTTTCCGGATCCGGCAAATCAACCCTTGCCTTTGACACGCTCTACGCCGAGGGACAGCGCAGATACGTGGAATCGCTCTCCACCTACGCGCGGCAGTTTTTAGAGCGAATGGAAAAACCGGATGTCGATATGATTGAAGGCCTTTCGCCAGCCATTGCGATCGAGCAGAAAACAGCCGGCCACAATCCCCGGTCAACCGTCGGAACGGTTACCGAAATTTATGATTATCTGCGACTTTTGTTTGCAAGAATCGGAACCCCCTATTGCTATCGGTGCGGAAGACCGATCACTTCCCAAACGCTGGATCAGCTCATCGACCATGTGATCGCCTTGCCTGAAGGGACCCGGATTATCATTCTGGCTCCGCTGACGTCCGGAACGGTCGGCACGTATGAGAAACTGTTCAAGCGCCTGAAAAAGGACGGCTTTGCCCGTGTCCGAATCGACGGCGAAATCATGGAAATCGAGGATATCGGATCGCTCGATGAGAAAAAAAAACATACCGTGGATGTGGTCGTGGATCGCCTGATCGTAAAAGAAGGCATCAAAAACCGGCTTGCCGATTCCGTGGAATTGGCCCTGGCGCTTTCCGATGGCTTTGTCACCGTTGACGTAATCGGAGGAGAGCCGATCCTTTT
The DNA here is from genome assembly GCA_018432925.1 of Desulfobacterales bacterium. GTDB lineage: Bacteria > Desulfobacterota > Desulfobacteria > Desulfobacterales > JAHDSC01 > JAHDSC01. Next base: position 6,727 of record JAHDSC010000071.1, on the reverse strand, counting down.
CAGCGAAAAATCCGTATGCATCGCCTGCGGGATCAGCTACCCGGAATTTACGCCGGCCAGCTTCTCGTTCAATTCTCCGCGGGGGGCTTGCCCCAAGTGCGGAGGATTGGGGTCCGCCTCGGAATTTGACCCCGCCATGATTATTCCGAATCCCGGGCTTAGCTTGAGAGAAGGAGCGGTATTGCCCTGGGTCAACAGGAATTCCGTGTATTTTTTTGAATTTCTGGATTCCCTGACGCTTCATTATGGCGTTGATATTTACACCCCTTACAGGGATCTTCCGAATCGTTTTAAAAAGGTTCTTCTTTACGGGTCCGGGATGGAAGAGATTACGTTCCGTTTTGAACGGGATAACCGTCGATTTCATTATAAAAGGCCGTTTGAGGGGATTATTCCAAAGCTGGAGCGGCGCTACCTGGAGACGGATTCCGCGCAGGCCCGGGAGGAAATTAAACGTTACATGAACTTTCGTCCCTGCATGGAATGCCTGGGCACGAAATTAAACAAGGAAAGCCGATCCGTAAAGGTCGGGGGTTTTTCCATCTCTGAAATAACGGCGCTTTCCGTAGAGGATGCGCATGGTTTTTTCAGAGATTTGAAGCTTGCGGGAAAACAAGAGATTATCGCCGGAAGAATTCTGAAGGAAGTCGTTGAAAGGCTTGCCTTTCTCGAAAATGTCGGCCTCTCTTACCTTACCCTGGACCGATCCGCCCAGACTCTTTCCGGAGGCGAAAGCCAGCGGATACGTCTTGCAACCCAGATCGGGTCGAAACTGACCGGGGTTTTGTATGTGCTGGATGAACCCAGCATCGGGTTGCACCAGAGGGATAATGAGCGGCTCCTTATCACGCTGTCGCAGATGCGGGATCTGGGAAACACGGTGCTGGTTGTCGAGCATGATCGTGATACCATCCTTGCGTCCGACTACGTCGTCGACATGGGTCCCGGCGGCGGGATGAACGGCGGAGAGGTGGTATTTTGCGGAAAGCCCCGGGACCTTCTGAAGGATGAAAAATCATTGACGGGCCAGTACCTTTCGGGCCGGAAACGGATCGAAATTCCGTCCGAACGTCGCATGGGGAACGGGAAAAAACTGATCCTCCAGGGGGCATGTGCAAATAACCTGAAAAATATCGATGCGGAATTTCCGCTCGGCTGTTTCATTTGCGTCACCGGGGTATCCGGTTCCGGCAAATCAACTCTTGTTCTGGAAACTCTTTACCGGGTTCTTTCCCAGCGGCTCTACCGCGCCCGGATACCGGCCGGCACCCATAACCGTGCGATGGGGCTTGAACATATCGACAAGGTTGTCAATATTGATCAGTCTCCGATCGGAAAAACGCCCCGGTCGAATCCCGGTACCTATACGGGCGTTTTTGGTTATATAAGAGAGCTGTTTTCCAGAACCGGCGAAGCCCGCGTGAGAGGATACAAACCGGGACGTTTCAGCTTTAATGTGAAGGGCGGAAGATGCGAGGCCTGTCGTGGGGATGGGATTATTAAAATCGAGATGCATTTTCTGCCGGATGTGTATGTCTCCTGTGATGTGTGCCGAGGCAAAAGATTCAATCGTGAAACGCTTGAAATCCGGTACAAGGGGAAAAATATCGCCGAGATTCTCGACATGACCGTCAACCAGTCCTTGAACTTTTGGGGTAATATCAAAGTGATCCGGGAAAAGCTCCAGACATTGTTCGACGTGGGGTTGGGGTACATCCGGCTGGGACAACCGGCAACGACGCTATCCGGCGGTGAAGCCCAGCGAGTCAAGCTGTCCAGGGAGCTCAGCAAAAGAGGCACCGGAAGGACGGCCTATATTCTCGATGAACCAACCACCGGTCTTCACATGGACGATATCAAGAACCTGCTCATTGTGTTGAACCGGCTCGTGGAGGCAGGCAATACCGTTATTGTGATCGAACACAACATGGATGTGATCAAGTGTGCCGATTACATTATCGATCTTGGTCCGGAAGGCGGGGATGGGGGAGGCTATATCGTGGGATGCGGAACTCCGGAGGAAATTGCGGGGCTCCATGGCTCCCATACCGGCCGTTTCTTGAAAGAAATGCTGAAAGCCGGTTAAAAAACAAGGCCGGACCCGTTTGGGGATCCGGCCTTGTCGTATCTTATTGCCTGATACGGCTGTTTTTAGCCGAACAGTTTTGCAATTGCGCTTGCCTGAGGATGTGCGTAGATGAGGATCAGGGAGATAACCAGCGCGTAAATGGTCAGCGACTCGATCATCGCGAGACCGATCAGCATGGTAACGGTTACCTTACCGGAAGACTCCGGATTCCTGGCGACGCCTTCAACCGCTCCCTTTAAACCAAGACCCTGTCCGATACCGCAACCCAGAGCGGCGATCCCGATCCCGAAGCCGGCGGCGATTGCACAGTAAGCGAAAAACTGTAATGCTTGAGCACCCATAAAACTCTACCTCCTTTTCAAAATGTGTTTGACTTTGCTTCTTCCATTTCCCAATAAAAGATACACTTAAAAAAATATATGTACGATTTTTCGGTTTTCCGGATTAATGCGCCTCTTCCATGGCGCCGGTAAAATACATGATGGAAAGCATGAAAAATACAAATGCCTGAATCAGAGCAACCAGAACACCCAGAACCATTATCGGCAACGGCGCAAAAAACAGGCCTGCCAGAGCAAGAAGAATGCCCACCACCAATTCGTGTCCCATCATATTGCCGAAGAGTCGGAATGAAAGAGACAGTATGCGGGCGAAATGACCGATGAGTTCAATGATGCAAATTAAAGGGGCCATCCACCATACGGGCCCGAGGAAGTGTTTTACGTATTTTGTGCCATGATATCGGATACCGATCGCATGGGTGAAGATGAATACGGGAATTGCCATTGAAAGGGTCGTATTCAGATCGGCGGTCGGGGGGAAAAAGCCCGGAATCAGGCCCATCAGGTTGCATAGCAGGATATAGAGAAATATCGTGGCGATGATCGGGAAAAACTGGCGGCCTTCTTCCCCGGTGATATCCACCATGAATTGTTCCAAGCCGGAGACGGCGATTTCAAAAAAGTTCTGCCCCTTTGTCGGGATCATGCTTACGCCTTTGGCGGCCAGGAAGCCCAGAACGATAAGGATGACCATCGCTACCCATGAATAAATGACATGGGGATAGGCATGAGCAAAAGACCCTAGGCCGATCAGCTCAAAAAATTTGCCGAAAAACAGATAGGGATGTTCCACCTTAGATTGCCTCCTTTAGTAGTAGTTTCTTCAGTTCGAAAAGGGTTGCGATCATTATGCTTAAAACCACAACGGAAAGCCCGATAAAAAGACCCAGAGGGTCGACATAATGTTGCGATATAAGAATAAAGATGATGAAAGCGGTTACCGTAAAACGAATATAATACTTGGCCAGAACCACTCGGTGAGAAGACAGATGCGGTGGCGTGAGCGACTTTTTGAGTGTCCGGTAAAGCAAATGAAAGTTAACGGTGACGATCAGTCCGCCGAATACGATCCCCTTGGCGAAATCGAGTGGCAAAGCCATTAATCCGGCTGCGCTTGTAATTAAAAAGAGAACCCAGTTCGTCCGGGTAACAAATTTCAGAAGCCGCTGATGGATTGTCACGATTTAAACCTTCCGGTCAGAATTGCCGGCTTTTTTTGATCGCTCGGGCGATGTTTCTGAACGCCGCGATGATCCCGAATCCCAGGAAAATCAAGGTAAGCCATGGCGTTGTGTTAAAAACTTTTCTGTCCAAATAAACACCGATCGCAAGCCCGATAACGATGGACAGCGATACCGAAAAGCCAAGACTGCTGTAATAGGCCAAATCCTTTAGATAACGCTTGGTTTCTTTTTTCATGAAAAAGAACGCTTTCTAATTGAGGAAAAGCCTCAAATCAAATTCACTTGAAAGAAAAGGCCCTAACACAGTATTGTAAGCAAGTCAATGTAAATTTACATATGGACGATCATAAATTGAACGCTTACAATTCGACGGCGGCCGCATCGAAAACCGGTCCGTCCATGCAGACATGAAGGTATTTTTCCGTTAATTCTTTGCCTTTCACCGCACAGCCGAGACAGGCGCCGATGCCGCAGGCCATTCTCGATTCAATCGAGATCTGGCAGGGGACTTTGAATTTTTCGGCGATTCCGACGACGCATTTCAACATTCCGGGTGGACCGCATGCATAAATGATTTCCGGAGGCTCTTTTCGGACCGCCGCTTCCAGCGGATGGGTTACAAAGCACATTTCTCCCGAGCTGCCGTCGTCCGTGGTCGGATGGATCGCCATTCCGAGGCTCCGAAAGTCTTCACCGCACAATAGATCCGTTTTGGTTTTTCCGCCTAAAAATATCCGGCATCCGGATGGATCGATCTGTTTCTTCCGCAGCGAAAAGGCTAAAAAAAGCAGGGGAGCAACCCCGATTCCTCCCGCGGCGATAAAGACCCGCCGAACTCCATCCGGGATACGGAACCCCTTACCCAAAGGGCCCATGACATCCACGAAATCTCCCGGCCGGAGCAAAGCGAGCTTTTGCGTGCACTCTCCAACCACGCGGTAAAGGACTTCAATTCCTTCCGTGCGGTCCTCATTTCGAATCAGACGGTGTATGGAAAACGGACGACGGAGAAAGGGAACAATCCGGCCGGAAAGCCGAAGCATGATGAACTGACCGGGATCGGCATCGGCGATTCCCCGCCCGCATCCCAAACCGATTTTATAATATAAAGGACCGATCTTCCGATTCCAGAGAACTTGAACCTTGTCTTGAAACATACATTCTTTCCTAACAAGTGTTTCCAATGGGGTTCGCAAAGGAGTCCGGCCGATGCGGGCATACGAACCGACACTTTATTTCAGCCCGATAACGGAGGCGATTCTGCCGGTAACGCCTTCCTTGCGATAGGAAAAAAACAAATCGGTATTGCATCGGGTACAAAGTCGGCTGGATTCGATATTCTCAATCAAAACACCGGCATTGCAAAGCTGATCCCTGCTGATCGCCCAGAAATCGAAATGATCCGAATCATCCTTGTATCTCCAGAATGCGTCGGGAATCTCCGTGCGGTAATTGATGAATTCCGCGCAACAAGGTCCGAGGGAAGGCCCGATACCGGCAATGATATCGCAGGGTCTGCAGCCGAAACGCTTACCCATCACCTCAATCGTCCGGCCGATAACGTTTCTCGTGCTTCCGCGCCATCCGGAATGAACATTTGCAACCACGCGCCGGACCGGATCAAACATAAGAATGGATTGGCAATCGGCGACCTGAATCGCCAGAAATTTTTTCGGCAGATCCGTCACCATCGCATCCCCGATTCGTTTCTCTGAGTCCCTCGATCCGTTCCCGTCGATCGGGTGTTCATAACCTGAAAACACGAGCACATCCGTTGCGTGAACCTGATGCGCAAAGACGAGTTCTTTTCCTTCCATGCATTCGGAAATGATGTTCCGGTTTCGTCCGACATCGTCCCTGCCGTCTCCAACGTCATAACTGATGTTCATACTTTGGTACGGCGGACGGCTGCAACCTCCGTTCCTGGTAAAAACTCCATGCCTGACATCATTGGAAAAGGAAGCCAGGCGTGGGAATTGAAAGAATGGAACCCCGTTTTTTTGTTTTAAAATCATCGGAAAAGGCTTTTCAAAGCAATTACGAATGATGTCGCGTGTGCCTTTATTGAAGCATCGAAATCCGTATCTCATGCTCCCGGCTACCGATGGATCGGATTCTTTCATCCGGCAATCCATCGCCCGGATGGATTCCTGAAGGCCCGTAAAGCCGATTTTCCGCCCCCGATCCCATCGCCCGGGCCAGGGTTAGGACGTCAACCTGTTCGGCGCCGGCTTTGAATAAAACCTTTGCGCATTCTTCAACCGTTGCACCCGTGGTGTAAACATCGTCGACAAGAAGTATTTTTTTTCCCTTCACTTTCCCAAAATCGGTCACGCGGAAGGCATTCTTGATATTGCGGAGCCTCTTCTCACGGCTCAGACCGGTCTGCGGTTCCGTCCACCGGCTCCTTGTAAGGGCGTCGGCTTCTATCCGAGGGCCCGATAACTCCATGTTTAAAGCTTCGGCAAATTCCATCCACTCACGAACGAGAAGAAACGCCTGATTAAAACCCCGCTTTTTGAGCTTTTTTGCATGAAGCGGAACCGGTATCACCAGATCCATGTTTTTTTCACCCCAATACCGGATGAAAGCATGAAAAAGAAGAATACCCAGCGGCCGGGCCAACCGGATTTTGTTTTTATACTTCAGGCAGTGGATGACGTCAACCAGGGATTGATCGTAAACGCCGGATGCGCGGGCCATTCCGAATCTTCCGGAGGATTCGATGCATGAACCGCAAACATGGTCCTCCCCTTCGCGGGTTTTAAACATGATGCCGCATCTGGAACAGATGGGAGAATGAACCGGAGAAAAATGGGGGGAACAGTCCGGGCACAGGAATCCCCGCATCAATGTTGCAAAATCTCCATCCGGATAATAAAGCCGTTGCGGCCGGTTTTTTTCAAGAGGATTGTCTCTTTGATCTTTGCGGGGGTGGAAAAAAGATCCACAGGCCAGACATTTTGTCGGCAAGAGCGCCTCTTTAAAGGCGTTCACCACCCGAAGGATCGTCTTGCGGGTTTTCATTTCCGGATCGGAATCGATTCGGTTTTTTTCCGGAACGAATTCTTTCATGAGTCGAATTCAACCATAATTCGCGAGGAATATACCGT
>JAHDSC010000010.1 GCA_018432925.1 Desulfobacterales bacterium | reverse complement strand
TCTTCAGCAGTCCCCGGCAAATCTCTAACAGGGTGTTGAAAAACAAGGATCAGGCCGTCAGGCAAGGCGCGCGGCGATACGACAAGCGCAGCATATTCAAGCATATGTGGGCATTGGCGAGAGCCCCGCAACGCTGAATGGCGGCCTCAGGCGCAGTTTTTCAACACCCTGCTAAAAGAAAGATATCGGGGATTTGTTCCGACTACCAGCTTCCTCCGCCACCGCCTCCGAAACCGCCGCCGGAAAAACCGCCTCCCCCGGATCCGCCGCCACCGGCTCCGCTTCCCCTGGGCGCGGCAAACATCGCCGAGGCCAGGCTGGAGGTAACCGAATTCAGGGAATCGGAAAAACCACGGGAGGTAAAGGTTCTGAACCCGCCCGGTGAAACATACCATTGGGGAGGCTCCTGGTACACTCCCTCAAATGCCTCCGCCCAGTTATCGGCCACACCAAGGGCGATGGCGTATGGAAGAAATTTGGAGAAAAGGTTTTTGTCCCCCATTCTTTCAATCCGGTCTTTTTCGGTTCGGTTTAAAAATTCCTGAAATCCCATGATATCCATATAAGCGGAAGCTCCTCCACGGGTTTTCACGGGCATCACTCTGGAAAAACCGATTACCAAAAGACCGCAGAGTATCCAGGCGAAAATGCCTTTCCCGCCCGAACCCGGCATGACCAATCCGGAGACCAGGCCTCCTGATATCATGATTAAAAAACCGGCAATGAGATATTGATTTCTTACCGATTCCGGGCTTTTTAAAAAATACTTTTTCTTGACCAGTTCTTCAAAAATGGTTTCTTTTAACTGCTTCAGATGAACGTAAAATTTATTTTTCAGCTGAGAAACCAATATCCCGGACTCCCCCCGAGGGATCAGATCCTTCATCAATTGCGCCTCGAAGTCGGTGAGGTCACTATCCGGCTCTCTCACTTTCTTGATAAAATAATCGGAGGAGTCGAAAATCCATCCTTCTTTTTTCTTCTCTTCAATGACCAGATATCCCTTGACCGCCAGCCCCACGATGGTTGAGGTGATATCCCTCGGGTCCATCTTCTCGTCCACCAGGGTTCCGATTTCCGCGGGGGTCAGAAGTTTGCCGTTGTATTCGGGCGGCGCATACATGACCTGAATCGCCTCCCGAACCCGAGGATCCCTACCCATCCGGTACCAGCGACCGAACATGTAAAAAAATGCCGCAAGGGGAAGCAAAAAAACCCAGTTCTCCTTTAAATCAACCTCCCATAAAAACCGCTTCCATGAGGAGGGGGCAGCCACGATACCCTTATCCCAGCCCAGGGCGATCGTAAAGCCCTCGCCCGGTTGGAGAATTCTTCGGGATGTAAAGATCCCGCTGTTGTTCATTGTCTCGGATACACATTCGGATTCCGTTGAACCGGCAACACCCGTATAGCAACCCGACGGCAAACTCCGGCTCTCCCTCAGAGAAACCAGGGAAACCCTGGCGGAAACAGACAGAATCGGAGCCTTCCATCCATCCCCGGTTACGTTCCAGTATAGCTCGTCATGATCGTCGAAAAAAAGGACGGCATTTTCCACCTGGTATGTAATCCGGTAGGTCTGTCTTCCCTCCACGTATCGATCGGCATCGCCGATCCGGATATGGATAAGATTCCTATTCTTCTCCGTCTTGTAACTCCGGTTCTTTCCCGATTCATCCGTCACCGCGATCACCCGGATCGGGGTTTCGATTCCCTTGCCGAGTTCATTAATGAACCGGAAGGGGATCGACCGGTAAATCCCATGCCGGGGCCTCGTAAAGTCCACTTCCATCGTCTCCTGGACAACGATGGAAGAATCTTCATGCACGGCGATGTCGGAATCAAATCGCCGGATAGTGAAATCCTGAGCGAAAACCGGAGCAGAAAAAAACATCACCGCAAGAAAAAGGAAAAGCCTTTTGGCGCCCGGAGCCAATCGATTATTATTTTTCGGAATGGACATCGCTTTTTTCCCTTTAATTATGAAAAACTCACTTTCACCGGTTTCCTTTCCGCTTCGGGTGTTTCCAGTTGGAAAAACTCGGCCGGCTGGAAATGGAAAGAACCGGCGATGAGGTTGGAGGGGAAAGCTTTGATGAGGGTATTGTAATCCCGCGCAACTGCATTGTAATACCTTCTTGCATTTTCAATGTTGTTTTCCAGATCCTGAAGCTGGGCCTGGAGCTGGAGAAAATTCGCGTTGGCTTTTAATTCGGGATAAGCCTCCGCCAATGCGAACAGGCTCTTCAATGTGTCCCGGAGCATGGTTTCGGCCCTGGCCGTCTCGGCCGGTGTGTTTGCCTGCATCGCCATGCCTCTGGCCTGGGTGACTTTTTCAAAAACCGTTTTTTCATGGGAAGCATAGCCTTTAACCGCTTCCACCAGGTTCGGCACCAGGTCATACCTCTTTTTCAGTTGGACATCGATATCCGACCAGGAGGATTGAACCGTATAACGCAGACGAACCAGCCGGTTATAAATAAAAATCCCCGCCACAATCAGAATGGTTACGATAATCAGGATAATCAGCGTTGTCATATTCTCCCCCAAATTGAATTCAGCCTTTCGACCGTTTTTCATCCATGAACGACCGACTCGATCTCCACGTCCGTCCGCTTGAATAACGAATCGCGGGCAACCATCGATACCTTTTGTGTAGTTTTCAAAGTTTCTTCAATGATCTACATGCGACGTACGCGGGACGCGCGCCGAATGCCCGGGCGGCGAATCGGTGATTAAAAAGCGGCGTCTCGCCCATATTTCCCGTTCCGGAAACTTTTTCTCCTTCGATTTCCAGCAACCAGAGGAAGGTAACGGGCTTGCGGTGAAACCGGACACCTCGCGATGATAAGAAAGAAGCAGCCCGCCGGATTTGCCGGAGTCCGATTCGGTTCCCGAATAGGTATCGGATTCAGCCTTCGAAACCTGAAGGCTAGAATTTAACAGACACGGCGATGGCTCCAAAATCATCGTTGCTTTCCTGGGTCCGGAACTCGCGGGTACGCATTACGTGCGTGTAACTGAGGCGAACGGAGGGCCAATCCATGACCAGGCCAAACTGCAAGTCGAAGACAAAGGGTTTTTTGTCCACACTGCGGCTGTCACGGAAGGTGTTGCCGTCGAGAAAGATGTTATGCGCAACCGCCCGTCCTTCGACACCGGCGAAAAGATACCAGCCGAAATCCGATACCGGTGAGAAATCCCCCGATCCCGGTAAGCCGGGCTGAACGCGAGGCGGCCCGTAGTCATTGGGCAGCCGTCTTCCGTAGCGCATGGTTACCGCCGTGGTGCCGTAGGTGAACACATTGCCGAGCGCCGCCCCGATGTGAGGAGTAAAATCCAACCGGGCCCCGAACGGGGTTGATGTAGCGAGCCCCCTCCAGCTGCGCTGGTAGGTTAGGACGAGTCCCGGCTCATTATGGAGTTGGGTGTCCCAGCCCTGTGGTTCATCCGCTGCGATGACCTTGTGAATGAATTTCTGGCTCTCTTCCGCCAGAGATGCCGGACCAACCATGCCGAAGGTCACCCCGAACTGATCAAGTTGCCGGCCCGATTCCACGCCCAGTCCGATTGTTGCATACAACCATCCGGCATATGGGCGCTCCCGAGAGGGCGGATCCGTCAGGTTGATATCGCTCGGGGTAAACATACTCTGGCCGATGGCATAGCCATAACGAATCTCTCCTTGTTCCGGAAAACAGGGCACGAGTTGGGCGATCTTCATGGCCCATTCCGGTGTGGAAGCATCCCGACCCGGCACCCAGATCAGCCTCACCCCATTGGTGTAATGCCGATCGACGTTATAAAACAAGTCGTTTTCCAGTACGAAACTCAGCGTCCCGGACTTGTGCGATTCTTCCGCCCATGCCGGGCAAAGGAAGGCGATCCCGATGAAAAGCAGTAATGCGGGCCCGGATAACCGCTTCATGCCATCTCCACCAATGTCTTACGGAAGCGCCCCAGGGAAAAAATAAACAGGCTCGCCCCAATCCCGGCCAGTGCGATGAATTGGGGCCAAACGACAAGAAAACCGGCGCCGCGATAAAGGATGGCCTGCGCGAGCATGACGAAATGGGTATTCGGCGCCGCCAGCATCACGATCTGAATGAACGCCGGCATGCTCTCCCGGGGCGTGGTGCCCCCGGAAAGGATCTGCAGGGGAAGAAGAACCAGCATGATCAGCAGGCCGAATTGAGGCATGGAACGGCCAAGCGTGCCGAGAAAAATCCCCATCGAAGTGGTGGCGAGCAGGTGCAAAGTGGCTCCGACCAGGAAAAGCGCAATGGAGCCTTCAATAGGAACCTTCAGCAGGCCCTGTACCACAAAAAGAAGCGAACCGGCCGTGGCGATCAGAACCACCAGGGCCATGGCCCACACCTTGCCCGTCATGATCTCGAAGGGAGTGATCGGCATCACCAGCAAATGTTCCACCGTGCCGTGCTCCCGCTCACGGATCAGCGCCGCTCCGGTGAGAATGATTGCGAGCATGGTAACATTGTCGATCACCTTCATGACCGCCCCGAACCAGGTTTTGTTCAACTCCGGGTTGAAGCGTGCCCGCAAGGCCAGGTCTACCTGGGGAGTCGAGTTGGGCCGGTACCCTTGGAGAAAGCTGGAAACCTCGCTGCTGATGATGGTCTGGATATAGCCGTTTCCGGTGAAGGCTTGACTCATCCGGGTGGCGTCCACGTTGAGTTGGATCGTCGGCGAGCGGCCTGCCAGCACGTCTCGCTGGAAATCGGGAGGGAAATCGACGGCAAAGGTATCCAGGCCGGCATCCATCCGGGCATCCATCTCGGAATGATTGATCAAAACCGGAGGAAGGAAATGGGGCGGATAAAAAGCATCGATAATACGCTGGGAAAGCTGGGAGCGGTCCTCGTCCACGATGGCGATAGGCGCCTTGTGCAGGGTCTCGGGCATAGCCGTCGCGGCGGTATAGATTGCGAACGTGAAGGCGTAGACGATCAGAAAAAGCATCACCGGATCGCGAAGCAGGCTTCGGAGTTCTTTCACGCCGAGATGAAAAATGTTGGCGAAGCGCATGGTCAGGATTCCTGTTTTTTTAGCAAAACCGCTCCCAGGCCGATCAGAATGGGGATGGCCAGCAGCAGGGGAAAAAACGAAGCTTGGAGATCGTCGAAACCGAGTCCCTTGGAGAAGGTGCCGCGCGCGATGGTCAGAAAATGGGTGGTCGGGTACCCTTTTCCGATCCAGGCACCCGCCCCCTCCAGCGAAGAGACCGGATCGATCATCCCGGAAAACTGAACCGCCGGAAGGAGGGTCAGGATCGTTGTTCCGAACAGGGCGGCGATCTGGCTGCGCATGAAGGTCGAGATCACCAGTCCGAGGGAGGTAGCGGCGATTACATAGAGCATCGCAGAGGCGGCAAGAGTGAGGAAACTGCCTTTAAGGGGAACACGGAACAGAAAAACGGCCAGGGCGGTCAACAAAAAAAAGTTCAGCATCGCCAGGATCACGTAGGGTATCTGCTTTCCGAGCAAAAACTCCAGCCGAGTGACGGGGGTGACGTAGAGATTGACGATGGAGCCAAGTTCCTTTTCCCGCACCACCGACAGCGCGGTCAGCATGGCGGGAATCATCATCAGAAGAAGCGGGATCACCGCCGGCACCATGGCCGGAAGGCTTTTTACGTCCGGGTTGTATCGGAAGCGGGTTTCAATGACGGCCCCCGCCGCCGGTGCGGCCGTGCCGAGGGTCTGCCATGCAATGGTCGTCAGCCAGTGCGCATGCATCCCCTGCACGTAGCCGCGCACTGTTTCCGCTCGGGAGGGCATGGCTCCGTCGATCCATGCTCCGACGGCAACCGGCGTTCCCCGACGCAGATCGCGACTGAAACCGGGAGGAATCTCGATGGCCAGGCTGATCTCACCGGCGCGCATGCGCTGGTCCAGATCCTCGTAATCTTTGATGGGCGGACGTTCGATGAAGTAGCGTGAACCAGCGAGATTGAGCGCATAGTCCCGGCTTAGGGTGGTCTGGTCCCGGTCAAGCAGGGCGAAGTAAAGATCTTCCACGTCCATGCTGATGCCGTAACCCATGACGAACATCAGAATTACACTCCCCAGGAGGGCAAGCGTCAGGCGAACCGGATCGCGGCTCAATTCCAGCCCTTCGCGCCGGGCATAGCTGAGCAGGCGAGGCAGACTCAAAAAACCGCCGGACGAAGCCACGACCGGGCGTTCTTCCCCAGGTTGCCCGCCAACCGCATCCGTCTCTCCGTTTATGGTTCCAAGCTTTGCCGCCTGATCATCGGCCGCCTCTTCCAGGTAACGAATGAAGGCCTCTTCCAGTGTTTTTACTCCGTGTCTTTCAATGAGCGCCGCGGGCGAGTCGCTAACCAGCACCCGTCCCGCATGCATCAGCGAGATCCGGTCGCAACGTTCGGCCTCGTTCATGAAGTGGGTGGAAATAAAGATGGTGACCATGTCGCTGCGTGCCAGATCGATCATGATCCGCCAGAAGGCATCCCGCGCAACCGGGTCCACCCCCGAGGTCGGCTCGTCCAGGATCAGCATCTCCGGCCCGTGGATCATCGCCACCGCCAGGGAAAGTCGTTGACGATGCCCCAGCGGCAAGGCATCGGGAAAGCTCTCCATTACCTCAGTCAAGTGGAAGCGGCGGGCCATCTCCCTCACACGCTCCTCCATCCCTTCTTCCGGTATCCGGAACAGGCGAGCGTGAAGAACCAGATTCTGCCGTACCGTCAACTCACCGTAAAGAGAAAAAGACTGTGTCATGTAACCGACGCGCCGCCGGGTTTCGATATCCTTCGGGTCCACCGGACGGCCGAACAGCCGGGCCTCCCCCTCGCTGGGCGGCAACAGGCCGGTCAGCATCTTCATAGTGGTGGTCTTTCCGCAACCGTTGGACCCCAGGAAACCGAAAATCTCGCCCCGCCTGATGCGTAAACTCACATGATCGACCGCGGTGAAATCCCCGAAACGCATCGTCAAATCATGGGCCTCGATGGCGGTTTCGCCGGCAGCCTCCGTCTCCCGGGGAGGGATGACAACCGGTTGATACCCATCACGCTCCGACTGGGGGAGAAGAGCAATGAATGCCTCCTCCAGCGTATTAGTGCCGGTCTGGGTCAGGAGTTCCCTCGGCGTTCCCGTGGCGAGCACGCTCCCGCCGTTCATTGCCACCAGCCAGTCGAAACGGGCGGCTTCTTCCATGTAGGCGGTAGCCACCATCATGCTCATATCGGGCTGCACGGCGCGGATGCGGTCGATGAGCTCCCAGAACTGCCTTCGCGAAAGCGGATCGACGCCGGTGGTGGGCTCGTCCAGAATCAGCAGATCCGGGCCGTGGATCAGTGCGCAACAGAGGCCCAGCTTCTGCTTCATGCCTCCGGAAAGCTTGCCGGCGGGCCGTCCGGAAAAGGGAGCCAGTCCCGTCGCGGACAGCAACTCGCCGATACGCCGCTCGCGTTCGTGGCGCGCGTGACCGAACAGCCGTCCGAAGAAATCGACGTTTTCAAACACCGACAGCGTCGGGTACAAATTCCTGCCCAGGCCTTGCGGCATGTAGGCGATCCGTGGGCAAACGGCCCGGCGGTGCTCCGCATCGGCCATATCTCCGCCCAATACCTCGATTTGCCCGCTCTGCATCGCACGAGCACCGGCCACCAGCGAAAATAGACTGGACTTTCCCACCCCGTCCGGACCGATGAAGCCGACCATGCAATCGGACGGCAGTTCCAGGGTGATTTCATCCAGCGCCCGGGTCTTGCCGTACCGCAGGCTCACCTGCCGCAGCCGGGCAACCGGCGGCGATGTTCCGAATTCTGGCTTGCTCATTCCAGCAACCTCGTTCGCAGATGGGCCGGCCACTCCGCATGGGGGTCCAGTTTTACATAGGCCACACCGGGCAAACCCGTTTTGACTTGCGTCATGTATTTTCGAAGCAAATCGACAGGAATCTGCGCACGGATGCGAAACATCAGCTTTTCCCGTTCACTGGCCGTCTCCACGGTTTTGGGGGTGAATTGAGCCACGTCGGCGATAAACGACACCCTGGCTGGAACCACGTACTGAGGGGCGGCGTCGAGCACCAGCCGCACCTCGGTACCCAGAGCCACCTTTCCGGCCGCAACCGTCGGGAGGAAAAAGGTCATATAGACATCGTTCAGGTCAATCATGTTCAGCACGCGGCCACCTCCTCCAACCACCTCGCCGGGCTGTGCCACACGATACTGAATGCGGCCGTCCCTCGGTGCCTGGAGAGTGCTGTCGGCGATTTCAGCGCGAATGCGTTCCACGCTGGCCCTTGCGGCCTCCAGCGCCGATTCCGCGCCGGCGATCTGGGCTCGTGCGGCTGCGATCGCCGCGTCGGCAGCCGCGATCTGGGCACGTACGGCGCTGACTGCGGCAGCCGTGCCTTTCACCTGGGCGATATCGTCGTCGGCTTCCTGTTGCGAGCTCGCACCTTCACGGGCCAGAAGCGAGGATCGGGCCAGTCGTTTGTTGGCGATCTCGTGCTCGGCTTCGCGCTGCGCAAGCACCGCCAGGGTTGCCTTCTTTTCCGCCTCCCGGAGAAGAAGCTGGCTGCGGGCCGTCATGACCGAGCTTTCCGCCTGACGTAATTGTGCCTCGGCCTGGCGCAACTGAGCTTCCAGCACATCGGTGTCCATCCTCGCCACCACCTGGCCCGCGGTGACGAAGTCGCCTTCGCGCACATAGATTTCCTTTACGCGGCCGGGGGACTTTGCGGCGATATCGATCTCCACCGCCTCGATGCGTCCGTTTCCGCTCGCCAAAGCGGCATCCTCATCCTCGGCGCCAAACTTCAACCATGCGAATACGGCCGCTATGCTCAAGGCCAGCACCCACCCGGTACGGATCAACCATTTTCTGCTTCGTGCTTTCATTGTCAATTATCCATGTTTTCGGGTTTTTCATGGCTGCGTTTCTTCCTCCAAAGGTAGAATCCCACCGCCAAGGGACGAGTACAGGTTGACCATACCGGCGAGCAAGGCTCGCCGGGCCTGCACCAACACCTGTTCCGAGGCGAAACGTCCGCGTTCGGCATCCAACACCTCCAGATAGGTGGC
>JAHDSC010000191.1 GCA_018432925.1 Desulfobacterales bacterium | reverse complement strand
GGGCGGATATCGTCGGTTTTGTCAACGGCCTGCCGCTGTTGTTCATGGAGTTGAAGAACGTCAGCAAGGATATCCGCGCCGCCTACGAGCAGAACTTTCTGGATTACAAGGACACCGTTCCGCACCTGTTTCATCACAACGCCATGGTGGTGCTGACCAACGGGGTGGATGCCAAACTCGGTTCGGTCACCAGCCGGTTTGAGCATTTTCACGAATGGAAGCGGTTGGCTGAGGATCAGCCTGGCGTTGTGGCCATGGAGACGCTGCTCAAGGGAGTGTGCGCGAAAGCCAATTTCCTGGATCTGGTGGAGAACTTCATCGTTTTCGACGAGTCGGCCGGGGAATCGAGGAAGATTCTGGCCCGCAACCATCAGTTTCTGGGCGTCAACCGGGCCATCGAGGCGGTCCGTGACAGAAAGCACAGGGACGGCAAGCTGGGGGTGTTCTGGCATACCCAGGGTTCGGGCAAGAGCTATTCCATGGTGCTCTTTACCCGCAAGGTCCATCGCAAGCTGGGCGGCAACTTTACCTTTCTGATTCTCACCGACCGTGACGACCTGGACACGCAGATCTACAAGACCTTTGCCGGGTGTGGCGTGGTGGACAACGACCGGGACCCGTGCCGGGCATCGAGCGGAGAACACCTCGCCCAGTTGCTGGCGCAGCACAAGCCGCATGTCTTCTCGCTGATCCAGAAATTCAACCAGACCGTGGTCGAAGGTGAGGCCTACACAAAGCGTGACGATCTCATCGTCATCACCGACGAGGCCCACCGCACCCAGTACGGAACACTGGCGCTCAACATGCGCAATGCCCTGCCGAACGCAAGCTATATCGGTTTCACCGGCACGCCGCTGTTCAAAGACGACGAGATCACCCGCCGGGTGTTCGGCGATTATGTCTCCACCTACGATTTCCAGCGGGCCGTGGAGGATAAGGCCACGGTGCCGCTCTATTACGACGCGCGTGGCGACAAGCTCGGCGTGGCGGTCGGTGATCTGAACGAGCGGATAGCTGAAAAGTTGGAGGAACTGGAGACGGGTAATATCGATGTGGAACAGCGCCTGGAGCAGGAACTCAAGCGCGATTATCACATCATCACGGCCGGGAAACGTCTTGACCAGGTGGCGCGCGATTTTGTGCAGCACTATTCCACGGCATGGGAAACCGGTAAAGCGATGCTGGTCTGCATCGATAAGATTACCTGCGTCCGCATGCACAAGCTGATCGAGTTCTATTGGAACGAGAGAATCGGCGAGCTGGAAGTGCAGTCGCCCACGGCCACGGATGAACAGGACGAGCAGTACCGGCGAAGTCAGATCGAGTGGATGCGCCAGACGCAGATGGCGGTGGTGGTCAGCGAGGAACAGGGCGAGGTCGAGAAGTTCCGCAAGTGGGAGCTGGACATCACCCCGCACCGCCGCCTGATCAAGGAGGGCATCGACCTGCCCGAGGCGATGCGGAAACAGCCGCAGTTCCAGAACATGCAGCGGCTGTCGCTGGACGATGCGTTCAAGGCCGAGGAGCACCCCTTTCGCGTGGCTATCGTTTGTGCCATGTGGCTGACCGGCTTTGACGTTCCCAGCCTCTCCACCCTGTACCTGGACAAGCCGCTCAAGGCGCACACGCTGATGCAGGCCATTGCCCGGGCGAACCGGGTCAACGAGGGCAAGAACAACGGGATGATCGTCGATTACTGCGGCATCCTGAAGAACCTGCGCAAGGCGTTGGCGATCTTTGCCGGAACGGGTGATGACGGTCGCGGTGGCGAGGGGGGCGAGACCGAACCGGCCAAGCCGGATGAGGAACTGCTGGCCGATCTTCGTGAAGCGATTGCCTTTGTCCGGGCTTTTCTGGAGGAGCGAAGCGCGTCTCTGGATGGGATCATTGGGCAGACTGGTTTTGCCAGGAATGCGGCGATTCTCGCAGCCAAGGAGGCGGCGAACGAAAACGACGAGACGCGAAAACGCTTTGAGGTGATGTGCCGGGCGGTGTTCTCGAAGTTCAAGGCCTGCATCACCATCGAAGGCGTCAATGATTTCCGGGGAGACTTTGACGCGATCAACATCGTCTATAAAAGTCTGCAGCAAGACCGGGAACAGGCGGATATCACCGATATCATCCGCCGGCTGCATCAGGTCGTTGATGAGGCGATTGAAACACAAACCCAACTTACTATTGCCGAAGAGCTGGTACCATATGACATCAGCAAGATCGATTTCGACCGGCTGCGCAGGGAATTCGAGCGCAGCCCGGCCAAACGCACCACCGTGCAGAATCTGAAAACCGCCATCGAGCGACGTCTTCAGCGTCTGCTCCAGCAGAATCCCTTGCGGACCGATTTCCAAAGGCATTACGAGGAAATCGTCGCCGAGTACAACCGCGAGAAGGATCGGGTGACCATCGAGAAGACCTTTGACGCGCTACTGCAGATCATGGGCGAGATGGACGATGAGGAGAGCCGCGCCGTGCGGGAAGGGCTCGATGAGGAAAGTCTCGCCGTATTCGACTTGCTGAGGAAGCCAAACCTGACGTCCGGTGACATCAAACGCATCAAGGCTGTTGCCGTCGACCTGCTCGAAACGCTCAAGGCGGAAAAATTACGGATCAATCATTGGCGCGACAAGGAATCCACCCGGGACGCGGTCCGTCTGACGATTCAGGATTATCTCTGGAGCGAGGAAACCGGATTGCCCGAAACCTATTCAGAGGAAGATGTGCGTGACAAGACAGAGGCGGTTTTCGTTCATGTGTTCCGTGCCTACCCCATGGTGCCGTCGCCTTACTACGCCGGCATGGCGTCGTAGAGAATTGTGTAAGATGTTATGAGCTTTAATCCGATATTCACCATCACCAACCGTATGACACAGGCGATCACCCGCATCGAGCGGGCACGCGGCTTTCTGGAGGCGGCCTGTCTGCCGTCGGGACCGCACAGGCAGGCCCAGCTTTCCGCCAACTGGGTGCGGGAGATGGGAGAAAAGGCCCTGATTCTAGAGGCGCACCACACCACCCGTATCGAGGGCACCCGGCTGACCTTGGATCAGGCTGAACGGCTCTGGAAAGGGAAAGAGGTGCCGGAGGCTGATCCCGACGATGCGCGGGAGCTGCTCAACTACCGCGCTGCCTTCGAATTCGTTTCCGAGTGCCTGGACAGCGGAGACCCCATCAGCGAGGGGATGATCCGCGAGATCCACCGAAAGCTGGTGTATGGCGTGCGCGGCGGCACTTCCGCGCCGGGGGAGTACCGCCGCATCCAGAATTACGTGGTCAACTCTGCCACCGGACAGGTGATTTACACTCCACCCACTGCGGTGGAAGTGCCGTTGATGATGTCGGAACCGGTCAAGTGGCTCAACTCCGATTTTGATGTCCACTCGGTCCTGGTGAGCGGCATCGCACAGTTCCAACTGGTGCACATTCACCCGTTTCTGGACGGCAACGGCCGCACCTCGCGCCTGCTTTCCACCCTCTGCCTTTACAAAGCCGGATACGACTTCAAGCGGCTGTTCACCATCAGCGAATACTACGACTGCGACCGGCCGACCTTCTACAAGGCCATCCAGAGCGTGTGTGAAAACGGCATGGACATGACCGGCTGGCTCGACTATTTCGTCACAGGTCTTGAAACCCGGATGATCGAAGTGCGCGAGCGCGGAGAGCAGGTCATCCGCCGCGACGTGCTGGTGAAACAGCACGGCCTGAACGAGCGCCAGGGCAAGGCGTTTGGCTATCTCCTCCAGCACGGCAAACTGACCATCCAGGATTTCGAAGCCCTCTGCCCGACCGTCAACCGTCGCAGTCTGCAGCGGGACTTGAAGGGAATGCTGGACAAGAACCTGATCGTTGAAGTTGGCGCGGGAACGACCGACCCCACCCGTCATTACACGCTGGCCAAGCTATGACAAGCTGTGACACCGAGCTGTGACAGAGCTATGACAAAAGCTGCGACATCTTGGGAGCTGACTTGAGGGGTGACTTGGGGGTCAGTGTTTTCCGACGACATGAACTATCTGATGGCGGAGTATGGATTTGCCGAAGCGTGACCAAGGGGTGAATGCGCAAGATGAACTGCGGCGGCTGCGCGAGGAGAACGCCGGCCGCAAGGCATTGCCGACCCGGCACGGAATCGAACGATCCCCTGGTCGAACCGATCGATTCTATTGATATTTCATCAAATGTATTTTAAAGATACATGTTTTCGGGTCTTGGCAATCCGTTTTCAGGGTCGAAGACGGCACGGTAAGGAGATGGAGGTTCGCGGAGTCTCATCGTTTCCCCAAAATCAATTCTATTTCGTGCCCTGACTCGAAGACCGGATCTTTCCGGAAAATGATTTATGAAATCGATATGTCCCGCCGTCATGCTTTGACGTAATTTGTTATCGCGGGTAGTTGCCGGACATGGACCGATTGAATCGGGCAGCTTGAGCTAAGCCATATGCTCTAGGTCGGCGGTTTGTCCTCCCGTCCTTAGAGAGAGGCCCCATGCCGTCTTGAATTTGCCGGGAAGTACGAAGGCGTCAATTTGGGCCTCATGTCTATCTTTTTGAAGAAGTCAACCGTGTCCGGTTTTTCCGTATGAATTGTCTTAAAACCGTCTGAAACCGTTCCATGAATCTTGCACGGACTCCGCTCGGCAATGCGGACCTTATCCAACCGGTAAAGATTATTTGACTTGATGCACCGGCTTGGATATTTTCAAGATATATTGAACTTGAGGAAGACGCGACCGGGCACCGACGGGACAGCCTTGTCGCACGAACTCCGGGTCTTTATGGCTGGAGGTACAGCAGTGAGATTTCGGTTTTTTGCCGTCGTGATGCTGATTCTGTCGGGAGGGTGTTCGCTGGCGCCGAGCTTTGAGCGACCGGATGTTCCGATGGCGGAAGAATTCAACCTGGAAGGTCTGGAGGTATCGTCCGCGACGCCGAAAATCACGCGGCTCGGCTGGAGCCGGTTTTTCGGTGCCCCCCGTCTCAATGAATTGATCGCGATCGCTATCGAGAACAACCGTGATCTCCGCAAGGCAATCCAACGGGTGGAAGAGGCCCGGGCCTTGTACGGCATCCAGCGCGCGGACCAGCTGCCCAGCATCAGCGCGGGGGCGATGGCGAGCCGGTCGCGTGTGCCGGCCGATCTGTCCATCACCGGACGCCCCCTCACTTCCTCCCAATACCAGGCCACTCTTTTTCTGAGCACCTGGGAGCTGGATTTCTGGGGGCGGGTGCGGAATCTCAAAGAGGCGGCTCTGGAATCCTATCTTGCAAGCGAGGAAGCCTGGCGAGCCGTCCAGATCAGCCTGGTGGCGGAAGTGGCCAATGTCTATCTCCTGGAGCGGGAACTCGATGAGCGCATATCTATTGCCCGGCGAACCTTGACTACCCGTGAAGCGTCCGGCCGCATCATGAGGCTTCGATACGAAGTGGGAGCCGGTTCCAAGCTGGACGCCATCCAGGCGGAGATACTTCTGAACCAGGCACGGTCCGAATTGGCGGAGTTGGAACGCCAGCGGGAGCAGAGTCGAAACGCCCTCACGCTTCTGGTGGGTATCCCACTGGCTCCTGAGACGCGTCCGCTGTCGCAGATCGAAACCACCTTCCTGAAAGAAATCGCCCCCGGGTTGCCCTCCGAATTGCTGCTCAACCGTCCCGACATTATCGCCGCCGAACACCAGCTCAAGGCCGCTCATGCCAATATCGGAGCGGCACGCGCCGCCTTTTTCCCCCATATTACGCTGACCGGCGACCTGGGCAGTGCGAGCGGCGACCTTGACGGGGTGTTCGGGTCCGGAAGCCGGATCTGGAGTTTTGTACCCAGCCTCTCCCTGCCGATTTTCGATGGCGGCCGCAACCGGGCAAACCTCGACCTTGCGGAGGCGCGTCGCAATATTGCGGTGGCCGATTATGAACGGACGATCCAGGAGGCTTTCCGAGAGGTGGCGGATGCCCTGGCCGACCGCCGCTGGTTGGCCCGTCAGGTCGCCGTGCAGAAAGCGACGGTGGCAGACCAGACCGAACGCACGCGGCTTGCATATTTACGCTACGAAAGCGGCGCTGCCACCTATCTGGAGGTGTTGGATGCCGAACGCGGACGTTTCGCCTCGGAACAGGTGTTGGTGCAGACCCGGCGAGCCTTGCTCGCCGGTATGGTCAACCTGTACTCGTCCCTTGGCGGTGGGATTCTACCTCCGGAGGAAGAAACGCAGCCGTGAAAAACCCGAAAACATGGATAATTGACGATGAAAGCACGAAGCAGAAAATGGTTGATCCGTACCGGATGGGTGCTGGCCTTGAGCATGGCGGCCGTATTCGCATGGTTGAAGTTTGGCGCCGAGGATGAGGATACCGCTTTGGCGAGCGGAAACGGACGCATCGAGGCGGTGGAGATCGATATCGCCGCAAAGTCCCCCGGCCGCGTAAAGGAAATCTATGTGCGCGAAG
>JAHDSC010000091.1 GCA_018432925.1 Desulfobacterales bacterium | reverse complement strand
TCGCCGCGCTCCATCCCTTGTTTCCGGCTTTTGTTCCGGCTCGCTCAATCGCCTGCTCGATGGTATCGGTGGTTACAATCCCAAAAATTACCGGAATGCCGGATTCCAAGCTGACCATCGCAATGCCCTTGGAAACCTCGGCGCTGACATACTCAAAATGCGGTGTGGCACCCCTGATCACTGCTCCAAGGCAAATAACCGCATCGCAGGTGCCCTTCCGGGCCATCTTTTTTGCGATCAGCGGAATTTCAAACGCACCCGGAACCTTCACAATCTGAATATCTTCATCGCTTGCGCCGGAGCGAAGCAATGCATCCATTGCTCCACCCAGAAGCTTGTCCGTAATAAAATCATTAAAACGGCTGGTTACCAGCGCGAACCGTTTTCCCTTGGCAACGAGCTTTCCTTCTAAAATTTTCGGCATTTATATTCCTCCCGGATGGAAAATAATTCAGGATTAAAACAAACAATAAAATCTTGCTCTCGATTTCCATCAACCATAATTCTTATTTTCGCTACGGATCTCAATCCAAAATTCATGGGGTTGCATCAAAATTCAACATGTGTCCCATCTTCAGCTTCTTACACTCAAGATAACACCGGTTGAATTCATTCGGTTGAATTTGGATCGGTATCTGCTCGACGACACTGAGTCCGTATCCTTCCAACCCGATGATTTTTTTGGGATTGTTGGTGAGAAGCCTCATTTTTTTCACACCGATATCCACTAAAATCTGGGCTCCGATCCCATAATCTCTCAGATCCGGCTTGAAGCCGAGTTTTACATTCGCCTCAACCGTATCCAGACCCTGATCCTGCAATGCATAGGCTTTCAGTTTATTTACAAGACCGATCCCCCGGCCTTCCTGCCGCATATAGAGAAGCACACCGGATCGTTCCTCGTCCATCATGATCATCGCCTTATGCAGCTGATCGCCGCAGTCGCAGCGAAGTGATCCGAAAATATCACCTGTAAGGCATTCCGAATGAACACGCACAAGAACCGGTTTCTCCGGATCGATTTCTCCTTTGATCATTGCGATATGCAAAAGGTCATCGATGTCATTTTCGTATACAATCGCTTTGAATTCGCCTGCGTATGCGGTGGGAATCACGGTTTCGGCAGCTTTTCGGACAAAAGATTCTTTACGCATTCGGTATCTGATAAGATCCGCAATGGTACAAATACCGATACCGTGTTTTTCGCTGAACTTTTCCAAGGCCGGCATTCGAGCCATCGTGCCGTCTTCGTCCATTATTTCGCAGATAACGCCGGCAGGCTTCAAACCCGCCATCCGCGCCAAATCCACGGAACCCTCCGTCTGACCCGAACGGACGATCACCCCGCCTTCTCTGGCCCTTAAAGGAAATATATGTCCCGGCCTGACAAGATCCTCCGGCTTGGCGTCGTCATCGATAGCGGTGTGAATGGTAGTGGCCCGGTCATGACAGGAAATACCGGTCGTTACTCCGCATCTTGCCTCGATGGAAACCGTGAAACCTGTTTGAAATTTTGATGTATTGTTTTCGACCATCAGCGGAAGTTCAAGAGAATCGATCTTTTTTCCGGTCATGGACAGACAGATTAGTCCCCGCCCGTATTTTGCCATGAAATTTATGGCTTCGGGTGTGACTTTTTCAGCCGCCATCGTTAGATCCCCCTCGTTTTCACGATCTTCGTCATCAACGAGAATGACCATTCGCCCTTTTTTGATCTCGGTTATGGCTTCTTCAATTGTCAAATGTGCCATTTTTATTTGCTGTCTCCTGGTGGTAAAATTTTTGTAAAGCTGTTTTTTATACCTTATTTAATTGCTTTTCCTCAAAAGAGAATCAAAAAAAATCTTATCTGGATTTTCATTCTCACAGCGGCAAGCCATGAAAAATCAAATAAAACCGGTTTTTTCCAAAAATTGCATGTCAACCGACAATTGGCCGGTTTGTTTTTTATTGCCACCGGTGGATCGTTCCATGATAAAGCGTTCAACATACTTTCCGATCATATCCGTTTCGATATTGACGGGATCCCCTATTTTTTTAAATCCGATGGTTGTCAATTTCGCCGTATGGGGAATAATGCTGATGTCAAAACCGTTTATGTCGCACCGGTTAATGGTGAGGCTGACACCATCCACCGAAACGGAACCTTTCTGTATCATGTATCGCGAAAGGGAGGGTGGAACCTCGATACCGAAAATGATCGCATTGCCGATGGTTTTTCTGCTTTTAATCATTCCCATGCCGTCAATATGCCCTGAAACCAGATGTCCGTCTAATCGATCCGAGAAGCGAAGGGCGCGCTCCAGGTTTACACGATCTCCTGTTTTTGCGCTTCTGAAGGTTGTTTTGGACAGGGTTTCCGGTGACACATCGGTTTGAAAACGTTTCCCGTCGAGCGAAACCACCGTCAGGCAGGCACCACATACGGCAATGCTGTCCCCGATCTTTGTCTGATCCAAAGCGAAATCCGCTTCGATGGTAAAATGTGCACCGCCTTGTGCCGCACGAATTTGGAGAATCGTGCCAAGCCCTTCTATGATACCCGTAAACATGATAAAGCGTTCCGTTCCCCGTTTTCTATCGATTCGCCTGAGAATTCCGATCAAAGGTAAAATCAGCGACATTTCAGATCTTAAACAATATAGCCCTCAATCATGACATCCTCGCCGAACCGTCGAACATCAATATTTGAAACCGGAATGCATTCGTTCATTGAGAAAGGCCCCGGTCCCCCGCAAATCGGAACGCCGTCATCCCCTCCCAATATTTTTGGAGCATAAAAAAAGATAATCTTATCAACAATTCGCGCTCTTAAGGCCGATCCGATCACTTGGCCTCCTCCCTCGATGAGAATGCTGGCGATTCCCATAGCGCCCAATTGATCCATGAGGAGATCAATATCGATCCGGCCGTTTTTTACCGCCGATGGAATCACTTTTACGTTTTTTTTTTCTACTTCGGCCTTTTTGTCTGTAGATACGGAAATTCCGGTAATAATGAATCTACCAGAATCGGAATCAAGCCGCAACACCTTCGCATTTTCGGGAATTGAAAGGTTGGTGTCAAGGATGATTCTTTTAGGATCTACCCCCCGGATATCATTCAGACGGGTTGTCAGACAAGGATTGTCCCTCTTGATGGTATCGACACCGACCATGATCGCATCGGCGGCATGACGGAGCCGGTGAACAAATTTTCTGGACTCTTCGCCTGTAACCCACCTGGAATCCCCGGTTCTCGTTGCAATACGGCCATCCAAAGTGGCCGCACACTTTACGATGACAAAAGGTCTTTTGGTGGTGATATATTTTATATACGCCTCATTGAGTTTTTTTGCCGCATCTTCACAAACCCCCAACGTAACATCCACCCGCTGGTCTTTAAGATAACCGATTCCTCCGCCGATGACATCGGGATTGGGATCTTTCATGGCCACAACCACCCGATGGATGCCGGCTTTCAGGATTTTTTCGGTGCAAGGCGGTGTCCGTCCGGTATGGTTGCACGGTTCAAGCGTAACAAAGAGGGTTGCCGATTTCGCCGCAATGCCGGCTTCGTTGATCGCGTTTACTTCGGCATGTGCTTCTCCAAGTGCATGGTGGTATCCGCTGCCCACGACTTTTCCGTTCTTTACAATGACGGCACCAACCATCGGGTTGGGGGATGTATAACCCATCCCTTTCACTGCAAGGTGAAGTGCCGTTTCCATGAAATATTTGTCTGTCTTTTCGATCACTGAATCCGTTATCCAATGCGTGTTAAAATATGATTCGACGAACAGGTTGTAATGTTATTTATTCCTTACTTAAAAGACTTTTCAGTTCCGAAACAAAATCATTTACATCCTTGAATTCCCTGTAGACGGAAGCAAATCTTACATAAGCCACGTCATCGATCTTATGGAGTTTTTCCATAATCTTTTCGCCGATAGTTCGGGAGGAAATTTCTTTTTCTTCCGTTTCCTTTAGATCTCGTTCCAGTTCGTCTAAGAATTCCTCGATGATATTCATGCTGATATTTCGTTTCTCGCAAGCCTTCTGTATCCCCGACCGCACCTTTTCGCGACTGAAAATTTCCCTGCGGCCGTCTTTTTTCACAATCATGATCGGAACTTCTTCAATGTGCTCGTAGGTCGTAAATCGTCGTTTGCAACCGGTGCATTCCCTGCGCCTCCGGATGACGTCTCCCTCTTTATTCAACCTTGAATCGATAACCTTATTCTCAACTTCTCCACAAAATGGACATTTCATAAATTTTTCCCTGAAGGAACGTCATCCAATTTGATCAGATCGATTTTTGCCTCTTTCAACATTTGTTCGGACATGGGATCGGCATATCCGGATTTATAAACAATCTTTTTTATACCGGAATTGATAATCATTTTGGTACATATCAGGCAGGGAAGGTTCGTGCAGAAGAGGGTGGCTCCATTTATGGAAACGCCATGATATGCAGCCTGGATGATCGCATTTTGCTCGGCGTGAAGACCTCGGCAGAGTTCGTGCCTTTCGCCGGACGGCACCTGAAGTTTTTCCCGGAGGCAACCGATATCCAGGCAGTGATCCAGACCGCTCGGCGCTCCGTTGTAACCGGTAGATAACATCCTTTTATTCTTTACAATTACGGCTCCTACGGCACGTCTTCGGCAGGTGGATCGTTTTGCCACCAGCTCTGCAATGTCCATGAAATAGATTTCCCATGTCGGGCGATGATATTCCGTCGGCATCTTATGATGAAGCCTCATTTTGCCAGTTTCCAAAAAGAGGAAACGTTTCGCAAAGCTCAACAACCCTGGACCGGACAGACTGTATCGTTTTTTCATCATGAGGATTTCTCAGGGTATCAACGATCAGTTTCGCGATGGTGGCCATTTCCGTCTCCGCCATACCCCTGGTCGTTATTGTCGGCGTACCGATTCGAATCCCGCTCGTCACGAAAGGGCTTCGCGTTTCAAATGGTATCGAATTTTTATTGACGGTAATGCCGGCGCGGCCCAGCAACTCCTGGGCGTCCTTTCCGGTGATGTCGAGATTTCTTAAATCCAAAAGCATCAAATGGTTGTCGGTACCACCCGAGACGAGACGGATCCCTTCTTTCAACAAATTCGCAGCCAGTGCCTTTGCATTTTTAACAATATTTTCCTGATAGGTTCTAAAGGAATCCGATAGGGCTTCTTTAAAAGCAACGGCCTTGGCGGCAATAACGTGCATCAACGGCCCGCCCTGTATTCCGGGGAATATCTCTTTGTTGAGCTGTTTGCTGAAATCCGCTCCGGATACGATCAATCCTCCACGAGGGCCCCTCAATGTCTTGTGGGTTGTGGAAGTAACCACATGCGCGTGGGGAATCGGTGATGGATGAACGCCCGCAGCCACCAATCCGGCGATATGAGCCATATCGACCATCAGATAAGCACCCACGGATTCTGCGATTCGGGCAAACGCTTTAAAATCCAAAATTCTCGGATAAGCACTGGCACCTGCAATCAGAAGCTTCGGTTTATTTTTTTCTGCGATTCGGGCCAATTCGTCATAATCGATTGTTTCAGTATCCGGGTTGACCCCATAGTGGACAAAACTAAACAGCTTGCCTGAAAAATTCACAGGGCTGCCATGCGTCAGATGTCCCCCATGCGATAAATTCATGCCGAGAACCGTGTCTCCCGGATTCAGCAAAGAAAAATAGACAGCCATATTCGCCTGGGACCCTGAATGAGGTTGAACATTGGCATAAACGGCACCAAACAATTCCTTTGCCCGCTCAATTGCCAGATTTTCTGCGACATCGACATATTCGCACCCTCCGTAATAACGCTTACCAGGGTAACCTTCCGCATACTTGTTGGTTAGAACGCTACCCTGAGCAGCCATAACCGCAGGGCTTGCTATGTTTTCGGAAGCGATAAGCTCCAGGGTGTTTTTTTGCCTTTCAAGCTCATCCGCTATAACCCGAGCAATTTCAGGATCAATTTTTCCAATGGAATTTGAATTCACGTCCTATTCCCCTTTGATGATGATTATCGTTTATATCATTTTTTCGATGTTTCGGGCACTCATAGACTTTTCAAAAATTCCTTTCCGAGCCCTGTTTGATCGATTCGATCGAATTTTTCGATTCGTAACTGATGCCGCCCCCCTTCAAATGCCGTCTCCAGCCATGCTTTCACCATTTCCAGGGCAAGCGCTTCGCCGATCACACGACCTCCCATTACCAGTATGTTGGAGTTGTTATGTCGCCGGCTCATAATGGCTGTAAAGAGATCGCTGCATAGCGCGGCCCTTACACGGGGGAATCTGTTGGCGACCATCGACATGCCGATGCCGGTTCCGCAAAGAAGGATTCCCCGCTGAAATTTTCCGGCTGATACCAAAACGGCAACCCTGGCTCCAAAATCCGTATAATCGACCGATTCCTCGCTGCAGGTTCCAACATCTTCGATCTTCATGCCGCATTCGATAAGATAAGTTTTAATTTTTTCTTTTAAGGGATAGGCTGCATGATCGCTTCCGATAACAATCGAGTTTTTGTTTTCCAACATGATTGCACACAATTTAATGATTATTTCAAAATTCGGACGGGTCTTGTGAATGAAAATTTTACCCGAATTATTCTATATATTATAAAATAACTTTCTTTTTTAAATAAATACGCTTTCAACCGCAAGAGAAAAAATCAATCGGCCTGTATTTTTAATCTTATGAAATCGAAACCCGGATCGCAGAGTAAACATGCCGGGCAGGAAGCAGGCTAAGTTATCCGTTTTTTTCTCCATCCACCGGATACATACGGGAGAATTCGAAGGTGTGATCCTCTTTTTCGAAACCTTTTATAGTGGAAGGAAAGTAAAATCGACGGGAAGCACCGAAAAAACCCACTCGGCCCTCTCTTCCTTAAAGGCGAGAAGGCCGGAAGTGGATAAAAAGCAGCTTATGGAACCAGGATCAATAACAATGCCAGCATATTGAAGGAGCGGCAAAGAGGGTCAAATCCGTTAAACTAATTTTTGAAGTACCAGTGTTGCATTCGTACCGCCGAAACCAAAGGAATTGCTCATGGCGATCCTCACGTTCTTTTTGCGGGCGACGGTCGGAACATAATCAAGATCGCATTCTTCGTCCGGATTCTCAAGATTGATGGTTGGAGGAATAACGCCTTCCTGAATGGTCAGAGCGGTAAAGGCGGTTTCAACTCCGCCGGCCCCGCCGAGCAGGTGACCGGTCATCGATTTGGTTGAGCTGATCGGGATGGAGGATGCTTTTTCCTTGAATACCGTCTTGACTGCCTTGGTTTCGTAAATATCGTTCAGCTGGGTCGATGTGCCATGAGCGTTTATGTAATCGACAATATCATATGAAATTCCGGCATCATTCAATGCTGCAATCATGCATCTGGCAGCACCTTCTCCTTCCGGGGCGGGTGCCGTCATATGATACCCGTCCCCGCTCATGCCGAATCCGGTGATTTCCGCATAAATGTGTGCGCCTCTCTCCAGAGCTTTTTCAAGCGTTTCAAGTATCACGATACCACATCCTTCACTCACGACAAAGCCATCTCGATCCCGATCGAACGGCCGGGATGCTTTTTCAGGTTCATCATTGCGAGTGGAGAGGGCTTTCATTGCATTAAAACCGGCGATACACGTCTCGGTAATCACGGATTCCACCCCTCCGGTTATCATTGCATCCGCTCCGCCTCGACTGATAATTTTGAATGCATCGCCAACGGCATGCGCACCGGATGCGCATGCCGTTGTAATCGCGACATTGGGTCCCTTGGCTCCGAAGAGAATCGAAATCATCCCGGGCGCCATATTGCCGATCAACATGGGAATAAAAAACGGACTCACTCTTTTGGGGCCCTTGTTGTCTACGATCCGGGTGGTTTCTTCCAGTAAATGAAGCCCTCCAAGGCCGCAGCCGATTATAGAACCGATTCTGTCGGCGTTGGAACTATCAATCACCAGCCCTGAATCTTCCAAAGCCATACGGCTGGCGGCAATTGAATAAGCAATAAATGGTTCGGTCCGTTTGGCATCTTTTTTCGGCAGAAAATCTTCGGCATGAAAGCCTTTAACCTCTCCGGCAATTTTCGTCTCAAACTTAGCAGTATCAAACCGGGTTATTTCTCCGATGCCGCATTTGCCGGCGCACAAGGCACTCCAGGTTTCCTTAACGCCGATGCCAAGCGGTGTCACGAGACCTAAACCGGTTATAACGACGCGTCTTTCCAAATAAACCTCCTTATCAACAGCCGAATTTTCCGCTGATTGTTATTGATTCATATGGGCGTAATTTTCTCTATCAGCCTGTCGGTCGGTTTTTTTTGCTTTTGCCCTGTCTTCCGCATCGCAATAAAAACCGG
This sequence comes from Desulfobacterales bacterium, assembly GCA_018432925.1. Taxonomy (GTDB): domain Bacteria; phylum Desulfobacterota; class Desulfobacteria; order Desulfobacterales; family JAHDSC01; genus JAHDSC01. Next base: position 21,564 of record JAHDSC010000091.1, on the reverse strand, counting down.
ATCGAAATCAAGTCAACTGTTTACTACTTCAAAGCCGGATTCCTATCCCGCATATTCCACGAGCCGATTTTACCGGGACAACGCGATATGCTCCATCGGTCGGTGGCTTTTTTTACTCCTCCTCACGGCGTATAACGCATCGAATGCGGTGAAGCTCGCCTTAGAGATAATAATCCTAGACAATGTACCGACAAAAAAATAAACATTTTCGAATACGATAGCAGGATAACTATAATTTCGAAATGAATCCGAAGATTTTATGAATGAGCATTTATGTAGTCAATAACATCCTGATAGCAGACCATTTTTTCAGCATCTTCATCGGAAATGTCGATATCGAATTCTTCCTCCATTGACATGATCAATTCAACCAGGTCAAGTGAATCGGCACCCAAATCATCCACGAAGGATGCATCCGGAACGATTTCGTTCTCATCAACGCTCAGTTTCTCCGCGATTATTTTTTTAACTTTATCCTCAACCGTCATTTCATTTTCTCCTTTTTTTTGACCTATACATTATATTTATATATACATACCACCGCTTACATGAATCACCTGACCGGTTATATACGCCGCCTGATCGGAAGCCAGAAACGCAACAACGGCAGCCACATCCTCGGGTTTTCCGGCACGTCCTAACGGAATTTGCTGCATCATCGCTTCCTGTGCCTTTTTGGGAAGGGATGCGGTCATCTCCGTCTCGATATAGCCGGGGGCAACCGCATTGACGGTAATGCCTCGGGGAGCAAGCTCTTTGGCAACGGCTTTTGTGAGTCCGATAATTCCGGCTTTTGAAGAAACATAGTTCGCCTGCCCCGGATTACCGGTGACACCGACAACCGATGCCATATTGATAATACGGCCGAAGCGCTGTTTGATCATGGTCTTCGCGGCAATTTTTGTGCAGATGAACGCCCCCTTCAAGTTGACATCCATTACATCATCCCAGTCTCGTTCCTTCATGCGAATTAAAAGACCGTCTCTGGTTATCCCCGCGTTGTTTATCAAAACATCAATGCGTCCGGTTTCGTTTATAACTTGCTCAAAAAAACTTGAAACCTCATTCTCCGAAGCTACATTGACACTTATTCCTTTTGCGAAGCCTCCGGCATCCGAGATCAATTTCTCCGTTTCAACGGCCAAGGCCTCTTCAGCGGCGGGATTAACCGGAGAAAAGTAATTAAAATAGATATTGGTTCCAGCTCCTGCGAAGGAAAGGCAGACAGACCGTCCAATACCTCTTGACCCTCCTGTAATTATTACCGTTTTTTTTGAATGATCCGACATTATCACCTCTCAAATAATATGTCTGCGACCCAATCCATGTCGTTAACGACATTTTGGTGGCTGAAAGCCAGTTGGGTGTAAGAAATTTTTTCCATCCAATCGGAAACGGTTTTATGATCAAATTCCCCGGAACCCAACAGGATCTTAAGTGCATTTTGAGCGACCAGCTGTGCGACTTCGTTGGCAAAGATTCTCGACATGCATCTGATTTTTTCCGCCTCGGGGGAGCCGGTTTCGGTAAGTATTTTTGCCCTTCTCGCCATGCTTGCCCCTACTTCCACATATGTCATCATGTCAGCCATAGCAAACATGATGTATTGCTTTCTGGTCAGCCTTCTATCATGGACCTGCATGATGATATCGTTCAGCGCCCCGGCGGAAAGTGCGTAAAATCGACAACCGGCATCACTCAGTGTTGCATCGATTTTTTCCATTTCGGAGCGAATGGATTGATAGTATTCGCCTTTTGTTTTACGTGTGGTTTTCCACCGGAAAGTGCTGATAATGTTTTGCTGGATTTCACTGGTTCCTTCATAGATACAGGTAATCTTTATGTCTCTTTTTATCTTTTCCACCTCGTATTCGGATATATAGCCATAGCCGCCAAGAGCCTGCATGGCGTCATCCGCGGCTCTATTGGCAACTTCCGTGGCAAATAATTTTGCGATGGAACCTTCCACCTGCAGATCCTCTTCCCCGGAATCCAACCTTTCTGCCACTTCATCGATATAAGTTGATGCCGCTTCAAGTCTGACCGTATGCGGAACAATCAGCTTATGAGTATAGCCTTGTTTTTCCGAGAGAGGGGAGCCGAACTGAATCCTTTCTTGAGAATAAGGAATAACAATATCCAAAACGGCTTTTCCGCCTCCCAAAGCCATTGATGCGACCATTAATCTTGTATATCCGAAAACCTGATTCGCTTGCTTCAATCCATTTCCGGGCACACCACCGATCAAATTTTCAACCGGTACAAAAACATCGGCGAATGAAAGCGGAGAGGTATTGGATGCTCGAATACCATGCTTTTCTTCACCTTTGCCCTGAATAAAGCCTTTCGTGCCTTTCTCAACGATAAAAAATGCCGGGCCCTCGGGAGTATTGGCGAGGAGAGTTATGAAATCGGCATATCCACCGGTCGATATAAATTGTTTCGTCCCGTTGATTTTATATCCGATGATTTGCCCCGAATCGTTTAACACCGGATCTGCTTTTGTGCGGATTGCAGCGAGGTTGCTTCCCGCTCCGGCTTCGGTCACTGCGTAGGCCACCAAGGTGTTGCCCTCAGCGATCTTTCCAAGCCATTTGTTTTTCTGTTCCTCGGTACCCCCAACCATTAAAGGATCGGAGCCCAATTGGATCGCAAAGAAAGCGGTGGCAATTCCCAAACAGATCCTGGCCATTTCACAGGTAACCGTGCAACAGTCGCGCGCGCCTCCTCCCATTCCGCCATAGGCTTCCGGGATGAAGAGAAGCTGCAAGCCGATATCCGGGCCTAGCATCTCCCGAATTTCTTTCTCCGGGAAAATTTCATTTTTATCAAATTCTAAAATCTTTTCTTTGGTAAGCAACCGCTTTCTCAGTTGCCTAACCGTATCGACGACCATCTGCCTTGATTCGATATCCAATCCTTTAAGGTCGGCACCTTTCTCGATAACGGATAATGTCATTGGTCTTTATTCCTCTTCGGTTTCAACTGCCGTGCGGCCTTTGTAAGAACCGCAACTCGGACACGCATGATGGGGAAGTTTAGCCTCGCCGCATTTTGGGCACACCGACACATTGGGCGCAGTAAGTTTTTTGTGGGTTCGCCGTTTGTCACGCCGCGACTTTGAGGTCTTATGTTTTGGCAGTGCCATAAGTAATCTCCTATCTTATTGAATTGTTTTTATATTATGCGCTCATCACTTACTTACGAATGAAAGTCATGTTAGTAATTCAAATCAAGGCGTTTGTCAAGAATTTTCATAATTTTTTTATTTTGTTCTATTGTGCAATGGAAGGCGATGTGCTATTAAAAATTTTTGTATTTTCGATAAAATTAAAATATTAGCATAACCGACTGATATAAAGATAAATTTATAAAATCCGAAATCCAGATTTTTGATTTTTTTTCTAAAAAGGATGTTTTTTGGGATATTCAAAGCGAATAGCGGCATGACCTGCTAACTATAAAAAGGTTTTTTTGTTTTACTAAATACTAACTAAAGCAATCCTGTTGAGAAAACATTGAGTAATAGGTCTGTTACAAAACCGACATTGAATTCATTTCCGAGCAGGTAGATTAAAATGGAAAAAATTATCACTCGTTTTCCCCCGAGCCCGACCGGCTATCTCCACGTGGGAGGAGCGCGAACCGCTCTGTTCAACTGGCTCTACGCCCGTCATATGAAGGGCAAATTTATTCTAAGAATTGAAGACACCGATATTGAACGTTCTACCCGAGAATCTGTCGACGCCATCTTGGAAGCTTTGGAATGGATAGGCATCGACTGGGACGAAGGACCTTATTTTCAGTCGCAACGTTTTGATGTTTATAAAAAATATGCCCAGAAGCTTCTTGATTCAGGGCAGGCGTATTACTGCACGTGCTCAAGGGAGCAACTGGAAAATATGCGAAAAAAAGCAATGGAGGTGGGCGGTAAACCAAAATATGACGGAACCTGCCGTGGGAAAGAACTTTCGAAAACCGATGACTCGGTGATCCGTTTCAAGGCTCCTCTGGTTGGAACAACCGTGGTTGAGGACGTTATCAAAGGTAATATCGTTTTTCAGAATTCAGAGCTGGATGATTTTATCATACAGAGAGGTGACGGCACTCCCACATATAATTTTGCAGTGGTCGTTGACGATATTACCATGGGAATTAATACGGTGATCCGAGGTGATGATCATGTTAACAACACCCCCAAACAGATCATGCTGTTCAAGGCATTCGGTTGCCCTTTGCCGACCTTCGGCCATGTACCGATGGTACTTGGATGCGACCGCACTCGTTTGAGCAAGCGACACGGTGCAATGTCGGTTACCGCTTACAGAGACATGGGGTTTCTTCCGGATGCCCTGATCAACTATCTGGTGAGACTGGGTTGGTCTTATGGAGACCAGGAATTTTTTTCGAAAGATGAACTCATTGAAAAATTTTCCTTGGAAAACATCGGCCGGTCTGCTGGAATCTTTAACATGGAAAAACTTCTCGCCTTAAACGCGGATCATATAAAAGCAACGCCACCCGGAAAACTTGCCAGGCACTTGCTTCCGTTTTTAAGAGAAAGGAATCTTAATGCCGAAGAAGGGCCTTATATTGAAAGTATCATCGAGACCCTTGCGACCCGGAGTAAAACTCTTCAAGAAATGGCAGAAGGAGCCATGTTCTATTTTCAGGAAGAGATCGAATATGAGGAAACAGCAGCAAAAAAATTTCTCACACCATCTGTTCTTGAGCCTTTAAACCTGCTGCTGATGGAGCTGAATTCGCTTGAGCATTTAAGTGAAAAAAATTTAGAGAACGCATTTATAAAGATCATGGAGCAAACCGGGCTTAAACTGGGCAAGATAGCGCAGCCGGTTCGGGTGGCGCTCACAGGGAAAACCGTCAGCCCGGGTATTTTTGAAATGATTCATGCGTTAGGCAAAAAGCGAACCCAGGCACGGCTGAAACGAGCGGTGGAATTCATTACAGGCCAATCAGACCTATGATTTTTTATTGACTCCTTGTAAGCTTTAATATAAAGGTAATCACTTAATTTTAATGGGAGATCGTCCAGCGGCAGGACTACGGACTCTGACTCCGTCAACCCAGGTTCGAATCCTGGTCTCCCAGCCATAAAAATATAAGGGTTTCATTTCGTGTTTTCCATAAATGAAGCCTTTTTTGATTGATTCGCATTCCCTTACATCTTTTCCTTCTGCTCGATTTTGGCCCATGTATCCCGAAGCGTGACGATTCGATTAAACACAGGCTGTCCTTTGCGTGAATCCATGGAATCCACGCAGAAATAACCAAGCCTTTCAAACTGGTACCGGTTTCCGCTGGTCGCATTGTTCAGGCTGGGCTCAACCCGGCAGGATTCGAGAATTTCCAGGGAATTCGGATTGATATATGATTTGAAATCAACATCGCTTTTTTCTTCTACCGGGTTTGCTTTCACGAAAAGTCGATCATATAAGCGGACTTGTGCGGGAATTGAATGAGCCGCCGAAACCCAATGCAGCGTTCCCTTGACCTTGCGTCCGTCAGCGGCCCAACCGCCCCGCGTTTCCGGGTCATAAGAGCACCTCAGCTCAATCACTTCCCCGGTTTGTTCATCTTTGACCACCTTTTCGCATTTGATATAGTATCCATAACGTAAGCGCACTTCGCATCCGGGTGCCAAGCGATAAAACTTTTTCGGAGCATCCTCACGAAAATCCTCCCGCTCGATATAGATTACTCGAGAAAAAGGAACTTTCCGCGACCCCATACCGGGGTCTTCCGGATTGTTCACCGCCTCGAGTTCCTCTACCCGGTCTTCCGGATAGTTCTCAATGACCACCTTAAGAGGATGCAAAACCGCCATCACCCGTGGCGCTCTCAGGTTCAAATCTTCACGAATGCAATACTCGAGCAGGGCCATATCGACCATGCTATCTCTCCTGGCCACTCCGATACGTTCACAAAAGTTTCTGACGGACTCCGGCGTGTAGCCACGTTTGCGAATGCCCGATATGGTAGGCATCCGTGGATCGTCCCACCCGGCAACGTATCCCTGTTCCACTAATTCCCTCAGTTTTCGCTTGCTCATGACAGTATAACTGAGATTGAGACGGGCAAATTCGATCTGTTGCGGATGGTACACTTTTAATTCGTCGAGAAACCAGTCGTATAAAGGGCGATGATCTTCAAACTCCAGGGTGCAGATCGAGTGAGTGATTCCCTCAATGGAATCGGAAATACAATGGGCAAAATCATACATCGGATAAATGCACCATCTGTCATCGGTTCGATGATGGATAGAACGTAAAATGCGGTACATGACCGGATCCCGCATATTTAAATTGGGCGAAGCCATATCAATTTTTGCTCGAAGTACTCGAGAACCGTTCTCGAATTCTCCTTCACGCATTCTGCGAAACAAATCCAGATTCTCATCGACGGATCTCGTTCGGTATGGGCTGTTCTTTCCCTGCTGGGTCATGGTTCCCCGATATTCTCTGATTTCCTCAGCGCTCAGGTCGTCCACATATGCTTTGTCAATCTGAATCAACTGAACCGCATACGCATACAGTTGCTCAAAATAGTCTGATGCATAGAAAAGCCGATCTTTCCAATCGAACCCGAGCCATCGAACATCATTTTGAATGGATTGAACGTATTCGGACTCTTCCTTGCTCGGGTTGGTGTCATCAAAACGTAAGTTACAGGTTCCCTCATACTCAACGGCGAGGCCGAAGTTGAGACAAATGGATTTGGCGTGACCGATATGTAAGTATCCATTCGGCTCAGGGGGAAACCGGGTTGCAACCCGGCCCTCGTATTTATTTGTTTTTAGGTCTTCTTCAATGATGTTGCGAATAAAATTCGGGGGAAGCGAAGGTTCTTTTGTGATCATATTTCAAATGGCCTTTCGTGTGATTAATACTTTAAATGGAGCGGCCTGAAGCATGTTTTTTAGACAAGTAGCTAATTTTATTAGCATAGATTATCTAAAAATGTAAACGTCTATTTCGCTGGTGATCCGCCAAGCGTTCCAGCGAATCCGGCATCACTATCTGCCGCTTCTATATTTATTCCGGTAGCCAACCGAACCAAACAATCCATCCGTTATGGAAACGATTTTGGGTTGACAGCAAACACACGATATGGGTGTAACCAAGCACGGTTCAGCTCACGAATGATTTGATAATTGAATCGAGACAAAGTGCGGCGACACATAAAAGACCGAACAGAAGATTGAGTTTAGCGGTAGCGGCGTCAAGGGCAAGGAACTCTTTTTTTTGCCGAAACTTGCCTCTTTTTTTGATTTTAAAGGCCAGCGGCAACGTTAAAAAAACAAGAAGAAACGTCGAAGGCATTTCGGGACGGATGCCGAGAATGGGTGCAAAAAAGACCAGGGCAACAATTAAAGCGAAAGGTCCAAATATAAGGAATGAATAATAGTATTCGGATCTGCGCTCTCCCAACAGACCGGCCATGGTGCGGATTCCGCCGTTCTTGTCATATCGAATGTCTCGCCAATTGTTTGCGTGAAGAATTCCTACCACAAGGAGAGACATCGGCACAGCCCATATAATCGGCACCCAGGAAAAGGAACCGGTCTGTACTATCCAAGACCCCAAGGCGCCGAGAACACCGAAGGTAAGAAATACGGCCAAATCGCCTAACGCGTTATACTTCAGCGGAAAAGGACCCCAAGTATAAAAAATGCCTGTGGTTACTCCGATTATCCCTATCCAGAGTATGGAAAAACCGACCCGTGCGAAAATAAACAGGCCCAACATAGATCCGATTCCTAAAAACAAGCAACCCGCAACCGAGGCCTCTCGGATACTGATCCATTTTCTAACAACTGCTCCACTGGCCGGATTAACCTGTTTGTCGATTCCTTTTCTGTAATCCCAGACATCATTCAGCAGATTGGCTCCGGCGTGGAGTATTATCATTCCCAAAAACGTTGATAGAAATAAAGGATAATCAAGCGGCACATTTCCGATCGTCAAAGCCAGTACGGAACCAAAGAGGACGGGCATTGTTGAGGCCGGAAGTGAAAATGGTCGAATGGCAATTCCCCACTTTATGATCCAGGCCGGTGATTTTGTTTCCGGTTCTCTAATCTCGCACGGACTCGGTTTATCCTTCATTTTGTTTTTCGCCGATTTTATCCGATTGTTAAAAAGGTGTAATTAACAATTTTTATTGTTCAAAATCGGCAAAATAAAAAAAAAGCAATTGCCGGTCAAGTTTAATCTTTCGGGCGAGCTTGATGGTTTTTTTTCTGTTTCATCGATCCCCATTACCTGAACAAATGCGCTTGTGTCGCGTTGAATGCGAAGCTAATCTGTTTGCAACAGACTTCTCCTCCGTCGTTCCTCCTATTAAGGCCTCACTGCGCGAACCGTGCCGAATTGCTTAGAGTCTGCCTGTTCTTTCGTCCATGCAGTTTCTTCTTTATTTGTCACGATATCGATGACCTTACTCCAACCATCTGCATAACGAGAATAGCTTTTAGAAGTCCAATACCATTTTGGCTGAACGGAAGGGAAGAAGGGAGGGGTTTTATAAATCTTCACCAATTCACTAACGGTTGGCAAGCGCCAGTCTCGATATCCTCCGACAGTTAAATTCTTTACATACTGAATAGAAGATTCATAGTTCAAACCCTCTCCCAAATCCGAGTCCGAATCCAGTAGACACCACATCAAACCGGTTTTTTTATCAATAATTACGCTGTCTTCTTTTTCTACAAATCTCTGACCGGAGTTTCTTAACAGCGCCCGGATTTTGTCTTTTTCTTGTTGCCGCCTGTTTATTTCCCGTATTTCATCAAGCCGGGTTAATTCATTCTCGATCTTATCTTTAACGGAGGTATCCGGATAGGCTCTCAAGTAATCCAAATATATCTGCTTAGCGGCTGCATAATCGGTTCCTTTGAGTTTTGCTTCGTCTGCCAAATGGGAGAAAATTCTCTGATCCCGCAGGTTTTTTTGGAAAGAATCCCGCAAATTTTTTAATTCATCCGCTCGCGCGTGTCCCTCGTACACATCGATAAACTGATCGCAAAACTGGATGCATTTTTCCCAATTTTCCTGCTGGGTATGAAAGCCTATTTTTTTTTTAATCAGGATATAATATTCTTCACTCATGCTCAAGATGAGTTTCCGGACTTCCTCTCGATGTCTGCCTCGTGGAAATTCATTCAAGTACCCGATATAAGCAGATATTCTTTTTTCGCAATCACGCTCAAAAACCTGTTTGATCCCTTCATATGCTGCATCATCAACCAAGGAAAATATCGCTGCAATTTTTTTCTTAGCCTCCTCGGCATGAATACCGTCCGGGTATTTTGACAGATGCGCTCTGTAAAGCGTTGCCGCTTTTTCATAATTCTGATTGTCCAGCAACGCATCCGCATTTTTTGCAAGGGTTTCAAATTCCTGATTTTCAATAACGCTTTGGATTTCTCTCAAAATCTTTTCTGCCGCTGAAGCATAGTTATTTTTCTTATGGGAATCCAAAAAATCTTTTAGTATGATTACTTTTTCTTCCGGCATCTTTTGATTATGGACATTTACCAGAAGCTTTTTGTATTCTTTTTTATCTTGATGTGCCTTTATCAACCATGAGAAAACCCCAACGACAAGGATGATTGCAAGAATTCCTGCAAGCGCTGCGGCAAGAGGAATCCGGAAGCGTTTTTTTTGCTGTTTCTTTTCTATGTTCCAATTCTTTTTGTGACAATAATCTTCAATATATTCTGCCGCCTCTTCTTGGTCCATACCGAAATCGACTGCGCTTTTAACGAGAATATCGAAATATTCCGCCCGGATTTTTCCATCCATTCCGGCGACATCTATATCGGTGTCAAGCTGAGACAAATTTGAACGGGCCCTGCTGACGTCATAAGCATTTCGACTCTCTTCCGTTTTAAATATTGCGATGCAATGCCCAGCTAATGCCTCGCCGGCCGTAACAATCGCATCTTTCTTTCCGATTTTCAGAAATTTTGTTTCTTCTTCCCTGGCTTTTTTTTGAAGTATTTCAAGGCTGGAACTCGGCGAGAGATCAAGAAAATTATAAAGGGATGATTTATTTATAATTTTCAAATTATCATTGATGACCTTCTCGATTGATTTGTCGAGTTTCTTGGGTTTACCGGTTTGTCCTTTTCCTTCCTTTCTGATGGGACATTTCACCCGGGTACGGATTTCATTCGAGCTTATGGAGTACCGCTTGGAAAGCTTGTCGATTTCCGCCTCGGTGATGAACCCCTTGCTCATGCGGATTCCGAGTTGCGTGTCGATTTCGGAAAATTTTTCTTCTTTTTTAATCTTAATCCGATTGTGGATTTCGCTTTCTCCAACGGAATGCATCTCGGCGAGTTTGGCAATTTCTTCATCGGTAATGAATCCCTTGCTCATATGGATTTCAAGATGCCTGTCGATTCTCGCAAATTTTTTCTTTTCCTTATCTCTAAAGAGTTTTGTTGCTTCAGCGGCTTCGACTTCCCGGAGACGAGGATCGAACATGACCTTACGGATTTCAGGAATTAAACCGATATATTGCTTTGCAAGAATGGCCTTGGTGGGATGATTGCGGTAGCGACTCCACTCGACTTGTTTTTTTTTCAGGGCTTGCTCGATTTTTTGAGGGTCCGTTTCCGGCGGATCCAAGGAAAGTCCGAGAAGCAGGTAAAAATTTTTCCTCTCCATATAATTCTATCTCAAAATATAACGTCGCACGTGTTTAAAGCGCCGGCAAGAGCTTTGATGCAGTTTTTTATTATACCGACGACGATCTGGTCCGAAGGCGTGCCTATTTCCAGAATTTTTTAAGAATGTCCTTGCCCTTATTATATTATTCCGGACTCGATATTGGAAATTATGAATTCATCGACGCAAGTCTATCTATGCTCGGGAGGGATGAAAAAAAGACGCATCAACTTCTTTCATGCTTCAGTGAACAACAATGCTCTGGCATCGAGCTTTCGCCTCTTCAAGTTCTTCACCTTGGATGACGGCACGGGTTTCAACGGCGACCTCCACGCTACGTGATGCGCTTGACTCAACAGCGGTTATCTGCAGACGACCCTCGTTGTTCAGTTTGAAAGATATCTCAATCGGCAGATCAACCGGCAGACCGGAAGGAAGATGAAGCACTGCCGTTCCGATTTCGATGGCATTCTGGGCGGGAAGGGTTTTTTCGGTTGTTTCATTTTCCATGATGCGGATGAGAACCGTTTTTTGATTATCAACCGCCGTATAAAAGGTTTTCTTCGTGTCAACGGGAATGGTGGTGTTTCTCCGGATCAGGTTGAAGATGAGTTCTTCATTGTCCCGATTTCTCACAACGACTCCGAAGCTTTTACTTGCCACATCTTTGATATTAACCATTGAGCGCTCCAGTGCCGGCAGAGCGCAGCCGGTATCGTCAGCCATCTCCTGTACCGCTTCTTTCAAAACCTCTTCAGGCGTCGATTCGAAAGAATCGTAAATTTCATCTATGCTTTTGCTGGTTTTTTTTGCGATTCGTTTTATTAATCCATCATTAAGGGATAGTTTCCATCCGTAAATTGCGGCCCCTTTTGCCACAGCCTCATCAGGCTCAAATAATTTAGGATTGAGGGAAAACTCCTGTTGAATCCGTTCTGCGACACGAGGCATGCGCGTGGAACCCCCAACCAATATGATCTCATCAAATTTTTTGTAACCCTTTTCTTTGGCCTGTTCCAACATTTCATGTGTTAATACAATGGTTCTCTCAATTAAATCCTGAGTAATTTCCTCAAATTTTTGTCTCGTCAGTTCTACTTTGACCCTTTCTCCGCCATGAGTTATTGAAATCGGTGTTTTTTCTCTCTGTGTCAGCATTTTTTTTGCTTTTTCAGCAGAAAGCTGCAAATCTTGGCAGGTATCGGCGTCTTCCAGAATGTCTTCGTTGGTTCCGGTGGCATTTTGGAATTCTTGCACCAGGGTTGACACGATGCGATCATCCCAATCTTTTCCTCCCAAATTATGGTCGCCGCCCGTGCAGATAACCTCGACGGCATCGGGTCGGATTTCGATCATGGTGATATCAAAGGTCCCACCTCCCAGGTCGTAAACGAGAACAACCCGATTGCCCGGAGAATCCACGTTTCCATAAGCAATCGCAGCCGCGGTTGGCTCGTTTATGATTTGGCGGACATTGTAGCCTGCAATTTCCCCGGCCATCCGCGTTGCTTCACGTTCATTAATCCCAAAGTAAGCAGGACAAGTGATCACTAAATCCGTAATTTTTTCATTAAGGTATTGTTCCGCGTCCTGCACGAGTTTTTTAATGATATAGCTAGAAATCTCCTCTGCTCGATATTCCTTGGAGTCATGTTCAAAGAAAAAATCGGATTCGCCCATTGACCGCTTTACAAAACTTACCACTTCATTGGGGTAAAGTTTTGCACTTTCTTTGGCCACATCACCAACTACAATATTTCCTCCATCAAAAAAAACAACGGAAGGTGTTATGCGCTGGTTTTCAGCATTGGGTACAATCAGTGCTTTACCGAATTCATCGACATAGGAGATTGATGAATAAGTCGTTCCAAGATCAATTCCAAAAATTTTTTCCAGATTCTCACTCATAAGCATTCCTCGTTTCAGATTGAATCTTTCATCTGCATGCTGTACGGCATTTTTGACTATAGAGAAGATTTATCGATTGATAGATTCGCTCACTGACACATCGGTAAGCTACTTGGATTGCACTCGCTGTTGCGATTCACCGGTTTCCGTGTATAAATAGATTGATACCATCTCGGGACGGACCACTTTCCCGTCCCATTCGTAGCCGGGACGAAGGCTTTCGGCTATGGTTTTATCTTTAGCCTTGTCTATTGTTTCAATCTTTTTCAAAACTTTCTGACGGCAAGGATCAAAAGCAGATTCACCACCGGCAAAGGATTTGATTCCTTGCCAGAGCAATATATCCTCCAGATCCGAAGGTATATGATCCAAGAAATCGAGCAGTTTCGCTATATCTTCTAAAGACGGTTCTTTCGTTCGATAATGCTCTGTAAATTTTCTGGCATCATCGATGATCTTTATCAAATCCATGATTAGAGATTGCACATGTTTTTTGACGATATCGTTTTTATATGCCTGAAGTTCTTGATGCAGATGATCAATGATTCTTTCTTTGTGAGCATCGTACTTTAATTTGCCTTGGAATTCTTTGTGAAGACGATTCAGTTGTTCCAGAACCTCTTCTATTTTCATGACAATCAGATGATTCGCCTCTTCCGGATGTATTTCAGTATTTCCTGATTGCGCATCAGACTCCAATTTTACAAGTGCCTCATCAGATATGCCTAATTCAAATTTTTCATGCCGGGTTTCGTTCATACGTCCCTATATTTTTTACTAAAGTCAGTCATAAGATATCTACCGCTGAAAGGGTGATATTCCTCGGAAGTGGTTACAAAACCTCCTGTTTTTATCACAAAAATTCATTATGCCATTGAAGTTCCAGATAGATTTGATATCGTCATTCTTGAAAAAAACTTTAACATCCCGAAAGCATTCGGTTGCTCCCAAAAAGGTGGCTATAGTCTATCCGGATGTTCTGTTAATTCTGATATTAAAATGTAACGAGATGTGGCTTATGTGAAGAGACTTTACAACCAAAATCAACGTCAAGGCACATGATAGAGGAAGGGGCAAAATAAGGGGAAATTATTCAATCGGGTGATTTGTTTCTGGTGATATCGCAAATATTCCGCTCTCGGCATCTGATCGTTTCTTGTCCATTATTATCTGCATTTCTATTTTTTCTATGATCTGTTCCACGGCCTCCAAAATATCGCTATTTTTATATGAATCTTTTCGATCTGTGCGGAGATGATGAAGCACTTTTTCGATTTTTTCCATCATTTTTCGGGTCGGATGTACACCAAGGATATCCGCGGTCTTTCGAAAAACGTTTTCAACAAATTCGTTAAAACCATTTTTGATATGGACTCGGCCTTCATCAAAATTTTTGAAACTTTTCATGAAACTTAAAATGTCGCGGTTATTTTCGGTAAGAGGATTGTTCGGCTGATAGTCTTCCAGTAGAGTTTGAGACGGAGGGGACAGAGCCGATTTGCATTCAGCAATTATTGAAAATATCCATTTGCGGAACTCGCAATCGCGAAATCTTCCGATTGCCTCTTTTTCCGGAACATCCACCTCTGAGGCGTTTGGATCAATGATTGTAAACGGCCACTTGCCGAGCTCGGTTTCAAGATCCTTTATCAGAATTTTCAGAATATCATCATATATTTTTATGGTGGCATAAAATAGATCAGGATTATTTTTATCGGCAGACTGAATACCACCGATAATCTCTTGAATAAACCCGGAAGAAACGAAAGAATATAATACCTTGTAAGCGGTGAAATCATCAAAACCGCTTTCGTCGATTAATTGCCTGACGGTTCTCCGACCATCTATGAGTGAAAGAATCCGCCATTCATTTGCATTGATTTTAACTTCTTTTTTATCTGCAATCCCTTCGGATATTTTAAAAGTCAGCTGATCACTACTAATACGCTCAGCCAGAATTGACATTTCATCGATACGCCGGGATGCCTCTAGAATGATATTCATCGCGTTCAGGGGCGTAATCACCATTTTTTTTAAATTGAGTTCGGCATCTTTATATTCGAATGTTCCTTTTTGCCACAGAAAGGCATTGAATATAAATTCCTCCGCCTGCTTACAGATCACCCTTTTTAATATTTCTCTTGAAATCCATCCCTTGTTCACTAATATTTTTCCTAATGCCTGACCGCTTTTTTCCGATAGATCCAAGCCTTCAAGAAGTTGTTGAGACGTAAGGTGCCCTTCGTTTCGCAAAATGTGTCCCATGCGGGTTTCTCTTCGTGATCCGGTAGCATATATGATTTTCCCGTCTTGTAGAAATATCCGGACTTCCTCATCATTATTGTTCAATTGCAGGATGCCGGTTTTTTGGTCATTGCACAATAGTTGCAGGATACTGGCAAGAAAAGAGGTTTCCAGGTTACCTTTAAGATGCATGATAAATAAGGCCTTTAATTTTTCCTTCCAATGAGCGGCGGACAGATTTTCCTTGATGTATAATTCTTTCACTGCCCGGAGGATTCGCGTCTACCAGTTTTGTGTGCATCTACGATTAAAAAGGGGCACAACATATGTTTCTTGTTCTTAAATGAACAATTTCAGCATGAGTCAAGGCCGCACAAGGACATTAGATTCCGGCATACTGGCTGTGTGGCCGGAGTCTAAAACCCGTGAGCAAGCCGATACGACCCAAAGGGGTCATTTATGATTGGCAACTCGTTTCACATCGGAAGTTTCATCTTCTCATAAAGGTAGTTATCGGAACTTTTCAAAGAGACTTTACAATGAGGAAGGTGATGGATGAAAACGATCGGATGAATTGGCTGGAAATTAACCACTTGAAAATGCTAATCCGTGTGATTCATGAAATGTTCAAACTAAACCATTGAGGGGGGGGATTCCCGGCCTGACTCATATACAAGTTTATGATTCGGTCGTTTTGGAAAAGGATCAAAAAATAGTCTTTGGAAGGGAACGATCCCGGCATAATTCGGTCAAACTGAAAAATTAGAATCTTAATCCGGATTTTAGAAAACAATTCCGACATATCCTACAAAGCTATCACCGGGGCTTTTGTCATGACTTGTGGAATAGGATATCGATTCTCCCTTTTCTGCACCAAGCTGAATCCCTGTTGCAATAGCGGTGGCCGCAGCGCCTGCGCAGCAGGCATTGCCGGATGAAATGGCTTCATCGATAACTCTTTCCGGGTCCATAGAGACCATGGCGTCAATGATCCTGCGATCATTTTCATTCCGGACCCAATCCAAGGCGCTCCGACCGGTCCCTTTCGGTGTAAATCCGTAGTTCCATCCGTAATGTGTCAAGTCTGTTGATCCCAAAACTTTCATGCGAAGGCCCATCCTTGCTGAAATTTCTGCAGCGGTTTTTCCGATTTCCAGAGAAGCCTTCACCGGCGGCACACCAATGGGAACGATTTTTACGTCTTTAAAAAAATACTTTATGAAAGGAAGTTGAAGCTCGATGGTATTGTCTTGGGTAAAATTTTCAGCGGTTTCAATCCTGAATGTGAATTTTTTTGCAAGCTCCGCGGCGAGACTGGTTTCGATTTGAATCTTACCCAGGGGGGTTTCCCATGCTCCTTCGGTCATGATGTAGCGTGATGAGCCCGGATGAAGGTGCATTCCGAAAATAACAAAAACATCCGGAGCGGCGTCCCCCTTCAGGCAATGGATTACGTTGCATGCAATACTGCCTGAAAAATACCATCCGGCATGCGGAACAATCCCTCCGATCAGGTTTTTTTTAACCGGAGTTTTTACATTCTTGTCTTTGAGATATTTTTTTATTTCTTTCTCACATCCGGCAGCGTTGTCAGGATACCAACTGCCGGCAAAAAGAGCCTTTCTGGTGTTCATGTAATTCGCTCCCTATATGCATTTGAAATAATGTAAGAAAGGCAGGGCTGCAAATGGCCCTGCCCTCGGAAAATGATCTCCGGATTACTCCTTTTCAAATTTAAACGACAACCTAACCTTTGTACGATATGCCACAACCTTCCCATTTTCAATTTTCATGTCCTGCTGAACAATTTCAGCAATTCTTAAGTCTTTAAGCGTCTTGCCCGCGGTCGCCACCACTTGTTTCGCGGCGTCCTCCCAGGATTTGTCACTTGTTCCAACTAGTTCGATTACTTTGTAAACACTGTCAAACATTTTTGCCTCCTTTCGTTAGAATGCATTTTTCAGCTTTTTCCATAAACGTGGATTGTTAGGCAGTCATACAATGAGATTGAAACACAACTTCTTCATTGGACCCACTCCGAACAACTCGATGCCTGCAACAGACTGCTCAATCGGCTTACGAAGGACTCAAGATCTTCAAACAAGAAATCGATTGATCGGAAGAGTAGGCGCTGAGCTTTTAATGCGCAAAATGGATGGATGACACAAAATAAAAACGGAAGCATGATAATTTTTAGAAACCTATCTGCACCGTCTTCCTTTCACCCACTTTCGGCATCAGAAGAAAAATTTTTTAACGCCAGAAAATTCTCAATGTATTCGGATGGTAAAAATTGTTGTCCTGCTTGAACTTGAAAAAAATTGAGCCGATTTCAAAGGTCTCTTTTGGTCAGCATCATGGTATGATTCTTGATAATGGGGTATGAGCACCAACAGAAAGTGAAGGTATAAATGACTGATTGTTTTTTTATGAGCCTTATTGGAAAATTACAATAGAATAAAATTTGAAGTCAAGATAAAAAACAACCTTGCGGAATCCCTTATATGCCATCATAATTCTTCTGACACTCAACCGATCCGGATCATCATAAAAATTTTGAGAATATCGTGTACCGGATCGCTGTATACCTCAGGAATTCCCGTCTATTCTGTTTTCAATCTTCGCGTGAAGCCCTTCTCCGAGCCTGCAATTAAAAATTTGAAATCCTTTAAGAAGGCCGCCTCCGGCAAGGGCTATGAGGCAGCTCATCATGAACAATGCGGAAGAACCCATGCTTTCATATAAGTAACCGTTTATTAAGAATCCAACCATCATTCCAAGCCCGTAAGTCAAAGCATTGTTTAAGGCCTGACCCAAAGTCTTGGCTTTTTCCGGGGTTAATAGATCCATATATAGAATGCTGGCCATATGGAATGTCCCGTAGGTAACCGAATGGAAAATCTGTAAAAGCAGAATCGCAACGGGAGATGTAACATAAAAAAGCGCAAACCAACGGATGGCTGCCACGAGAAATGAAAAAGCCAAGACATTTTCAAGAGAAAATTGTTTGAAAATTCGATCGGAATTTATCATTACCAAGATTTCAGCAATGGATGCCATGGCCCATGCAATTCCAATAAATGTATTTCCATAACCAAGATTTTCTAAATGGATTGAATAAAATCCATAATATGTTCCATGACTGAACAGCATTAAAAAGCCACAAAAAAGAAAGACGACGACGCGAGTGTTAAATAAAGCTTTTTTTTTCGCAACAAAGGGTTCTTTTCTGGGAATTGATATTTTTGGAATGCCGGTCGAAAGAATCGCTTGCACGCAGGACCCAACAAATATGCCCACGAGTATCAAACGGATCGAATAAACATCCATCATCTTTCCAACCAGCAATACAACCAGAATAAAACTGATTGAGCCCCAAGCCCGGATTCTTCCATAGATATTTTTGTTTTCATTCAATATATCCATTGTAAAGGCTTCTAAGAAAGGTATGATCGGCGCATAAAATATTCCATAGAAAAAGGTAATGGCAACCATTGCCCAGAAATTAATGGTATGAAGATATGAAATCCAGATTGCGGAGCTGATAAAGTTACATAGAATATATAAAGGCCGTCTAATATGAAATCGATCCGCCATGATCCCCCAAAATAAGGGGAACAAAACCAGTGCGAATGATCTTATCGACGAGAGGATACCGATTTGGAAGCCGTTGAAACCGAGGTGATAACAGTACAAATTAAAATAAGGAATAAAGATACCCAGTACGCCGAAATAGAGAAAGTACTGGGATCGGATGACAAATCTAACAATACCTGCACGATCTGTATTCATATCGATTTTTTTACGGTATTTATCTATAAAACGCAAATTCTAATGCTGTGGCAAGGAAATGATCATGTCGTTTTAATAGCACTGGTTATGATTCATGTCTCCGCAGGGGAAAATCATTATTCCGGGCGTCGACCTTGCAGGCCGGATCCATAACCCAATCCAAGAGGCCGTGCTTCCGGCAATTTCTTGCCTTTACAAATCTTTGATCCGATGATATTTTTTCACAATAAGAATATCATAGAAGCAAAAAGGAGACTGGTTTTTGGGGCCGGGAGCTGGAAATGGGTTATATCAAAATAAGATTCAGCGAAAATTTTAATCAAATAGGGTCCAAATTCGGAAAAACAATTCAAGATTTATTCCGATTGATCAACCCCACATTTGTTCTTTCCGAGCGGAATTGGGAACCTCAAATGGACATCTATGAAACCCCCCATGAAATCATTGTCCTGGTTGAAATTGCCGGGATCGATGAGGAAAATTTAGAATTGGAAATTAACAGCAAAGCTATGAAAATTTATGGGCGCCGTAACGAAATTCCTCGTGCAGAAAATTCAACCTATCGACTTGCAGAAATCCGATACGGCAGCTTTGAACGCATCCTGTTTTTTCCATCCCCCATCGACATGGATAACGTGAACGCATCATACCTGGACGGCTTGCTGCAAGTTCGTCTATCGAAACTTCGGGCGGGCAACTCTTATAAGATCCCGATCTCGAGCGGATAACCTCCTTAATACCGATCCGGGTCACCAGTGCCTGCAGGTTTAATTAGATCCGGCTTTCAGTCGATATTTTCGGAGACGGATTTTTGGAGATAATCATGGCGGAGCAGCAACGATCCTCTGAAGTAAACACTGAAAATTTGCCGGAAATTCTTCCCATTCTGCCTCTTTTCGATACCGTTTTTTTCCCAAAGATGGTTTTGCCCCTGCTTGTTGTGCAGATAGAGTCCATACAACTGATAGACGAAGCGATGAGCAGGGATCGTATCCTTGGACTGCTTTTATCTAGAAAGCCCGATGAAAAAAGCGTTTATCCGTACGATAACCTTTACAAAGTCGGTACGAGCGCATTGATTCTCAAAATGGCAAAACTGGAAGAAAACAAAGCCCAGTTGATGGTGCAAGGTTTAGAGAGATTCCGAGTCAAAAATTTTTTAGGCGGAAAGCCTTATCCCCAAGCCCGGGTTGAGCATCTGACGGACATAGGAAAAAGAGGCAAAGAAATTGAAGCCTTGGTTTCCAACATCGTTCGCCACTTTAATCGGATTGTTGAATTGTCTTCGGGTTTGCCTCAAGATATCGCAAACATGGCGAAATCATTACAAGACCCCGGCTTGCTGGCCAACTTGGTTGCTTCTTCCATGAATATAACGGTTCAGGAAAAACAGAAAGTTCTGGAAATCGATGATTTAAAAAACCGACTAAAAGAAGTTAACCGGCTGGCAAGCTATCAGGTCGAAATTCTCGAACTGGGGAACAAAATACAGACCCAAGTAAAGGGGGAAGTCGAAAAAACTCAGAGAGAATATTATCTTCGTCAGCAGCTGAAAGCCATCAAGGAGGAACTGGGCGAAAAGGATGAGACAATCCTTGAAGTTGAAGAATACCGCGCGAAAATAGAAGAAAAGAAGCTTCCGGAAGAAGCTCGAAAAGAGGCGGAGCGTGAAATTGCCCGTCTCTCCCGTATGAATCCCTCCTCTGCCGAGTACACGGTCACCCTAACCTATCTTGACTGGCTGATTACTCTTCCCTGGAATGAAAGCACAAAAGATATTGTAGACATTAAGAAAGCAAGAAAAGTTTTGGATGAAGATCACTATGGTCTGGAAAGTGCCAAGAAACGCATCCTTGAATATCTGGCTGTGCGAAAACTAAAACCCGAATCCAAAGGCCCTATCCTATGCTTTGCAGGCCCCCCCGGAACAGGGAAGACATCCCTGGGGCATTCCATTGCCAGGGCTTTGGGGCGCAAATTTATTCGCATTTCGTTGGGAGGTGTAAGGGATGAAGCCGAAATCAGGGGGCATCGACGTACCTATGTGGGAGCACTTCCAGGCCGTATAATTCAGGGAATCCGTCGGGCTGGAACCAACAACCCGGTTTTTATGCTGGATGAAATCGACAAGGTCGGAAGTGATTTTCGAGGTGATCCTTCATCTGCGCTTCTGGAGGTACTCGATCCGGAACAAAACTACTCTTTCTCGGATCATTACCTGGATGTTCCTTTTGACTTGTCTATGGTTATGTTCATTACAACCGCCAATATTCTTGACACGATTCCGCCTGCCTTGAGAGACAGAATGGAGGTGCTGAAGCTTCTCGGTTATACCGAAGATGAAAAGATCAAAATCGCAAGCCGATTCCTTATTCCCCGCCAGATAGAAGCCCATGGCCTAAAGCCGAATCAATTGAAATTTACAAAAGGCTCCATAAAACATATTATTTCAGGTTATACACGGGAGGCCGGCCTCCGAAATCTGGAACGAGAAATCGCGAGCATCTGCCGAGGAGTCGCAACGAAGATTGCGGAGGGTGAATCAACATCCGTGCGAATTAAGATGGAAAATATTTCAGAATATCTCGGTCCGATTCGCTGGCACCTTGAGGTAAGCGAAAGGATTTCAACACCCGGTGTTGCCATGGGCCTCGCATGGACAGAGGCGGGCGGAGAACTGCTTTTTGTCGAAGCCACGGCGATGAAAGGAAAAAAAGGGCTTACCATGACCGGACAACTGGGAGAAGTCATGAAGGAATCGGCGACAGCCGCTTTGAGCTTTGTTCGGGCCAATGCGACTGCCCTCGGCATTGATGAAGCTTTTTTTGAAACCCATGATATTCATATCCACGTTCCGGCTGGTGCCATTCCAAAAGACGGGCCTTCAGCCGGTGTAACCATGCTCACCGCGCTGGTATCGCTT
>JAHDSC010000088.1 GCA_018432925.1 Desulfobacterales bacterium | reverse complement strand
CAGTTCTTACCTGCCTGATGATTTTTTCCGCCAAAAGCAAAAAAGCGGGACAATCCCGCCTTTCTGCAACGAATCTTCGTAAATTCAAACTGTTTCGCCGTTATTGGCCAAAAACGGCTTAGCCATTTGGCGTATATTGAACGATCTGCTTCCGGCCTATACTCAGGTATGCCTTTTAATTTCTTACCCCATAAAACGTGAATCATACGGCCCCGGTTAACTCGTTTTCGGCCTGGGATTCCGGTTTTCCATCGCAATTAAAAAATTAAATACGGCTGAACCCCGCGCTCGTCGTCACCGCAGGTAAGGCCCCGGTGTCGGAAGGACCCGCAGTGACCTCAATTCTCCCACTCATAGCGAGAACGCAATTTATTCCCCCAATTCTGAGGCAGTTTACCATCATGCTGCAAACGTCCAACCACAATGCCCGGATCTATCTCAATTTTTCTGGCAAAACCTTGAATATTTTCGGGATAAAACATTCCCTCTTGGACAAAAGGCTTATATTCTTTTAATGGCAGAAGTATAGAAGAGGCAAAATCGTCGGCCTCCTTCTCTTGTTTGTCTTCACCATCATTTTCTAAAATTACGCCCTGCCGATTATGAAAAAGAAGGATATGCCCAATCTCATGAAACAAACTAAACCAAAAGATGTCCGCCCAACTGCCCCTGATCGTAATCATCACCACCGCCTTTTCGCGGCTCAACCAGAATGTGGCGCCATGCGTTTTTGTTTTGGTAAAATGGGGGCAGATAATTAAAGCCACTCCGCAGTCTGTAAGTTTTTGATGGAGTGGTTCATAAAAATCCTCGGGTGAGCTAAGAGTCATCGCTCGCAATTCGCCAAGGGTTGCCCGCAGGTGTTTCTCATTAAATGAAGCGCATTGCAACCGTTGAGCCCTGCGTTCGCCCATTCGCAACCAAGCTGCTACCGCTTCTGGCTTTCGCTCACCTTTGCTTGATTTTCCAATTCGCCAGCGAGTGGCGTCGTAACGCTTTAAATGAGGCACTTGTGTTAGCGACCAAACCCCAAAAAATTCCTGTAAGGCCTGAACCCTATCCACCTTTCGGGTGTAATTCTTAATCTCTCCAGCATCAACCAGGTCTTTATATGGGTACTCTGAAGCCAAACCCACTTCCTCTTTCAATCTCTCCTCTGTCAGCAGGTCCTCCTGTCTGGCTAAAGTTAGACGATACTCAGCTTCCAGCCCTGTCCATATATGAGCTGGAACCCCTAAGACTTTTTCCAGCCGTAGTGCCGTATCGGAGGTGATGGCTTTATCACCCTTAAAAATCGCACTCAATTTAGCAGCTGGTCGGTCCATCCTCCTCGACAGTTCATCCTTGGTCATGCCCAATTCGTCAAGCACCTCCTCCAGGTATTCCCCTGGAGGAATGGCCAGATTAGAATGGATCTCTCTTACGTTAGTCATCATAATGTTTGCTCACCTCCTCAATGCAAACGATTTCTAATCGATCGCCAGTTAGGGTGAAAATCAGCCGATAAAAACCGGTCAGCTTTATGGACCATTTCCCTTGGCGGTTACCCTTCAATTCATGGCATCGTAATCCAGGTAAAATCTGCAATTCCTCAATATAACGGGTATTTTTGATGATATTGATTCGCTCAATGTAACGCCTCGCAACTTCCTTACCATAGGCTTTTCTCGCTGCGCGTTCATCCTGATATAGCTTTTTTAATTTGCTTGTCCGAAACTGAACTTCCATAGCATAGGGTTCCGTCCATTTGATCTTTACCTTTTAGGTAAATAAATCACATATCAACATATGATGTCAATATATTTCTTTACTCTTAAGGTAAAGAATAATGTTATTCATTTATTCACCTGTTCCGTAGGTGGGAGCTTGGTCAGGGGGCGGGCTTGGGATTCGGTAGCGGGTTTGTTACCAATTGGTAACATTTCCGTTACCTTCGCCCCCTCAATCAACCGATGAGCATGAATGCGGCTCATTCCCCACCTCTCCTTGCAGTATTCCTCAAACGTCCGATGGGTTTCACGGTAAAGGCGAACAAAAAGGCCCGTAACAGCCGAAACCGCCACGGGCCTTTTACCATTGCCTTAACATTAGATCGTTTAAATTTCAGCCTCCGGTGAAGCCATAGCCGCCCATAACAAGTCGAAGAGAATCATCAATGGCGGGTCATCCGGCCTCATACGTCACCTTCCTTTCATTTTTAAAACGGCAATCCAAGCCGTTTCAATGCTTCTTTTTCCTGCTCGGTAGCCTTTTCCACCCGGTAATTCATGCAAACCCATGATGTAAAATCCAAGGCCCCGCCGTCTTCCAGCACCACAACCGGCTGGCCGTAACTGCTGGCCGGATGTCCGGTCGTGATCTCCGCTTCGATTTCAACCCTTCCGGGAACCCGGTCGAAGATGTCTTGATACGATAGAATCATTTCGCACCCCCTCCGTTCTGTAAATCTTCCCGCAGGGCGTCCACCTCTTCAAGCAGTTTGATGATCTGCCAATCATAAAACATCAGGCCCATGGCGCTTATCAAAAAAAATATCCATCCGGCGGTTTCGTTCATTGCGTCACCTCCCGCCGCGCATACACGCGAACAAGGCCGCTGCCGATATTCCTGTGAATCAAATACTCGATATCGCCCCTGGCTCGCTCCGTCCGCCTTAAGTGGCTCAACAGGGATTCATAGCAGATGAACCCGCCTTGCAGATAAAATTCAAGGACCGGCTCCGTTTTGGGATCGTTTTTGCCGTTGCTGCTGAAGATTTTCATTGCGTCACCTCCAAAAACAAAAACCGCCTTTGGCGTTCCTAACGGTCACTTATAACCGTCCAGGTCCTTGCGGATACCTGACACCAAAAGCGGTCTTTAATTTTTAAAGGAATAAAAATAGCCATAACGTCGGCCTCATACGATAAGTGATTTTAGGATGTTTCTTTCATATCACAGCCGGAACCGAAGTCAAGATAAAATTCGCACTCAAGTTTTCCCGGATTTTTGCCGATAACCATATCAGTCTTTCGGCAAAGACTGACTGTTTCAACATGTTTCACTTCGGCCCCTGGGGTCTAACCGCTCCGGGGGCTATCTGTTTTGTCCAGCCGTGCTATGGTGTTTTTGCGGCTTAAAATTTCCTGCCCATACCTTCCTATGGGTTCGACCCGATAGGGCGCTATTTTCAATCACCATCGGGTTTCGTTTCGTCCCTTGCGGGATTTCCGGCATGACCCTTGAAGCAATTGCCAAAGCCGATGGGACGGTAAGTAAAGATACCGTGCAGAGAGCTCTTACAGACGTTTCTCAAATGAGAAACGTCCCCGAAACGATCACAGACACCAAAGGCCGGAAGCAGCCCACCAGCAAGCCCCGCAAACAGAAAACGGTGTATATCGCGCCGGAAACGGTGAAGAAGATTGAAGCTTTACCGGAGAAACATAAATCAGCAGTTTTATTTGGAGACAAAAAGCCGATGGAAGCCATATAATAGCTTTTTCGTGCCGTGTTTTCCACGGCCTATATCTGAGTATGCCTTTTTTATTTCAGGTCACGAAACGCCTAACCATCGGGTTTCGTTTTGCGCTATGCCGCTTTCTTGCGGTAATCAGACAGCCGTTTGGTTATTTCGGCTTTTTGCTCATCGGTCATTTGCCTCGGACGGCTGGCATCGTAAAGCTGCTGATGGGTCACGGGACGATTAAACCAAGTTTTCGTCTGCCTCCTTTGAATCGATCTCTGCTTTCTGAGTATATCCGGGTCCAGTGGGCAAAGCGGAGCATCGCATATTTCAAACCTTGGGCATTTTTCCATCAATCATTTCCTTTTCTTTTAAATATCGCCGGTATGTTCCCGGATCGAAAACCGCGTATAGAAGAAGATAGCATCCGGGAAGGCCTAAAGCCATTTCGCCCATATCAACCGTATCATGCCGCCGCTTGCACTTCCGGCAATCGAAATCAACATTCGACCTTGCGGCCCTGGTCAGGCATTCACCATATTTTGAGCAAAAAGGATCACGCAAGCTGATTGTGTTTGGTAAATTTCAGATAAAGAAAAAAAGAGAAAAGAAACACCAGCGGATTGCGAGTTATCGCAATGCGCCCTTATTCAAACCTTATTCAAATACCTTATTCAAATACCTTATTAGTCGGTACTTTTTCGACACGCCACCGGTACTTTTTCGACACGCCACCGGTACTTTTTCCCACCTATGATCGGTACTTTTTCGACACGCGCTTTTTATTAAGAAAATCTCTCTTGAAAATCATGCCGTTGGATTTTAAAAAAACCTTCCATCCTGGACGGTCTGGAAGCGGTTCTACAAGGCAACAATGTTTCAAACTTTTTAAGGCTGCGTCAATGGATGTTCGGTCTATTCCGGCATATTCCGCCATGACTATTTTCTCGGCCTCGCAAAAATCCCATTTTCTGTTTTGGTAAATTTCATCAAATTCGCTTGCTTCATATTCGTCCTCTTCAATCTCCATGTAATTTTCGATATCCCAAAACCCGAAAGACCGCATTACCGGATATAATGCTCGCGCCGTCGGCAAGAGTTCACTCCATGACCCCGATTCAAGTACATATTGGAAAAATGGGAAGGTCTCCCCTGTTTCGGTAGATTCGGGAAGCTTGAAATAGAATTTTTTACTCCGTCGGCCTGTTTTAGTGGTGTAAGGTCTCCAACTGAAACCGGGGAAGCCATCAAGGTCTTTAATTCCTTTTCTGACAACCTTCGCCGTGATCCCTGCAAGGTCGGATATGGTTTCTTCACTCGGAAAAGCAATCCCACTTTTTTTTGCATAACAGGCTAATACCGGATAGATAGTCTCTGCAGCCGTTGACAGCCTCGCCCAGTTGAAATTTTTGATGTATTTTTTTCTGAAGTGAAATCTGTGTGTATGACTAAACTCGTCTGTGAATTGATACAATCTCCCGTCCTACTTTCTCCCGTCCAAGCATTTGAGTTTTAGGGGGAGAGCCGGGGAGGACGGGTTCCCCGGCGTTTCGGCCCGTCGGCCTATCCCCTGAGCACTCACGGAGTACTCAGTGAGGACTCATGCAATGCTTACACTCCGTCTCGTTCTGCTTTTCTTATGGCCGGCACAAGCGTCCGGGCAAGACTATCCGGGTCCGCGCCGATATACCCGTAGTTGTGGATATTCACGACAAGGGCGCGAGAAGTTGTTTCTTCCGATTCCTCAGATGCGCTGCTTCCGGTAGTAGAACTGCTCGAATACCCGGCATTGTAATCATAGCTATAGTTTACTCCCTCGGAGCCGGTCCCGGAAAGCGTCTGCCCGATACGAAGCGCACCAACCGCCCCGATTAAACCGACATTTACAAGGCCCCATGCTTTTACGGCTGCTGCCGCCGCGGTCGCTCTTGCCAACGATGTCGGATCACCAGGGACAAGCTGCGATGCGAAAGCTAAAGTGGAGGCTGCTATGGTTGCTTGATAAGCTCTGACCATATCCGCGGCTGTTGATATGGCAATCGCCAATACTGCCGCCGCTTCGCTCTCTTGCCCCAATGTTGTTAACAATATAATCGAATTGTCCAGCACATCACGGCGAATCGCCTTTTCCTCACGGCCGGCCTTTTGGATGATTTTCAGCCGTTTGGCTTCCATCTCTGCCGTCTGATTCAATAGCGCCTGCTCCGCTGATGCAACGATTTCCGCCATATTGATTACGGTGCTTGACGCGAGGTTTTGTTCCGCTGCATCCAGCGCACCGAAATAACTTTCGAGCGCCATTACAACACCGGGAAGCGTATCGCCAAGATTCTGAGTCTCGAAAGTGAACGCTTTTGTGCGAGCCGTAGCAATCTCAGTGCCTTCCCCGTAAGCATCTATGGCCGCAAAGTAATCATCCAATGCCATTACAACACCTGGGATCGTAGAGCCAAGGTTTTCCGTCTCGAAAGTAAATACCTGCGTTTGTGTAGTCGCCCCTGCCATTGCGCTTTCTGCTGCGTTCAGATCCCGTGCGGACTGAGCCCAGGAAACACCCATTGAACCAATCTCCGCTCCGAGTTGCTTGGCTTCCATCCGCAAAGACCATAATCGTTTTTCGACCTCAGAGTAAAACTCAACCCTGCCAGTAAAAATCGATTCTCCGCTGAAACTGCGCAACTGATATTCCGTCTCGATTATCTGCTGTCTGAGTTCAGCAATTCGATTGATTTTATTGGTCAACTCTGATTCCGAACCGGTCAACCAGTTTGTCATAGTAGTAGCAACCTGTTCGATTGCGGGAGCTAGTTTGATCGTAAGTTCGTTTGAAAGGCCGGACACAGCGGATTTCATTTTTGTAAAAGCATCGTTTGCTTCCTCTACCCGCTTCGCATCAACACGCGAAATTGCCAGCCCAAGCTTTTCTGCTTCTTGCTGTGCTGCCCGAAGGCCCGCCGAACCGTCCTTGAGCATGTTGACCATCGCAACGCCCTCGGAGTCGAACAGCTTGAACGCCAATCGCACCCGGTCGCCCTGGTTTTCAACTTTCTGCATGGCATCGGCAATCTCATATAACGCACGGTCTGGAGCCATAGCCGCTAATGCTTGAGCATCCAGCCCAAGCTCCTTGATTGCGTTTTGCGCTTCTCCGGTTCCTTGCGCTGCTTCTGCCAGCCTCCGGGTCATCCGCTGCAATGCCATGTCCATCGTATTTGTAGCCACACCGGATAATTCAGCCGCATGACGCAACCCTGCTAAATGCTCGGTAGTTAGACCAAGTTTATCTGATGTTTTGGCTAATAAATCGATGGTAGTCATCGATTGCTTGATCATCGCCCCGAATCCGGCCGCCCCCGCCAAAGCCATAATGGTTGTCAAAGCACTTTTCACACTTCGACCGAATGCCGCCATATCCCGTTCGGTCTGCTTCGCCATGCGCTCAGTCGAGTTGCGGATCTTCTTAGTCCCGGCAATCGCGCTGTTCACTGCCTCCTGGCTGATATCTTTTGCCGATATTACATACGCAACGCCGGTATCTGATAGCAATGTAGCCATATTTTACACCAAACTTCCTGAGAGGCCCAAGGTTGAACGATCTCCGTTTCGCCTATACCTACCTATGGACTGATTTCTTGCCATCGCGGATTTTCTTCTCTATCTCCCTTGCCGCAGCCTTTTCAAACTCTGCCCGTATGATCCCGAGCATGATCCATTCGCTATTTCTTAACTCGTGCCGCTCAACCGGACACCCCGCTTCGATCATCGCACGGTAGCGGAGTAGTTTAAAAATTATCGGATTATTGATTTCCTGATTATGGACACAATCCGGGCAAATCTCCGATAGCACAAAGTCCGCCGGATTTTCTTTCCATGCTTCGCACTCGTCGCAGTCCGGCACCTTCGCTCGTTTCCAAATGAGGCGAAGGTCTGCTATCAGTTTTTTTCCGAGTCCTCATCGTCATCGGATATCTCGTCCTCGAAGCATATGAAAATTGCCCGCTGTTTGTACCGGGCAGGGATACGCGCGAGATCGGATAGGGTAATTGCTCCCGTGCCGTCCTCGATGTTCTGAACATCGGTCACGATCTGATCGAACAATTCGCACCTTGCCGCCGATTGGTCGCCTTTGCGGACTTTTCCTTTCTTGGTGAACTCGAACCGGGAACCGTCATAAGTATTCCATTCCTTGTCGGTCGGCTCCCGTAGTACAATCTTCCCCTCATCTGCTGTAACCGGCTCCCGCTTTTCAATGGTTCCGGTCGCGGTCAAAGTGAGTATATGTTCAGTCTGTAATTTCGCCATGATATAAAATTCTCCTTCTCACACCTATAGTTTTCCTGACTCAATTTGTTCCCAAATTCCGTCGTTACAATCTCTTCCGAGTACGATAATTCGCTCGCTACCTTCCACGATCACTTTGTAGCCGCAACTGCACTTGAGAAATTGCCAGGTGCGCGGCCTCCCCGGTAATTTCCTCTTTTGCACCGAAGTCCACGGCTGCTTGCATTTTGGGCATTCGGAAAAATTTTTCATGTATTTATTTTGATCGATCCTCATAATTCATTGCCTCCATGCGCTTCCAGAAGTCCTTCAATAATGTCGATGACCGGCTCTCCGTCGATCCACCCATACCTATCCGGCGGACAAAGCTCCACCAATTCACGCCGAAGCTCGATTAGCCTGGTGACATCGGCCTCTGAAGGGGCTTCTTTCTGCTTAATGGCCCGGATCTCCACGATAACGGATCGGGTCTGCTCGACCTGGTGTTTAAAGTGATTCAAGATTTTTGTGTCGATGTTCATAACCCTTTTATCTTTATTTTTGGTATATTGATGGTTCTAATTGCCCAAAGCCGCCAATATGATCCTTGACAACTCGACTTTTAATGTAGATGCTCCGTAACACGGGGAAATCTCTCACCGTTGCCCAATATGCACCATACGCCTTACCAAGAGCATCGTTCCATCCCAGAAGAAAAGGCTCGATTTCTTTTTGAATCAGTTCATTCATGCGAGAGACATACCGCTCCTTTACCGCCAAGGCGGCGTTTTCAATAACTAACCCCATTGAATAACTTTTATCATTTTTCGCTTGCTGCAAGGCGGGCAATATTTCTGTTTCGAGCGACTCGACCATTTCGCTTAAGTCCGCAATGGCCTCTCTCGTTTCCCGGATTTTTTTTGTTACCGCCAAAGGTGATTTTCCGGCTGCGAGCGCGGCGGTTCGCTGCACTTCAAGTTCTTTTAGTTGCATTTCAAACGAGACAATCTCCTTATGGAATTTTTCAAAATTCTGTTTGTTCGTTTTGATATCGGCCTCGATCTGTTCCCGTTCCGCTGCATGGACTTTGAGCCTATCGGAAACGGTCTCAAGAATTTCGTTCTTAATCTTTTCTGCAAATTCTTCCAGGACAGGATGCATAGTTCTTTTACCTCCTTCTTTTTTTATCGTTTGTTCCGGTCAGTAATCCGGCCTTCGAGTTTTCCACTACTTCAAATAGGGTCCGCAAGTGGTCGTTTCCGCCAGCGGTGAGTCGTTTTAGATACTGATTATGTAACTCCGGGTAATTCTGCGCGGCCTCTCGAATTGCGGCTGCCCGGCTTCGGCCTTTGGCGTAAAGCACCGCACATGCAACTTCAAATGTTGCAGGTGTTTGGGGTTTATTCGCTGGTTTAGGTTGATTCATTTTTTCGACTCCTGTCTTAATTTCTGTTGGACCTTGTGTGGTAAGTCCGTGGTTACTCCCTGCGGAACGAAGCAGATAAGGGACCTTTTCGGCACCATATTGATGAAGATAAATCGTTTCGTACATTTTGTTTGATTCTCCTCTTTTGTTTTTTAGAAGGCTGGAGTCCGGGCCTCGGCACCGGCCCCCCAGCCTCCCCGGAAATGAAAGGAAATTTACACAGGCAGAATATGACCCTTCGGAAAGTTTGTAAAAGGCACGCTGATACGCCCTGACACAGCCTGACACACTTTTAAAGAAGCGCCTCGCTTTCAGCAAATTCAAAGATTTTTCGTTCCTGAAATGCCCGGATGCTTTCGGCTGTAATTCTTAGAGAATTGCGGATTTTCAAGGCTTCAATCTCTCGATCGCCAATTAGTCGGTAGATCGTTGATCGGGAGCATGATAGAAGCTGCATCGCTTCATCGATTCTAAGCAATCGTTTAGGTTGTTTTGGCTTCATGCTCCCCGATCAACCCAGCGATTTTTGAATGAACTTTGAGTTTTGCTTTCTGAAATTCATCAAAAGACGGCTTCGGGAAAATTTTCTCCAGAAAAACCGGCCACGAATCCAGTTCTCCGGCAAGATCGGCACACGCCGCCGTCTCATAAACCCGCGCAACCGCTGGACTCTCCGCTATCGCATCGATTTGTTTTTTCAAGACAACCCCCGCCACATATTGAATTTTCTGTTTTCCCAACTAATACCTCCTTATTTTGTCCAATTTTCCAAAAAAACCGCCCAAAAAAACTAAGCCTCCATAACTTTGTTAGAACTGTCAAACTTCATATCCATTGATTTTATCTATGGATTGCATAGATTTTTTTTCCAGTTTTCCAGCGAAAAATCAATTTTGAATGCAGCCGTTTTTCGCGCTCGCCGTCACCGCTAATGATTTCAAGGGCTCTGGAAGGACCCGTTCGCCCGAACCGGCATCAACCCTTGCCGAATCGCCGTCATTCGGTGTAAACCCTTTGCCTTGCCCGTGCCGATGCAACCAGCGGCCCAACATTTACGTCAACATAATCATAGACCTTTGCTTTTTCCTTCCCCGGTGCTGGCCTGAGGACTCTCCCAAGATACTGAAGGACTCTTCCGCTGAATCTTACGGGAGTGGCAAAAAAAAGATTTGATAACGACTTGCAATCAAACCCCTCTCCAATCAGTTGCCCGGTGGCAATCAACACCTTGATTTGACCATCATTCAGCCTTTGAACGGTCTCTTGTCTCTGCTTCGTCGGTAGATCCCCGGTCAGAAGGGTACTATCGGTGTCAAGGCACTGTTTCAATATATATTGTAGCCGTTGGCAATGTACTTTTCGATCCGACAATACAAGGCATATCCCGCTTTCATTATCCTTCGCTACCTCTGAAACGTCGTAACAAATCATGGCGTTTCTCTCATTGTCCTGGGTCAATTCCGAAAGCATCTTTGAATATTCAGTAACCGGGTCGTTGTATGGCCGGAAGTCGGTATCCCTGGTAATGACTTCAGCCCGAAGGATATCGCCGTTTTCAACCAAGTGGTCTTTGTCCACCTCGTGTTGAACATCGCCAAGATACCAATAAATAAGCCTTGACAACCCATCTCTTCGCCAAGGAGTCGCGCTCAGGCCCAGCATAAATTTACAATCGAATGCGGATACCGCCTCCGTGAAGGTCCGGCTCGGTGTCCGATGACATTCATCGACAATCAGAAAGCCGATATGCTTGGCAACTTCATCCGCGCATTTATAAAGCGATTGAACCAAGGCAATCGTGACCTTTTCCCCGATCTTCTTTTTGCCGCCGCCGATAACCCCAATCTCATTCCGTGGAATCCCCAGGAAGGTTTCAATCCGGTCGATCCATTGATTCAAAAGCTCTTTCGTGTGAACGATGATAAGTGTCGGCTGCTTCCGCTCTGCTATGATTTTCAGCGCCATGACCGTCTTTCCTGATCCGGTCGGTGCGCTCAAGGTCCCAAAGTCCTTTGAAAGCATGATATTGACGGCTCCCTCTTGGAAAGGTTTCAGGGTTCCGGCAAATGTGAAATTCACATTCGGCAAGGTTCGCCGCCGGTCAATGATTTCCGGTCGGATACCAGCGGAAGAGGCGATCTTGAGAAGCTGCCCGATAAATCCGCGAGGAACGACAAGACCGCCATCAGGTGCGAATTCATAGAATTTCAGAACTCGCGGAATGTTCCCAGTCCAATAGCCCATCCGGTCGGCTTCAAGGAATTTTGGATTCTGAAAGGTCAGCCGGTCGGCAATAGTTCGCTTCAGACTTTCCGGTGCGTCGAAAATTTTAAGCTTTCGGTCAATTTGAATCTTCATTTTCCGCCATAAGTTATTGATTATATTTTAAATAAGTCCGATTTTTGCCTAAAAGCGTAGTCAAATGTGTAGTCAACAAAAAACAGCACTTAACTTATTGAAATGTATTTAAAATCCGAATTTTCCTTATATATAAGAGAAAAAGAAAAGATTGATTTTTTTAATATTATTCCTCCATATATATAGGAAATGGAGTTTTTGCTATGATATAAGATACTTAACCCCTGTTTTTGCGTGACTACGGTTTTGACTACACTTTTTAAACAGTTTCGAGGTTCCATTTTTTGTCCGATTTCTGCCATTTGATTTCATGGGCATTGCTCAGATTTTTTAGGGCCTGTCCGAAAAGCCATAGTCCGTCACGATGGGCATTTGTATTTTGTTTCAATTCGCGTTCTGTTTGCGGTCTTTTTCGAAGTGTCCTTCGGATTTTTTCCTCGATAATTGCGACTACGTTATCGGAATCGATTGGATCATATTGTTTCCGTACTTCAAGCTGCCAATCGCAAAGCGCGATAACGCCGGAAACGGTCTCAGTGTCAACTTCAGTTTTCAGGTTATTGACTGCCAATAAGATCATCAAGCGCGCCGCGTAGGTGTCGAGGCGTTTGGAGTGGACTGAAGCCTCCAGGGTCATATACCATTCATGGTAGAGCCTTTTGGCTTCTGGTGTAAGCTTCAGTAGGGGGTGTTTCGCGGTGTGTTCCAAAACTCTAGCAAGTTCTCGTTTCAATTGCTCAAGATCTTCGTTTGGCATCTTTTCCGGCATTGAAAACTTCCGCTCTCCAGACCCAGGGACTAGAAACAACCTGTTATTGAATCCGATATCCGTAAATGATCGATCCCATATCCTTTCATAGGTTTGGGTCGTCGAGGCTGCTAAAAGGCTCAAGTGGGCATCTTCCAAGGTGACGGATTTGTTTTTCGTATGGCTTTCGTAACAGTTGGATTCAAACAGAGTGTTAACACACGGCAACAACGCCGAAGTATCTATCCGGCATTTTGAGACGAAGGATTTGAACTCATCGAATATAAGAAGAAGATTACTGCTGCCTTCCGTTTCGTTTTTTTTCAGCCGTTTTTGAAGCCCTTCGGCTGAATTTATCCCCCATGAAATCTTAAATCCTTCGATGGTTTCTTTGAAAAGAGAAACCGCTTTTGATATGCTCGTAGATTTGCGGACATCAGCGCTGTCACCCAACAAAACCGTGAAGAGACGGGTTTGCGGCTGAAGTTCGGAGTCCAAGGTCACCCGGTCGCTGATAATCGAACCAAGGCAGGTCAGATAAGCCATGAAAAGAAAGTGTTGCGGGGTTTCAAGGTAATGAGTGTAAGCATCGGCAAAACTCCCGGCTGCTCCGGTCATCGCCTGATACGGAAATAGATTTTTTGATTCGGCTCGTTCAATCATAAGTTCAACTTCCGGCTCCGGGTCCGGGTCTACTGCTGCCTGTGTCAACTGTTGTTTCACGGTTTCGATTCCTTCGAGTATGTGTAGGTCGTTAAAATCGCTCGGTTTACTCGAAACGTCTTTAAATTTCGGTACAACAACTTGCGCTCTAATTGCTCTGGCCGCCTGTCTTGCCTTGGTGATTCCGGGATTGCCTTCAGTCCATGCGTCATTATCCGCGCAAATGACGATTTCAGCTTTTGGGTATTTCCTCCGGATCGTCTGACTGACTGACACCAAGTTTCCCGCGTCGAAGGCAATTATCGTATGGCCGCCTGTAGCCATGTGAACGGTCGCCATAGTTGCGAAGCCTTCGCCAATATAAACGGTGTCGGTGTCGCCTGGGATCTCAAAGAAGTGACCGGCCTTTTGTCCACCAGGGAGAAAGCGTTTCGTTCCGTCGCCTGAAATAAACTGTAAGGTTCGGATCGTCCCGCTTGCGTCCCGTGCCGGAATGATAAGCCGTCCGTCCTTGGCAATCCGCAACCCGTATGGTTTGACCTGCTTTTTCTGCAAATACGGGTGATCCTCGGTCGCCGGTGTTGAGTGATCCCATATCCATTTGGCTTTTTCGGCTGCTTGCTCGTGGGTCCGCTTTTCTTCAGCTTCCCGCGCTTGCTTCTGTTGTTCAATCCGCTGCTGGTAGGCCTTCCGCTCTTCCGGTGAAAGCTCGGATTGCTTTTTCTGACACCAGGTAAAACTTTGTCCGGTTTTCCAATTTCCGAAGCTTCCCGCTGGAATTCCGTCGCCGTGTAAACAATACCACCCGTCCGGGTTCCGGCCGCCGTTCGGTTTGAAGCGGTGCAACTTGCCGTCCGGAACAATCTCAACGGCACATTCAATATTAGCCGCCGCCATTGCTTCTCGGAATTGCTCGATCATTAAGAACGGTCCCCGCTGCTTGAAAGCTTTGACTGCCAATAGGCGAGGAACGCGTCCCGAACAATGAGAAGCTTCCGGGTCCCGGACCGCAAGAATATATCGTCCGGTGTTTCGCCTTTGGATTTTTCGTTCTGAAGGGTCCGCCATCGGTAGCCGTTCCCGGTGAATTGATCCAGGCTTTTCCCGGCGAAAACCGGGGGCAGGGTTTCTTGAAGTTTTTCTAAGGCATTACACAATTTCATTGGTATTTTTTTCTCCCTTCTGAGTGATTTGAAAAACAAAAAAGCCGTAAACTCATTAAGTCTACGGCTTCAAAGTAATTCACTGGATAGCACAAGTCAACTATAACTTGTTGCAATCATTCAGTTTTTAGGTAAAACGGCCCGTTTTGCCTAATTTAGGTATTACGGCCCGTTTTACATTTTCAGCTTTTCAATCCTTCCTTTTGAAGTTTATACAAATCTCTTCTTATAGTTTCGTCTTTCGGCATAGGCTTAAGGCCTTGTCCCTCTAAATCCTTTCTTACAAAAGGGACTTTGGAAGCAATTTTCAACCCTTTCCACGTGTCGCTTTGGCTTCGTGCTCTGTCAATTTCCCGAATAACCTCAAATCTTTCTTCTGCTTTGGTTTTTCTGGCTTTATTTCCCAAATATCCTTGATCCAACTTTTTGCCTTTTGCCCGAAACTCGCCGATATATAGACAGGCCGCTTTAATTAGTTTGATTGCAGTAGAATCAATCAGCCACACGGTTTGAACGTGAATTTTTGAACAGTAGGGAATAGTTAGGTAGCAAACCCACAAAGCGAATAAATGCGCCTGAATTCCGGTCGGATTCTCATATGGTGGCTCATAATTAGGGTGTAAAAACAGCTTAATAATGCTTAGAATGACTGTTTCGTCTAACCATGGAGAACTTGCTTCTTTAGAAAGATTCGTATGGTCTGACAGCTTTTGATTCGCGAGAGAAGAAGCACCCTGTCTAATTTTTTCAAGTTGTGCCGCAACTGACACGTTTATTTGGTGGGCCTCAACAACGCCTTGGTAATATATTGTAAATTCATCCAAAAGGTCTTTGACAATTCGCTTATTATTTTCAACTAATTTTAAAGCTAATTCGTCTTTTTTCTTTTGAGATAATGGTTTTTGAGCCTCAAAAAATTTGATGATTGGATTCATTTTCCGCGCCCCCTGTCGGCATCCTGGTTTGAAGTGCCGGGAAAAGCCGGCCCCAGGTAGACCGGCCTTTCGCTTCGTCAAGCTATTCCCGGAAAGTGGTTAGTTATTCCGTCGATGTGTAAGCCTAATAACCTTAGCGCCTTTCGGCCTTGGTGTGAGCGCGTCGGCCAATCGTCCGGCTGCTCGTTTCTGTGCGGCCCTGTCGCCTTTGGCGTATCTGAACACCATAGCGGGGACTTTCCAGCCAAACATATCTTGTAGGTCTCGAAGCGTGGCGCCGTCCCTGGCCGCGTAGGTGGCCGCTGTGTGTCGCAACGAATGAAAACTTATACAATCCCTTGGCTCGTGTCCTTCGTTCAGTTTTAAGCCGTCTACGGCTGTTTTGAATGGCCTTGGTGGTTCAATATACGGTTTGTCTGTTTTTGTTAAAAAAATATGGCTCCCCGCGTTCTGATCGGGTATTTCCTTCAGCATCCTGATAACTGGTTCGCTCAAAAAAATCTCGCGGGATTCTGTGTTTTTAGTTTCCGGGAAGAAAGCCGATCCCCTTTCAAAATCAATATTTTCCCATCTCAGCCTTGCCGCTTCGGAAAACCGGCATCCGGTATAAGCGCAAAACAGGGTGATCCGGTATGCTTCGCGGGATGATTTTTCCAGCTTATTTAATATGGCGGAAAGCTCTTCCGGTGTAATAATACGGGTCCTGGCGTTATTGGCCTGTCTGATAGAAACACCAGCCGCCGGATTGTCACCGGCCTTGACAAGCTTCCGCCTGGCCGCGTGTTTCCAGATTCTGAAAAAAGTCCCGATCATGTATTGAATGGTCCGGGAAGAAAATCCATCCGCAAACATCTTGTCGCGGATTTTTTCAATGTCAACCGTGGTAATCTCGATAAGCGGCTTTTTTCCAATAGCCGGTTCAATCCGTTTTTCAAAATGCTGTTTTTCCTTTATGGCCGATGATTTTTTTATTCGGGTCTCCAGGTTGTGAAGATAGTCGTTTTTCCAGAAATCGGAAACGGTCATGGCTTTTTCTTCGCGTTCGGAGTCGGCCTTTTTCTTTTCCGCTCGTTTTGCCTTTAATCGGGAAGGACCTGAACCGATTTTATGATTATTTTTTAATTCGTGAAGCTCTGCGATTGCCTTCCCAAGAGTCCAGCCCTCGCTTGTCCATCCAAGGCCCTCTTCAATCCGTTCTCCGTCGCGCTGAAATCGGATTGCAAAATATTTGTCAAATGCAACTCCATGTTTTCTAATATGGTGAAGATAATACCGAACACCTTTTATCGGTTTTCCTTCGTCATCTTTGAAAGTTTTCCATTTTGACATTTTCGGCCTCTCCCCGTTTTAGATTCAAAAAAAGTCCCTCGGTCAAATTCTCTCCCCACTCTCTCCCCACTTTTGGCTTGAAAGTGGATGTTTCCGGGTGACGTTGTGTGAAGGTAATTTATATTATAACTTCAAGAAATGTCAAGTAAAAAATGATTAAAAGGGTAGGTCGGTGAAATTGTGTGAAAATGGCTTTTTAGGGACTTAAAATCCCTCGGCCCATAGTGGCTGTACGAGTTCGATTCTCGTCCCAGGCACCAAAAAAAAGGATGGTGGAGTCTCATTAAATTCCCTTGTTTCAACGATTTTGAAATCGGTTGGATGCATATCCAGAAATCCTTTGAATTGACACTCCACCTCATTTTTTTTATAGTGGTATAATTATTTTTCCTGCCTCCTCCGACAAATTCAAAAAATTTTAACTATCGAGTGCGTAAATATTTTTTAAGATCAAAATAACGAAATCTTTTTAAAAACCAGATCATTTTATGGTTTGATAAACAGCGGAACATCTGAAGGAATACCAAATGAGCGATCAAAATTGCGTATCGATAAAAATACGAAAGGGAATCTGGGAGGCTTTCAACGAAATCGCATTGAGGAAGCAATTAAAGACGATCGAACTAATCGATAATGTCCTGATCGATTATGCGGTTGATCATGTGAACGATTGCCAACGATTCACCGATTTAGTAGATAGTGATAATTTGTTAATATCGGCTCCGAAATGCATTTATGAGCAAGAGGATCCATAATTTGTTTAATCTGTCTTTTCCCTTGAAACTTTTATCAAACTCTTGTGTGTTTCTATCCCGCTTCCTCTAAAAAATTCCCCTGAGATTATCATTGACACAAAAATCCTTTTCTTATAAATTATTTTGATTATTAAAATTGATAAGTGTTATTCATTTTCCGGTTTCCAAAAACAATAAAGGTGACATCCGTAATGTTTCAAGCCCATATTATCGGTACAGGATCATCAGCTCCAAAAAGAATACTATCCAACATAGAACTTGAAGCCATTGTGGACACTTCGGACGATTGGATCACGAGACGCTCGGGCATCAAAACACGACATATCGCTTCTAAAAATGAAAAGGAAAGTACCACGGATCTGGCAGCCCAAGCATCGCTGAAGGCCATGGAAATGGCGGGTATTCAATCCGAGGCTTTAGACATGATTGTCACGGGAACGGTGACGCCGGACCGTCAGTTTCCATCTGCGGGATGCATGATTCAGGAAGCACTGAAAGCCAATAATGCCGCCGCCTTTGATTTATCCGCCGGATGTTCCGGATTCCTTTATGCTCTGTCAATTGCGAATCATGCCATCCAAATCGGATCGTGCAAAACCGCTCTCGTGGTCGGAGTCGAACGCTTATCGAGTATCGTGAACTGGGAAGACCGAAGTACCTGTGTGTTGATGGCTGACGGTGCCGGAGCCGTGGTCGTGACATCAAAATCTGAATCGGGTGGAATTCTTTCCAGCCATATGAAATCAGACGGATCTTATTGGGATCTTCTGTATTCTTCATACGGCAATTCTCGCACTCCCGAAATACTGCAAGATGTAGATATTAAACCTTTTTTTATGTCAATGGAAGGAAACAGGCTTTTTAAGAAGGCGATTCGGTGCCTGTCTTCAATCGCCATCGAAGCGATGGAAAAAAACAATCTGACCAGCCAGGATATCCGCCTTGTCGTTCCGCATCAAGCCAATATCCGAATTATCGAAGGTTTGGCAAGCAGTCTGGATATCCCTATGGAAAAAGTATATACGAACATTCATAAATACGGTAACACCTCTTCCGCATCGATACCCATCGCCCTGGATGAAGCCAACCGGGAAGGTCTGCTGAAAATGGGTGACAATGTTCTTTTGGTTAGTTTCGGGGCAGGTTTGACCTGGGCCTCCACGCTGATCCGATGGTCTATTTAGGTCTTTCGGTCTTCGTATTCCAAATTGCTCGGCGTGTTGGTGTCCGACTTTGATGCATATGCTTCCCTGTTGTTTCTGGATTATCCGCCCATATTTTTCATGAAAGAAAATAATCGCAGCCATCCGTAAAGTCCTTGATTTTGCATCTCTATTTTTCAATGAATCCAATCAAAAGATATAAATAGGATACTCCTTTATTTCATTTGCCGGAATGGTTGATACTTTCAGATAATCTTTACGGGTTATTTCTTTTATGTTACAAACGGACAAGGCTATTGAGCGGATGTCTGGACCAACGTTTTCAACGACATTGATTGTCATTTTTCACATCCGTGTCATTTTTTCAACCCGGCATCACGAAACAAAATTTTGAGAAGCTGTCATGCGAATAGGCTTGGGTTATGATATTCATCGATTAGTTCAAGGACGCAGGCTGGTTTTAGGCGGTGTGGAGATCCCATTTGAAAAAGGGTTGTTAGGGCATTCCGATGCCGATGTACTTATACATGCAGTTTGCGATGCAGTTTTAGGAGCAGCAGGGATGGGTGATATCGGTTATCATTTTCCGGATACCGATCCGGAATTTAAAGACATTTACAGCATCAAGCTTCTTGCCGTAACCTATGAAATGATTCGTTCAAAGGGATTTTCCGTTAACAATATCGATTCTACCATCTTTGCTGAAGCACCAAGGCTTTCGCCTTATAAAGAAGAAATGAAAAGAAATATTGCACGGACACTTCAAATCAACCCGGATCAAGTCAATATTAAAGCGACCACGGCTGAAGGTGTTGGCCTGATTGGAAAAGGGGAGGGGATCGCCGCAATGTGTATCGTTCTGATGAATTGACGAATTCATCAATCTTCGGGCCCTGTTTTGTTTTTTGATGTCCGCACGGGTATTTCATGGAAGATGCTACTTTTTAATGTTGTTTCAGGTTGCTGGAAGGGGTTTAAAAACATTCCGCCGGGTTTTAATGCCGGGGACTGAAAGCAGGTTTTGAAATCACTTTTAGGTTGGATTGAATATATAGAAAAGCATGCGGGAAAGTGCCATGACGATTCGAATTTATAACACCTTAAGCAAGCGAAAGGAGCCATTTGAGCCTATCGAAGCCGGTAAGGTGAGGATGTATGTTTGTGGCCCCACGGTCTATGATTCCTGCCATCTTGGACATGCAAGATCGGCGGTGGTCTTTGATGTGATTGCTCGCTATTTCAAAGCAATGGGATTCGACCTCATCTATGTCAGAAATTTTACGGATATCGATGACAAAATAATTAATCGAGCAAACCAATTGGGTGTTGATTCCCGAGCGCTTGCTGAAAAATTCATCGGCGAATTCCATGAGGACATGGATGCGCTGAATGTCGAGAGACCCACCATAGAACCCAAAGCTACGGATCATATCGATCCGATTATTCGATTGATCGAAAAATTGATTGAAAAGGGCATCGCATACCTGGTGGATGGAGATGTTTTTTATTCTGTTGATCAATTTGAAGAATATGGAAAACTTTCAGGTCGAAAGCTAAAAGATATGGAGGCCGGTGCGCGGGTGGAAATCGACCGAAGGAAACACAATTCTTTTGATTTTGCCTTATGGAAATCTGCAAAACCAGGCGAACCGGCCTGGAATAGTCCATGGGGAAAAGGCCGGCCCGGATGGCACATTGAGTGCTCTGCCATGAGTACGAAATATTTGGGGAGGACCCTTGATATCCACGGCGGAGGAAAGGACCTGATATTTCCGCATCATGAGAATGAAATCGCACAATCAGAAGGAGCTTTCGGCAAACCCTTTGCGAGGTATTGGATTCACAATGGGTTTATCAATATCAATCAGGAAAAGATGTCAAAATCACTTGGAAATTTCATGACGGTCAAGGAGATCCTTAAATCTTATCATCCGGAATCCGTTCGCCTTTTTCTTCTCTCCAATCATTACCGGAGCCCAATCGATTTCAACGAGAAAGCAATTGGGGAAGCCAGTGTCAGCC
This sequence comes from Desulfobacterales bacterium, assembly GCA_018432925.1. Lineage (GTDB taxonomy): Bacteria > Desulfobacterota > Desulfobacteria > Desulfobacterales > JAHDSC01 > JAHDSC01. Next base: position 27,290 of record JAHDSC010000088.1, on the reverse strand, counting down.
TTGACAAAATTTATGCCCTGCTTGAACGCCTGGAAGAAAAATTTGGATTGAATTCGGATTCGTGCGATCATCCGGAAAACGATACCTTCAAGGAAAAATTTTTCCAAGCGATGGACGACGATTTCAATACGGCACTCGGAATCGGAATTCTGTTTGATTTGGTCAGAAATACGAATCGCTTGATGGATGAAAACAAGGATATGATTTCACCGGAAATAAAAAAAATGATCCTGTCATATCGAACACAGATTCTGGAAATGGGGGATATTCTTGGAATACTCTATGAATCTCCAAAATCCTATTTCGATCGAAAAAAAAACCAGAGCCTCCAAGAAACTTCAACGGATGCTGCGCTGATTGAAAAAATGGTTAAAGAGCGTGAAAAGGCAAGAAGACAGAAAGATTGGGCAACCGCGGATCAAATCAGAAAAACCCTTATTGAAATGAACATCATTCTCGAAGACCGGCCGGAAGGTACCGTCTGGAAGGTCTGCAATTAAATAGATGCCATGCATTTTCAGGGTTATGAAAAAGATTGAACACGAAATTTGAATGTCTTTATTTAACCTGATATCAAATTATTCTCCAAAAGGTGACCAACCCGAGGCGATACAAAAACTTAGCGACAATATTTTGTCCGGAGAAAAGCATCATGTGCTTTTAGGAGTTACAGGGTCCGGAAAAACCTTTACCATGGCACATGTTGTTGCAAGAGTTAATAAACCCGCGCTGGTTATTGCGCCGAATAAAACTCTCGCCGCTCAGCTTTACAGTGAATTCAGAATACTCTTCCCCGAAAACGCGGTAGAATTTTTTGTAAGTTATTACGATTACTATCAGCCGGAAGCGTATATTCCATCCAGTGACACCTATATCCAAAAAGATTCCTCCATAAATGAAATGATTGATAAACTTCGCCATTCCGCGACACGCTCCGTGCTTTCACGCAGAGATGTGATTGTGGTTGCAAGCGTGTCATGCATATTTGGACTGGGTGCACCGGAAGATTACTTTTCCATGCGTATTCATATTGAAAACCATATGGAGATGGTCCGAGATAAATTTCTTTTCGATCTCGTTGCCATGCACTACGAGCGAAACGATATCGATTTTCACCGGGGAGTTTTCAGGGTTAGAGGAGACCGCGTTGAGATATTTCCGGCATATGAAGAGGACAAAGCGGTTCGGGTTGAATTTTTCGGGGATCAGATTGAATCCATTTCAGAAATCGATCCGCTGAAAGGCGGTATGATGAAACGTTTGAAACACGCCACCCTGTATCCCGCCAGCCATTATGTAACGCAGAAAACCACTCTGAAAAAAGCGGCAGAATCCATTGTCGGGGAATTAAAGAAACGGATTGATTATTTCCGAAATGAAAACAAGCTGATAGAGGCTCAACGTATCGAAGAAAGAACTCATTTTGATTTAGAAATGATCCAGGAACTTGGCTATTGTAACGGAATCGAGAATTATTCACGACATCTGACGGGAAGAAGGCCTGGAGAACCTCCGCCTACCCTGCTGGATTATTTTCCGGAAGATTATCTGCTGATTATCGACGAAAGCCATATCACAGTGCCCCAGCTCCACGCCATGTATGAAGGAGACCGATCAAGAAAAGAAGTTCTGGTTGAATATGGGTTCCGGCTTCCATCCGCGTTAGATAATCGACCGCTGAAGTTTGAGGAATTCGAATCAAGAGTGAGGCAGGTCGTATATGTCTCGGCAACACCTGGGCAGTATGAACTGAAGCAAGGCGAAAACGGACTGGTCGAACAAATTGTTCGGCCAACCGGTCTCTTGGATCCTACGATCGATGTTCGAAGGGCGGAAAATCAGGTTGACGATCTTTTTGAAGAAATTTTGATTCGCAAAAAAAACAACGAAAGAGTCCTTGTAACCACCTTGACGAAACGAATGGCGGAAGATTTGACCGAATATTACGCGGACTTGGGTGTTAAGGTGCGCTATCTGCATTCAGATATAAGCACGTTGGAACGGATGGACATCATTCGAGATCTCAGAATGGGTAAGTTTGATGTCCTCATTGGTATCAATCTTCTGAGGGAAGGTCTCGATATCCCGGAAGTTTCACTGGTCGCCATACTTGATGCCGACAAAGAGGGGTTCCTCCGTTCGGAGAGATCGCTGGTTCAAACATGCGGTCGTGCCTCCCGAAATGTAAAGGGTATGGTAATCATGTATGCGGATCATGTAACAAAATCGATGAAGCGGGCGATTGACGAAACAAACCGGCGCAGAAAAATTCAGGAATTTTATAATCAAAAGCATCATATTACACCGGTGACCATAGAAAAAGATATTATCTCCGTGTTCGAATCCATATATGAAACGGACTATGTGACGGTCGATAAGGTTTCCGAACCTCTGTCCCAATACGGGTCTTGGGACAATGTAAGCGACATGATAAGGAATTTGGAAAAAGAAATGGATCGGGCTGCCGGAGATCTTGAATTTGAAAAGGCTGCGGAACTTCGTGACCGGATCAAGGATTTGAAAAAAAAGATGGTCTTCGAGTCGTGAAAATCAGATGCGAAACGATGTCGATCAAGCATAATCAAAACCCTTATTTCCCGGAAAACTGCATAAAAAGATACCTGCTTTTATCAAATCATCGATGGACACACAAACAGACATCAAAACCCTATCCGACCTCCAGGATAAAGTATCCGCTGCTCCCTCCGACCCCGGTGTCTACCTTATGAAGAATGTCGATGGAAAGGTCATCTATATCGGCAAAGCCAGAAATTTAAAAAAGCGGCTCTCCTCTTATTTCGGTGATACCGGACAAATGAATATGAAAACTCAGGTATTGGTTAGAAGAGTCTCCTCTTTTGAAACGATTGTCACCGACAGTGAAAAAGACGCCCTGATACTCGAATCCAATCTGATAAAACGCTTCCGGCCCAGATATAACGTAATTTTGAAAGATGATAAACGGTATCCTTCCCTGCGCCTGGATATCAAAAGTCCGTATCCTAACCTTTGTATCGTACGAAAAACGGAAAATGACGGCGCCCTGTATTTCGGCCCCTTTGCATCTTCTCATGCGGTTCGCGAGACCCTTCAAATTATTTACCAAACTTTCAAGCTTCGCAGATGCAAGACAAAAAATTTTAAAAACCGAACCCGACCCTGCCTGAATTACCAGATGGGTTTCTGCTTGGCCCCATGCTGTTTGAAAGTGGATAAAGCCGAATACAATGAAATGGTAAAGGATGCGGTTCTTTTTTTGAAAGGAAGAACCCCCGAGTTGATTCAAAAAATAAAAAAGAACATGATAACGACCGCAAAGATGCGAGACTATGAGCGGGCGGCGGTTTTAAGAGATAAGATGTTCGCCCTTGAAAAAACACTTGAAAAACAGGTTTCGGTAACAACCGATTTTAAAGACAGAGATGTTATCGGCATCGCTAGGAGCGATGAAATCTCTCTGCTCATGTTGCTTTTTATTCGAGGAGGATATCTTCTGGGAACTCGGGATTTCAGTTTTGCAGAAACGATATCTACCGATGCCGAAATGATCGGCACATTTATCGGGCAATATTATGAAAAAGCGCACTTTGTTCCGGAAGAGATTCTGGTACCGGTCTTTCCTGAAGATGCGAATATTCTTGAGGGGTGGTTGAAAAGTATCAAAGGTACAAAGGTAAATATCATTCAGCCGAAAAGAAGTGAAAAAATACGCCTGGTTAGAATGGCAAACCATAACGCCAAAAACAGACTCAGAGACCTGATTGCTTCCAATGCAACGCGTACCAATATTCTTTTTCGACTCCAGGGGCAGTTGAAGATGGATCGGGTACCCGTACGTATTGAATGTTTAGACAACTCCAACATTTCGGGCACCGAGCCTGTGGCGGCCATCGTTGCCTTTGTTGATGGAAAACCGGACAAGTCTTCCTACCGGAGATATAAAATTCAAACGGTCGCTCAGCAAAACGACTATGCATATATGGCCGAGGTTCTGAAGAGACGTTACGGCAAAGGAGAACAGTCAAAACCCTATCCGGATTTGTTGATGGTCGACGGCGGCAAAGGCCAACTGAATATCGCCGTATCCGTTATGAGGGATTTGAATTTGGAAGGAAACTTCGAGCTTATCGGGATTGCCAAAAAAGACGAAAAAAAGGGGGAGACCCAAGACAAGATTTATAAAAAAGGAAGAACCAATCCTTTAAATATGGGCAGGGCAGAGGATCTTCTTCTTTTTCTGCAAAGAATACGAGATGAAGCGCACCGTTTCGCCATTACTTTTCATCGAAAGCGTCGAACCGGTTCGTCAATGCGATCTATCCTTGATACGATTCCGGGGATCGGTAAAAAGAGAAAATCGATGCTTCTCAAACATTTTGGAAGCATAAAAAAGATTCGTGCCGCCACAATCGAAGAATTGTGCTCCATGCCCGGGATGAATCAGAAACTGGCCGAATCCGTCCGGAACGGATTGTTATCCGAAACGGATTAGTCTCCTTTCCGCCAAAAATGCAACAGGTTTGAAGTGGTCGGATATATTCGAAAAAAACCGGGCAGTGATGATCAAGTCGATGACCATACTGCCCGGATTGAATGGGAAGGGTATTAAAAATGCATATCCTAACCAAGCTTTTTCATGGCATCCACGAGTTCCTGAACGGCGGCGGCCGATTTCTTGAGGGCCGCATCTTCTTCCGGCGTCAACTTGATCTGCATCACTTCCTCTACGCCATTTTTACCCAGTTTTACCGGTACGCCTACAAAAAGATTGTTGATTCCGTATTCACCCTCAAGATAAGTTGCGCAGGGTACGATCAATTTCTTATCTTTCAGGATGGCTTCGGCCATTTGTACGGCTCCGGAGGCGGTAGCAAAAAAGGCACTACCCGTCTTCAGCAGGCTGACGATTTCTCCACCGCCCTTGGCAGTTCTTTCGCAGAGGGCATCAATTCGTTCTTTCGGCATCAGTTCGGTGATTGGAACACCGGCAACCGTCGAATAACGGGGTAGCGGAACCATTGTATCGCCATGACCGCCAAGAACAAAGGCATTGGTGTTTTCTACCGATACTTTCAGTTCTTCGGCAATAAAATATCTAAACCGGGCAGAGTCAAGCGCACCGGCCATGCCCATGACACGGTTCTTTGGGAATCCGCTTGTTTCGAACGCCACGTGGCACATGGCATCCAGAGGATTGGCGACAATGATAAGGATAGCATTCGGAGACTCTTTCGCGACTTTACTTACAACATCTTTCATGATTTTGGAGTTGATTGCCAGAAGATCGTCACGGCTCATCCCCGGTTTTCTCGGCACACCCGAGGTGATGATGATGATATCGGATCCCGCAGTGGCTGCATATCCCTTGGAGGATCCTGTAATATGGGCGTCATGCTTTTCGACCGGAGCGGCTTCAGCCAGATCAAGGGCCTTTCCTTCCGGCAATCCGTCAATAATGTCAACCAAGACCACATCGCACAACTCTTTTTCAGCCAGCCGTTGGGCACACGTACCCCCAACCATTCCGGCTCCGATTACGCTTACTTTCTTTTCCATAGCATTCTCCTTATCAGTTGATGGGTTATAACATAAAACGATTTTTCGGATTATTTGCAAAAAATTAGTATCATAAATTCGTTTAATGTCAACACTTTTTATGTTTCTCAAATATTGACTTTACCTAAAAGAAAAGATAATTTTAAAGAATTAATTAGTTTGTGTCGATTCAAAAAGTTATGGCAGCCCCGATCGTATTTTTTCGAGTTTTAAATTAGAGAATCCCTCCTGGAGGCAGCGGGGAATTTTAGACCGTAAGGGCTTTTGATCGATTCTTCGATTTGCGCACAAACCACTGCTGCGGGGAATGCGCTTGCTGTCGCGGCTCAAAACCGTCTTGTTTTCAGTGGCAATTCGATAATAAGGTTGCGAGGTAATATATGGAAATAAAAAACCGGATTAAATCCCTGTTGCAGGAAGCGGAGATTTATCGATCCCAGGGATTATTCGATGAGTCAAAAAAAAGGTATAATAATGCAGCGGAATTAATCCAAAAAAACGAACAAATTAAAAATAAAAAAGATCTCATAGACAGCATTTCAAAAAAAATTCATTCTATCGACGATCTTATTGAAAAAATTAATAAATCTCCTTCTTCCCCTCAGATGTCATCAAAGGTTCAGGATGTCATAAAAAACAAATTCGCTTTTTCAGATGACAAGGACGAAGCCGCGCTTGAGGGCGCTATTGCCCTGGCCAAGTTCGGCCAATTCGAGGGAGCGATCAAGGAGTTTAATGAATTATTGAAAAAAGACGCGTTTCGAATTGTTGCCGCAAAAAATATTATCCGTTGTCATTTAGCCCTCAATTTGACGGAAGATGCGATCCGTCAATATGAACAATGGTTAAAAAGCGGACTTTTCCCAGCGGAAGATTTGGGGAAAGTGCGTTTTTTCCTTGAAAACGTTCTGGAGAAAAAGGGGCATCCTGTCACCCTGCCACATGGAGAGGAGCATGCAGAGGAGAATATCGAAGAATATGACTTTGAGCCCAGTCAGATGGCGGAAGATGAATTTCTAGATATCAGTTCCGTGACGATAACATTGAATGATGCATCCGGGGGGGGAAAAATCATTGAATTTGATGTCAGTTTTCAATCCGGAAATGTGATCAGTTTGTTGATTTCGGACAAGGAAAAGGAGTTAATTGAAAACTTGAAGGTAGGGGTCACATTAAACGATATACAATTTTATTCTCCCATTGCCATATTTAAGGGAAAGGGGATTGTTTCCGCAAAAACGAAAATTGAATCAGGGCCCAAACGGGGGGATTACAGCCTGGACATTAAAATTGTAAGCAAATAATTACGGCCTCATAAAAAAATGATTTATACGTTGCGCTTAAGGTTCTGTCCTGTTAAATGAACAGCGTTAATTTCAACAAGCAGCGTTCGTCAGAGGCGTTTCATGCATAAAACAAAATTAAATGGATTATTTTTTAGCTGGATAAATTCGTTCGGCGCGTGTTTAAGCAGGGCTCACGTCTCTGGATTCATGGCCTTGGAAATTGAAACTTTTTGCTTTTCCCTCTCCTATCCGACTATCTGCGGGACCGTCAATAATAGGATGATATCATTTTTTTAATCCGGCGAGGAAGCGTTACAAAAAAAAAACATCCGGGTGTTGAAATTTTTGGCTTGGAGTAAATTGAATGGCTATTTTTAATTTAAAGAAACGGGAGATCGAATGCAAAATCGTATATTACGGACCCGGCAGATGCGGCAAGACAACAAATCTTGAATATATCTTCAAGACCTTTAAAAAACAGGTATCCGGCGAAATGGTCTCAATCAATACAGAAGGTGACAGAACCCTGTTTTTTGATTTTCTTCCGATGGGCTTGGGCAAAATTAAAGGATGCGACGTTCGGGTTCAGCTGTACACCGTTCCAGGTCAGGTTCAGTATCAGTCTACACGGAAACTGGTATTGAAAGGAGTTGACGGAATTGTGTTCGTCGCCGACTCACTTGAAGTACGACGCGAAAAAAACTTGTTGTCGCTCAAAGATCTTCAGGAAAACTTAAGAGATTACGAAATGAATATTTTTAAAATGCCGCTGGTCATGCAATATAATAAACGAGACCTTGCCCAGCAGGGTATCCCCCTGATGACTGTAGAGAAAATGGAAAGAGATTTAAACCGCCAATTGAAAGTTCCCGCATTTCAAGCCAGTGCCGTCACCGGGCAAGGGGTCGGAGTGTCATTAAAAGAATGCTTGATGTTAACTTTACAATCCCTACAGAAGCAGTTCCAATGGGCAAAGTAATTTATAGCACGTATGAAGAGCAAAACGGTTCTCGCCGGAAATCTTAATTTCCTTAATCTTGCGGATCTGCTTCAACTCCTCGGGACGAATGGAGTGACAGGCATTTTACGTGTAACAAGCCCTTACGCAAATGAACAAGGGCTTATTCATATCGTCAACGGCAACCCTGCAAATGCTTCATGCGGCTCATTAGCCGGAATAGATGCGGTTTACGCTCTTTTTGGATGGACAGAAGGAGAGTTTGATTTCACCCGAGACCGTGTCGATATTGCCAAGGTGATCCAAAAAAGCCGGATGGAAATCATTCTGGATGGCTTAAGAATGCTGGACGATGGCCTGATCGAAAAGTTGGGCCCGACATCATTTGACAAAATATCATTGGATTCATCCGGGGCATCCACTTCCGTTCCAATCATAAGAGGACCGCTTGTTGATTACATGTATGTGGTTGATGAAGAAGAATTCATCGAGGGACAACAAATCGTTCAAGAAGGAAAACATGGGGGGTGGATATGGGTCATACTCGAAGGAACGGTGGATATTATTAAGGAGACCCCTCAAGGGCCCCTGACGATACTCAAACTAACCGATGGGTCCTTTATCGGAAGTATTGCCTCCTTTTTAATGCAAAGCAACGCACGAAGTGCTTCCGTCAGAGCGGCAAGCAATGTCCAGCTGGGAGTGCTGGATTCGCAGCGCCTGGCAAAGGAATTTGCACGTATATCTTCCGAGTTCAGGGGATTCGTTCTCAGTCTCAACAAGCGCTTAACACAGGTAACCGAATGGGCGACGGAGCTATGGCAAAAAAACAACGCTCTAGATGCATTTATCAAAGGAAGGACCCCTCTGATTCAGCAGGGTGAAAACGAAGACAAGATGTTCACTGTTTCACGGGGTGAGGCCTTTATTGTTCGAAAAACAGATGATGGCTATGTTCCTTTGGCCACGCTTTATGAAGGAGATTTTTTTGGCCGTGTTCCATTCCTCGATATGGGACATGAGCCTTATTCTGCATCGGTTTTTGCATCTGAAAACCTTAAGGCAACCCTGATGGAATCGGATAAACTGGAGGATGAACATGAACGGCTTTCCGCAACCTTCAAAAATTTTATCAAAAATACCGCAACCTGCATTTCCGTAACTACGCGGGTGGCTTGTGAGTTTCAAAAAAGAATTTCACAGGCCGGCCAGAAAAAATCTCCGGATAATGTATCAGCCTCAATAAACAGGAAGTAATAAAAATGACAGAAAAAAGACAAAACAGCAGAATCGACTCGCTCAACCTATCGTACATCTGCCTTGATGAAAACGATGTAAAGTTCCAACAGGGCATGGGCAGAACCTTAAATGTATCTGAAACCGGAATTCTTCTCGAAACAAATTTTCCGATTCGCCCGGAATATAAGGTGTTATTAACCATTGGACTGGAAGACGACCTGATCGATATGCAGGGAAGGGTGATCCATTGCAAAGGCGGTAAAGATGGAAAATTTGAAACCGGGATTCAGTTCCTTGAGCCCGATGAGGCAACCTGCCAAACTCTAAAAAATTTTGTAAGGCAATTCAAGCAACAAAAAGCCTAAAAGAAACCAAAAAGGCTATGGAACCCATGAAGGATTTCATGTGATGGAACCAGCTGTTTTTGAAACGAATTTCTCCGATCTGAAATTACTGAAAAGAGGGAAGGTGAGGGATATTTATGACTTCGGCGAAATCCTTCTGATCGTTGCGACCGATCGAATTTCGGCGTTTGATGTCATCCTCCCGGATCCTTTGCCTGAAAAAGGCAAAGTGTTGACTCAAATTTCTCTTTTCTGGTTTGACATAATGAGGCCGCTTGTCAAAAACCACCTGATTTCCAGTAACATCAGCGACTTTCCGGATGTATGCAAACCGTATTCAAAAATTCTTCACGGAAGAAGTATGCTTGTCAGGAAGGCTGCGCCGATTTCGATTGAATGTGTTGTCCGGGGATATCTCTCCGGCTCTGCTTGGAAATCTTACCAGGAAACAGGGACCATCTGCGGAATAAAATTGCCGAAAGGCTTAAAAGAATCCGAAAAGCTTTCTGAACCTATTTTTACACCGTCAACAAAAGAAGAATCAGGCCTTCATGATCTCAATATCGATTTCAAAGAAATGGCTAAACGGGTTGGAACATCCATGGCGGAAAAGATAAAAACACTAAGTCTTCAAATTTATCGAAGAGGAGCTCAATTGGCTGAAAACCAGGGGATTATCATTGCGGATACAAAGTTTGAGTTCGGACTTGTGGGAAATGAGATTTGTCTGATAGATGAAGTTCTTACTCCGGATTCATCCAGATTTTGGCCAAAAGACTCTTACCAACCGGGTGGTTCTCAAAAAAGTTTCGACAAGCAGTACATCAGAGACTATCTTCTTTCCATCCGGTGGAATAAAAAACCGCCGGCTCCATCCCTTCCAAGTCAGGTGCTTAAAAGCACACAAAAAAAGTACTTGGAAGCATTAAAACTTCTAACCGGCAAAAATTATGAGTTTTAGGGAAAAAACCCTTCAACTGTCCGAAATCGATTTGGCGGATAACACCTATCGAATCACCACACAAACTGATAACAGAGATCTTGTTGTTTCGATAAACGAAATCGGATTGATACACCCGCCGCTTTTAGGAACAAAAAATTCCGGTTTTTTCATCGTTAGCGGATTCCGCAGAATTGCGGCTTTCCTCCGGCTTGAGCGGACAAGCATTGCTGCGAGAATCTTTGGCTCCGAAATCGACCCTATCGAATATGTGAAATGTGCAATTGCAGACAATGCGCTTCAAAGACCGCTCAATCTGATCGAAATCTCCAGGTCACTGAACCTGTTATCGAATTATTTTAATGATTATAACAAGTTGGCATCAGCTGCTTCATCCTTCGCTTTACCGAACAATCCGACACTCATAAAAAAAATAATAAGGATCTGCCATCTTCCTTGGAGCATACAAAATGGTATCCTTTCAAATACGATTTCCCTTGCCATCGCTCTGGAATTAGACCAAATACCAAAACATGTCGCTGTTTATTTTGCCAATCTGTTCAGCGATCTCAATCTGAGCCTGAATAAACAGAGGGAAATTATTACCCTGACCAAAGAAATTGCGCTACGTGAAAATATTTCCATTCATCAATTGCTTGAGGAGAAATATTTTCTAGAAATTCGAAACAATTCGGAACTGAATAAAGCTCAAAAATCCGAATTGTTGAGGCGATACCTGAAGCAACGTCGCTTCCCTTCAATTAAGAAGGCTGAAAAAGAGTTCGAAAAAAACATAAAAGATATGAAGATCGGCAACGGCGTAAAGTTGATTCATCCGGATGGCTTTGAAGGGTCGAACTATACATTATGCTTAAATTTCAAGAACATGATTGAATTAAAAAATCGTCAGGAAATACTCGAAAAAATCATCTCACACCCCAGCCTCCGAAAAATTCTGGATTGATTGTTCGTTTTTCATCTGAAGATATTTTCATTTTTATCCCCCCTGAAGTCCCGCAGAAGCGTCAAGCTCGGTTGTAACTGTTTGCACTAAACCCAATGAGTTCTCATTTGAAGGATGTACAACTTCTTAAAAATTTCCCTGAAATTAATAAAAATAAAATTGTTTTCAATTATTTGATTTATTGTTTACAAATTAAATATATTTTACTTGACAAATTTTAAATATCAAATATAATATCTTTTAACAAATAAATGGAATTCATTTTGATGGGGATCAAGGAACGCAAAGAAAGGGAAAAAGAAAGAAGACGGCATCAGATAATGGTGGCTGCAAAAAGGGTATTTTCTGCAAAAGGCTTTTCGAAAACGACTATAGAGGATATTGCAAGAGAAGCTGAGTTGAGCCCGGGCACACTTTATCTTTATTTTAAAAACAAAGACGACCTGTATGCCTCTCTGTCCCTCGGTATTCTTCAATATCTGCTTATTCGACTGGAACATTTGAATTCTGAAAAAAAAATGAATCCCGGGCAGAAATTTGAACTTTTAAAAAATATTATGTATGATGTTTATGAATTTGATCCGCTGATTCTCATCAACATGTTTCATCTCCATTCAAGCGAAAACCTGAAAAACCTTTCACCCCAACTCATCGCCAAAATTAGAAAATTGTTACATAAGACACTGAAAGCAATAGCGATAATATTCTCTGAAGGAATGGATAAAAAGTTTTTCATAAAAAAAAATCCCTCCACTTTTGCCGGCCTGACTTGGGCTATGTTTGGAGGAATTGTTCTTTTCAATGAAAGCAAGAGAATCATCGATAACGAAAAAAATCAGTTGAAACAATCCCTTGAAAACGGTTTTGAAGTATTGGGGCGTGGAATAAAAGATGACATGATCTGAAATTTTCTGGTTTTCTTGGCCAGACATTATTTCAAATTCCACCGTATTTTTTCCTGACCACCGAATCTCATTTCGGCACATTTCAGCAAATGCCCAAAGATTGTGAGTCGATTGTATTTCCAATCACAATGATCACATCCTCCAAAATCTCCCTGTGCATTATAATCTGCATATGGTATTTTCCGATTAAATTCAGACCAAACATAAATTGCCGGATCACGCCTTTTTTTTAACCGGGATGCTGAGAGCTATTTGCATCTATCCATAGGATATGATAAACGAAGTGTCGCCTTCGCTCTTCCAATCTGGACCTTATTCGTTTAGCATTTAAAAATGTGTTCTTTTTTATCGATTCGCTTCAATGATTCTCAAAATATCGTTTTCGGTTTTTTTGCATGATAAGACTGCACGGCAGGAAAATTCTATCGTAAAATTTTAATAGGGCTTGAGGCCGCCAAGTCGAATTTCGCGGCGGTGAAATATAAAGAAAATCTGGATGGTAACCGATTTTCGATCTTCTGAGATAAGCATATTTGCGATATAGCAACCTTGGCTAATCCTGAAATTGAGGTAAAAAAAATGACCATAGCACCCGATTTTTTGCGGGTTTAATTTAAAAGGAACAAACCGGACAGAAAAAGATGCCCTTTAATCCTCTGCCGATCTCACAAATTTATATAGACCGGGAAGTTGCGGATTTCCCTCAGGTAATTTCAATACAGAATCATCTGCGCGCACCTTTTGAAGTGATCAATAATGTGCAAGAGGTTTTTGAGCGGATTTCTTTCGAAAATGATCCCGTAAAAAAAGGGAAAGAAGTCCTTTTTCTCACGCAAAATAAAGGGTCTTTTATACGAAAATGTCCCGGCACCCGTTTTTATACCTGTTGTGGTTATAAAATCCTTCATATTGGAACATTCTGTACGATGGACTGTTCATATTGCATTCTGCAATCTTACTTTCATCCACCCCTGCTTTGTTATTTTGTTAATCACAGCGAACTCTTGGCTGAACTTGAAAAGATGTTTTCAGAAAAAACAGTTCACCGAATCGGAACCGGTGAGTTTACGGACAGCATGATTTGGGAAGCATGGACCGAACTATCAGGATTACTCGTCCCGAAGTTTTCGAAACAATCTAATACCATATTGGAATTAAAAACAAAAACGACCGCCATTGAATCCCTGGGAAAACTTTTGCACAATCGCAAGACCATCATTTCCTGGTCATTGAACACCGAAAAAGTGATAAGCGATGAGGAGCGGGATACCGCCCCGCTTGAAGAAAGGCTTAAGGCGGCTGCCAGGTGTGAGTCATGGGGATACCCCCTTGCTTTTCATTTTGACCCCATGATTCTCTATGACGGTTGCGAAGAAGATTACAGACGCGTTGTTGAAAAGCTGTTTTCCTGGGTCTCAGCAGAAAATATCGTTTGGATAAGCCTTGGTACATTCCGTTATATTCCGACGCTGAAATCCATCATCCAGCGGCGCTTTCCGGATTCAAAAATTATCTATGGAGAATTCATTGCCGGTCTAGATGGAAAAATGAGGTACTTCAAGCCGTTGCGAATTAATCTGTATCGAAAGATGGTTTCCTGGATAAAAGGAATCGCCCCGAATGTTTGTGTCTATTTTTGCATGGAAGATGACGAGGTCTGGAACAGATCGCTAGGTTTTATTCCTTCCGACCGGGGTGGATTGTCGAGGCTATTGGATAAAGCTGCCGTTCAGCATTGCGGATTGAATGGTTCAATATAGAAGATCGTCCAAAACAGACCGAACTTGAAAAATATCCTAAAACCAAAATAGACCGAAAACGGATTCCAGAAAAAGCATTATTAATCTTTTGAATTATGAAACAATTGAAAAAGGCTCGGTTTCGTTCAAATTCAAGAAAGGTTGTTCTTTTCCTTTATCTGATATTTTTTTTCATTCTTTCATCCGCTTCTCAATTGTTTGCAGAAGAGTGGTTCAAGGTAAAATCGGTTATCGATGGAGATACTATTATTTTATCCGATGGGCGGTGTATACGCTACATTGGAATGAATGCACCTGAAATCGAGCACGAAACGCAAAAAGCCGAACCCTACGGATACGCTGCAAAATATTTTCATAAAAGCCTGGTTCTTTCAAAAAAAGTTCGATTGGAGTTTGATAAAGAAAAATTTGACCGCTATGATCGGTATCTGGCTTACGTCTTCCTTCAAGATGGTTCGCTGGCAAATTGTAAAATCATCGCGCACGGTTTTGCGTATTGCTTGCCGCGTAAACCAAATGTTAAATACGATTCAATCTTCTTACATGCCCAGCGTAACGCCATGTCGGACCGAAAAGGCATGTGGAGTCATTGGGAGGAAAAAGAGGGGGGGTACATCGGGAATTGCAAATCAAAACGATTTCATCTTGTTTCATGTACCTTCGGGAAGAAAACTGAAAAAAGAAACCGAATCTTTTTTTCGAAAAAATGGGATGCATTCTGGGCCGGATTCGCACCCTGTAAAAAGTGTTTATCCGAGAATTTTTAGGATTGCACGCCTCGCACCGACACAAAAACCAGCCCTGAGGCGAGGGGAGGTTTTGAAATCACTTCTACCCGCTGATAAATAAAAATGTGACAGGCACCGACTTTTGCTTGAGGTAAAGCCGGTGCCTGCCTTCTCTTAAATTGGATGTTTTTTTCTTTACGAAACCGTTATTCTTTACTCTTATTTATTTCTTCAATGAGTTTTTGTGAGATCTGGGCCGGCACTTCATCGTAGTGAGAAAATTCCATGGTATACATTCCGCGACCTCCGGTCATTGAGTTAAGATCCGGCGAATAGGTAAGGAATTCGGCCATCGGTACCAGTGCCTTAATGACCTGATTTTTACCCTTGGTATCCATCCCGAGAACCCTTCCACGCCTGCTGTTTAGATCTCCCATGATATCACCCATGAATTCGTCCGGGGTAATAATTTCAACCTTCATGATAGGTTCAAGCAAAACGGGATTTGCTTCCGCTGCTGCCTTTTTAAATGCGAGTGATCCTGCAATCTTGAATGCCATTTCAGACGAATCTACCGCGTGAAAGGACCCATCGTTTAAAGTAACTCTAAAATCAATGAAAGGAAATCCCGCTATCACTCCTTTCTGGCAAGCTTCAATAATTCCTTTTTCAACAGCCGGTATGTATTGCCTCGGGATCACTCCGCCTACGACTCCATCAACAAACTCAAAGCCTGCTCCTCGAGGCAATGGTTCGATGTCAATCCAGCAGTCACCATACTGGCCGTGTCCCCCCGTCTGCTTTTTGTGTCTCCCCTGCGCTCTTGCTTTTTTCTTGATTGTCTCTTTGTAAGGCACCTTGGGAGTTTTCAGTTGGACTTCGACATTGAATTTTCTTTTCAACTTTTCAATGGTTGTTTCAATATGGACCTGCCCCATGCCGGACAAAAGGATTTCTTTCGTTTCGGCATTTCGCGTCATTTTCAGGGCGATATCCTCCTCAAGAAGCTTTGCAAGAGCCGAAAATATCTTATCTTCATCCGCTCTTTCCTTTGGTGATATGGCGAAAGAGATAATGGGGGAGGGTGATTCCGCACATTTGAATTTGATCTTGTGTGACTCATTGCATAGTGTATCGCCCGAGGTCGTTTCCTTTAATTTGGCGACTGCAACAATTGAACCGGGAACGGCTCCCGAGATCGGCTTTTGCTCCTTGCCGGCAAGCTTCAGAAGCTGATTAAATCGTTCTTTTATTCCTTTGTTTGTGTTGTAGAAAGTCCCGTCAGCCCCCAATTTGCCTGATACCACTCGAAAAATGGAAAGGCGGCCGGCATAAGGATCGGCAACGGTTTTGAAAACAAAAGCCGAAAATGGCCCCTCCGGATCGGGAGTCCGTTCGATTTCATTGCCGGTGTCCGGATCGATACCCTGCCTTGCTCCAAGATCAAGCGGCGAAGGCATGCCGTTTATGATAAAATCCATCAATAGGTCGATACCGATGCTTTTTATTGTCGATCCACAAAGAACCGGAACAAATGTCCTGCATATGATCCCTTTTTTTAATCCGGCTTTTATCTCCTCATCCGATAGGGTTTCACCTTCAAGATATCGTTCGAGTAGTTCGTCATCCGCCTCGGCGACATTTTCAATGAGCATTTCTTGCTCTCTTTCGACCTGTTCTTGAATATCTGACGGAATGTCTCCAGTAACTGTTTTACCTTCCGTATCATAAATAAAAGTTTTCATTCTGATCAAGTCAACGACGCCTTTAAAATCGGCTTCGGCCCCGATTGGGATTTGCAGAACGATCGGCTTCGGATCAAAACAATTCGCTGCGTCTTTGAATGTTCGAAAAAAATCCGCCCGCTCTCTGTCCAGCTTGTTGATAAAAATTACGACCGGCAGATTGAATTCGTTCGCAAATTCCCAGGCTTGTTCTGTTTGAACTTTTGTGCCATCCACAGCGTCAATCAACAAAACCACTCCATCGGCAGCCTGCATGCAGCTTTTGGTGTCAGCAAAAAAATTCTGATCGCCGGGCGTATCGATAAGATTCACCGTATGATTTTTCCAGGCGAATTGATGAAAAGCGCTGCTAATGCTGGTACAACGCTTGATTTCTTCCGGTTCAAAGTCCATAGCTGTATTACCATCTTCTATTCGTCCGAGTCGATTGATTGCCCCGGCCTTAAAAAGCATTACCTCTGCAAGCGATGTTTTTCCTGTACTGCCATGACCCGCAAGAGCAATATTTCTTAATTTATCTGCCGTTTCTGTCATTTAATTTCCTCTCTGAATGGGATTTTGAAAATTCGAAAAAACCACATATAAGCCTGAATATAAGATTTGTTGGCCACGTGAAAAACGGAAAAAGGCTATCCCGTGCAACATAGAAATAGGATTCTTACGAAACCGTCAGAGGTTAAATTGTTATACTCTATATGTTTAATGAAAAAAATCAAGCTCAAAATCCCATCAATGGCTAAAAGTTTGGATTTCAATCTTGGAATTTGTTTTCAGTTCGGATTTAAAGTCTTTTTTAAAAAAATAAAAAATTCCTTGTTTCCTTTCGGTCCTAATATTGGAGAAGGCATGATCTTTTCACAAAGAAGTCCGACCTCGGAGAAAAAGGCGCAAAGATCAGAAATAACTTCGGCATGCTGGGCGGGATCTCGAACGACGCCGCCTTTTCCGACTTTCCCCTTTCCGACTTCAAACTGAGGTTTGATTAAGGCGAGAATCATGGTATTTTTTTTTATGAACTGTAAGAGTGGGGGGACTACTTTTTTAAGAGAAATAAAAGAAACATCGATGGTGATAAGATCCACCGGCTCTGTTATCGCTACGAGGGGTATATGGCGAATATTTGTGCGCTCTAAAATCACTACTCGTCGATCTTGCCTTAGCTTCCATGCCAGTTGTCCATAACCGACATCAACGGCAAAAACGCGTCTTGCTCCGTGTTGCAAAAGGCAGTCGGTAAATCCGCCTGTAGACGCTCCCACATCAAGACAAATGAAACCCTCGATATCGGCTTCCAGTTCTTTTAGGGCTGCTTCAAGCTTTAATCCCCCGCGACTGACGAAAGGAAGATCCTCTCTTTTAATTTTAATAATCACGCCGGCATCTTTTATAATCATAGCTCCCGGTTTATCCAGGAGCTTGTCATTTACCAGCACGTTTCCTGCCATAATCATGGCTCGTGCACGTTGCCGACTTGAAGCAAGTCCCTGCTCTACAAGCAGCAGGTCCAGCCGTATTTTTTTTTCCGTCATAAGATGAATGAAAAAAAACGAAAAGTGATTTCAAAGCCTTGAATCTGGTTTAAATTCAGGTGGGCAAGAAGTTCATAGGCATCTATTGAGAATATTTAGAGAATTGAACACCTTGTCCCAACGCTGAGATTGGGCCGGAGAGGAGGTTTAGAAATTACTTCTAATCCTTAAATGATCCGCTTTCATCGGGAAAAGGCTTTTCAAAGACTTTTCCATCCTGGTCCCTTAATAAAATGGTAATGCGTTTTTCCGTCTGATCTAATTTTTCTGAACATAATTTTGAAAGCCGAACACCTTCTTCAAATTTTTTGATGGCTTTTTCAAGGGGCATTTCTCCGGTTTCAAGCTCTTGAACAATCTGCTCAAGTTCCTTCATCGCCTGTTCAAATGTTTTTTCCTTCATTCCGTCGACTTCCTTTTTACCCGGCAGATTAAAAAACCTTTTCCAAGAATAACTTCAAGATTCTGATCAATGTTTACGGTATCTGAATCTTTTACGATTTTTGCATCCGGTATGGTTCTCGTTATGCTATATCCGCGAGCAAGAATTGCAACTGGGTTCAATGCGTGAAGCTCTCTGCTTTGCTCTCGGAAAAGGGAACGATTTTTGTCGAATATTTTTTGATAGAATATAAATAAGTTATGCCTAGCCCGTTCAACCTTATCTTTAGCGTTTGTTATCTTTATCAAAAGGCTGTTTACGGAAAGTCGGTTCATACGCCATTCAAGACGTTCACGTCTTTGCTCCAAAGTTCTTGTAAATATTCGAACCAGTCGTCCGGTAAAGTCATCGATCCGGATTCTCAAATCCTGAATTTTTTTCTTCGGATCGATCAGCCGTCTTGACATTTCTTCGCAGATCCTTCGAGCGTTTTGAATGTATTTTAAACAATTGAACGTTAAACTCCGTGAAAGTGCGTTGCATCGATATCGGAGTTCATCCTTTATTGGGACTACCAATTCCGCGGCCGCGGAAGGAGTCGGTGCGCGAAGGTCCGAAACAAAGTCTGCGATGGTAAAATCCGTTTCGTGTCCAATTGCGGAAATAATTGGAATTCTGGAAGAAAAAATTGCTCTGGCAACTTCTTCGGAGTTGAAGGCCTGGAGGTCCTCTATAGAACCACCGCCTCTGGCTAAAATTGCCACGTCTGCGTCACCACGGGTATTCAGCAGTTCAATTCCTCCAACGATCTCATTATTTGAACCTTCCCCTTGAACCTTTACAGGTATAATTTCAATTTGAACGCTCGGAAAACGGCGGTCTATAATTTTTAAAATATCGTGAACGACAGATCCGGTAGGGGAGGTTATGATACTGATATTTTTAGGTAAAAACGGTATCGGTTTTTTATGATCTTCCTCGAAAAGCCCTTCTGCCGAAAGTTTGTTTTTAAGCTGTTCAAAGGCCACCTGTATCGCCCCAATTCCTCGGGGCTCCAGATATTCAAATATGATTTGATAGGAGCCTCTCGGGCCATACACACTAACCCGTCCAAGACCGATGATATTCATTCCATCTTCGGGGACAAATTTTAGATTTCGATTTTGAGACCGGAACATTACGGCACTTATCTGGGCTTCTTCGTCTTTAAGAGAAAAATAATAATGACCGGATACCGGAACATTAAAATTAGATATTTCTCCACATATCCAGATAAATGGAAAGTTTTCTTCAAGCAATAGTTTAATGCTGTCGGTTAATTCGGATACGGTGTAGATCTGTCGGTGAGGATTATCGTTATTCAAATTCACAGTAAAGACGATCTGAAAAAAAATTGTGGGAGTTTATGGTTTTCCCAAAAAGGTCGATATGAATACAAAGCTGTTAATGGCCGTAATTTTCATTTTAATTTTAAGCCGAATTAAAATTAACACGACCCGATACGGCTTTCAAGCTTTTTGCTTTTGAATGGCGCAGAATAATTTTTTTTGGGGGGGGACATAATGTTTCAATGTTAAAAGATCGGGCAAATTATTTGTCTATCCCGCATTGACTCGCAAAGTCTGATAAGATATATTATGTCAACTTAAATGTATAACCTCATGGATTGCCGATATCGATCTCCTCTTTCCCATATTTTCACATTATTTGATCAGCCGTTATGATGAACCAAAGGGAATTTCAATTGGACGTTCAGAGACGTTGCCGCTATCACTTTTTGTTTATTAAGCGATTCAGAATTTCTCGGACCGCCGGAAGAAGAAATATTTCTTCATGGGGCATTTCTATTAGGCAGGATGCCAGGATTTCATTTTTTTCTGGAATCGGCAGGCTCTTATCCATTATGAAAATGTTCTTGCCTTTGATCTTGCACAATCCGCTTTTCACCTTTAATCCGGAATTACGAAAACTTTGTTCAGAAACCAGGATACTTAATTTTTCTGCAAGGTCTTTAAGATTTTGATATATTTGTTCCGGTTTCATAACTTGAATCGATCCGTATTTGTCTCCCATGTACTCTATGCTAAAAAAGCATTTAAGATCTTGAAATGTCTCACAACTGTGTTATATTACCATAAAAAAATAATTCCAGGAGGTAATGATGCATACAATCCCCATTCAGAGAACTACCACTCAGGTTCTGGTCAATGAATTCATTCGCAGTGTTTATAACTGGATGGCCCTCGGGCTCGCACTCACCGGTTTCGTCGCGTTTTATGTAGTCAACAGCGATTTTATGAGACAGCTGATTTTTGGAAATCAACTGGTATTTTTTGGTCTGATCATCGGTGAACTCGCTCTCGTTTTCATCCTAAGCGCAAGGGTACAAAAAATGCAGGCTTCAACCGCAACCGCCCTCTTTGTTCTTTACGCTTTACTCAATGGGGCCACTCTTTCCTCTGTTTTTCTCATATATACGAGTTCATCGATCACTTCAACATTCTTTATCTGCGCTGCCACCTTTGTTGCATGCAGTATATACGGTATGACCACGAAACGCGACCTGACCTCGCTGGGAGGGTTTATGTTCATGGGACTTATCGGAATTATCATTGCATCCGTCGTTAATATGTTTATCCGCAGCGGCGGAATGAGCATGATCATCAGCTACATCGGGATCTTCGTTTTCGTGGGTTTGACCGCTTACGACACTCAAAAACTCAAAACAATGGCGCTTTCGCAACCCTCGGATTTAGATGCATCGGCGATTCGAAAAGGATCCATCCTGGGTGCACTCTCGCTGTACCTGGATTTTATCAACCTGTTTCTTATGTTGCTTAGAATTTTAGGGGACAGGAAATAAAGCCTCAAGATTTCGCAATGGCGGTACAGGAGTTTTTTTCCCTTCTGAAAGAGAAATGATTTCGTGACATTATTGGGGAATATGTAAGCTGAAAAACAAAGCCAGACTCCCCGCCTTTTAAGACGGGGAGTCCTAAAAAAGGCTTGGAGGGGGATTGTATCCCCCCTTTTCCATGAACCGCATTCATGACCGCCATAAATGGGGGAGTATTCCGCGGAAGATTCATAAATTCATTGGCTGGATGCGCTCAAACGATTATAACAAATCGATTGTCGCTCTCTCTTCGCCCGGTGAACTGCTTGAATAACCTGATCAACGGTGTAAAAATCGCTTTTGAAAACCTCTTTCCCATCCGGCGTCCATACAACCAGCAAGGGAATCGTTAACCTTCCGACTTCTTTAAGCTTTGCCGTTCCAGCCGGATTGTTTCCCGTTATATCGACCTTGATGGGAACCACATCCTTGGAAGCCAGCAGATCGACAATTTTGTCATTTCCAAGTACGCTATGTTCAAGCGCTTTGCAATTCAGGCACCATTCGGCCGTGAAATCCATGACAACGATTTTATTTTGATTGACGGCTTCCGCAAATCGTTTCGGAGTATAATAAACCCAATCAATTGGTCCTCTGTCGCTAAGAAAAAAGCCGCCTGAAATTGACAAGCCGAATACGACCATTCCAAGGCCACCAAAAAGAATGCGTACGCCTTTTCGGACTGTAATTCGCATGGTTTGGTATGATAGGCAGCAACCGGCGGCAGCACAGAACAACGTAACCGGCCACCAATAAGCCTTGCTCGGGGGATCAACGGGAGACGCCAGAAGAGCACTCAGCCCAATGCCGATGAAATAAGCGGCTGCTGCCAACATGAACAGACTCATCACTATTTTGATCAAATCACTGACGGGACCTGCTTTCGGCATTTTATCAAGAAGAGACGGTGAAGATGAAAGAACCAGGTAGGGAACCGCCATTCCAAAACCGATTGCAATGAAGACAGCAAGAGTGATAGCGGGTTTTTGAGTGACTGCCCAGGCTGCAGCCGCCCCCATAAACGGAGCGGTGCAAGGAGTCGACAAAATTGCCGTCATTATCCCCAACCCGAAGGATCCATGGAAGCTTTCTTCTTTTGGATTCAACCGGTAAAGAAAATTCGGCAGGTGAACGATAAGAGGCCCACTCATTCCAACCGCCATGAATGCAATGATGATACCGATTATAATCGTGAAAGTCGGATACTGAAACATCTGGTTCATGGCTGTGAATTCGCTGATTGCGGCAATTACTGCACCCAACCCAAACCAGAAGATGACAACTCCCAGCGACATGGCCAATCCAAGGGCCATGCAATTGGCTCGGTTTTCCGCCGCTTTTGATAAACTGATAATTTTAATTGGGATTACAGGTAAAACACATGGGGTAAAATTGAGTAAAAAACCGCCGAATGCCGCAGTCCATAGAAGCAGAATGATTCCCAACCGGGAGGTGACATCAAGTGAAAATACCCATCCGAAGACATCGAAACGGATCATGTTTCCACCGGCCACAGCTTTTTCCGTGTCAACGCCTCCAAACAGATCCTGATTGATAGCGGTTACGGGCTGGCCCGCCGCTACGACTGTAAGCGTTTCCTGTGCCGTTACCGAATCCGGTAATAAACAATAATTTTCATCGGTATTACATGCCTGATATTCCACCTTCAGCTTCAATGCAAGCGGCCCCGGTTTCACTTGATCCTTTATCTTGATCCAAATGGGTAAAATCGTCTCCCCTTCGTATGCCAATATATCCGCACCTTCCGGAACGGTTTTTATCGAATGCGCCCGTGGAAAGGCGACCGATTCCAAGGTCACGGTCTCGGTAGCTTCAACAATTTTTACCCTCGTCGAATAGGGGACCAGATCGCCGGCAGAGACGATTTGGCTTTTATCGGGGCTTATGTGAAACCCTTTTGCAATATCAAGGATTATTGCCAGTCCAACCCGGTCGCCCGGGCGCGCGCTATCAACCGACCAGGCCGTCCGCATCTTAACGATTTCACCAAGTTCCGCTGCGGAAAGATCAACTGCAATTGCAACCAGAATAAGGAAAAGCGTCCAAATCCTAAATCGGTTAATTATATTTTGCATTTGGCTGCTCTCCTTGCCTTTTTAATTATGATTCTATCAGCGACTTGGAAATGTTCGATCAGGATTAAGATCATGGCGTGACGAAGCGTTTAACCTCAGAAACGCATTTCGTATTTTGAAGATTGAAGGCCTCGCTCCAGCATAGAAGTTAAGTACGAGGGCAGGTTTTGAAACCATTTCTAAGAAAGCCCTTCCGCATGTGAAAAACAACTGTCGAAAATTAAAAAGATTTTTTTAAATATATCGTCAAATTATTCAGATTCATTAAGTATTTTTTAACCTGCACTCTTGTATGGAAAATAAAAATTGAGCTCACCCGAAATTTAAAAAATAAAAAAGCCGTGCCAAGGAATAACCCATGGCTACGGCTTTTTTATTTTTTCGGACTATTTTAAGTCGAATGAATTACAACTCAAAATCTTTTTCTCACATTATTCTCCCCTGCGCTGTTGATGAAATATAAATGTACCGAATGTAACAAGACATAGGACTTTAAACGGGGCGTACAACCTTAAATCCTGTTTTTTTTCTGGAATCAATGTCGTCGGAAATCTCAAATCCCCTCCCCTCTTTCTGGAGAATGGAAACCGGAATCATTCATATCATCAACCGAAAGCGCAGGTATATGTTCAGTTGGGTTTTAAAGTAACGTTAGTAGGATTGTGTTAAGGCGGCTTGAACTATTTACGAGATTCAAATCCTGTGTCGATTTTCTTTCTTTCAATGAGCAACCCCTTCCCGCCTCACAACCTTCAAAAACGTCATCCATAATATCTCAAGATCAAAGAGAAAAGATCTGTTGTTCAGATAATACTCATCAAACTGGACTTTTATAGGGATCGGCAATTCATCTCTCCCGTTTATCTGTGCCCAACCGGTAATTCCGGGCATGATTTTATGGATCCCTTTTGCCGTTCGGAGTGCAACCAGATCGTCCTGATTATACAGCGCCGGACGCGGCCCCACAAAACTCATATCACCTTTTAATATGCTCCATAATTGCGGCAGTTCATCCAGACTGAACCTGCGCAAAAAAGAGCCGATCGGTGTAAGATATGCGTCCGGATTCCTCATGAGATGGGTTGCAACGGCGGGAGTATCTAAAATCATCGTCCGAAACTTGGGCATTCCGAATATCCGGTTATTGATACCCACCCGGTCCGACCAATACAGAACCGGGCCTGCTGAGGAAAACTTTACGGCGAGAGCGATAACAACCATGGGAAACCATAATATCGCCATGAAACACAGGGAAAGCCAGAAATCAAAAAGACGTTTCAAATTCCTCCACCTTTCCGCATCTCTTCAATCGTCTCTCCCCACCCTGTTTCTAACTCATAACGGGGAACAAAACCCAGTTCATTTTGAATGAGCCTCCCCTCAACTGCGATATCTTCGGTATATTTGTCAATCATTCCCCTGGTAACTAAGGGTTTTAAACGAAGAGCCCGGCTTCCTTTTTCGATTAAACCGATTAATGAGCGGGTCGGCCCTACGGGCAGAAACCATCGCGGCGGTTTGCGACCCATAGCAGAGCAAATAGACTCGATGATTTCATTCAGCGTATGAAATTTCCCATCTGTAACATTGAAGACCCGGCCTGTCGCAGAAGGATGAGAAACCGCCAGCGCAGCCGCACGGCCGACGTCCTTTTCGTAAATCAAGGTCCGCCGATTGAGCCCTCTTCCAACAGGGATAAAGCGGTTACGGGCCAAGGCCCGTATCAGACGTTCGTAATTTCCCTTGATGCGGGAACCATAAACCGCACCCAGTCGCAATACGACACCCAATGGTTTTCCATCAGGACCTTTCGCATTCAAGACAATCTGTTCGGCGACAAGTTTTGTCCGGGCGTAATCTGTTTCCGGACGGGTTGGCGATGTCTCATTGAGAACCTTGCCGTCTGCATTTCCGTACACGGCAATGGTACTGAACAAGACAACGCGCCGGACACCAGCATTGAGCGAAGCTTCGACCACCGTTTTCGTGCCATCGATATTGACATGTTCGTATTTTCCCCGCAATTCGGGCGGCGGATTGACGATATGCAGGAGAGCCGCAAGGTGAACGATGGCATCCACGCCCTCCATGGCCGATTGGACAGCCTTATGGTCCGTGATATCACCGACAACAACTTCTATTTGCGTGGGAAACAATCCGGATGGAGGTTCATCGACAGAAAAAGAACGAATCCGATACCCTGCATGATGCATCGCAGATACAACACGTGGACCGATGGCACCGGTGGCACCTGTTATTAACACCTTAGGAAACATGGACATAAGAATTTAATTTAGACATGTTCAAACCAAATCAATTCGAAAAATGTGACAGGATTTGTGAGGCTGCAGAGGCTACTGAAAATGTATTTTCCAGCAAAGCCCTTCCATTCCTTCCCATACGCACCCGTAAATCAGGGTTTTCAATCAATTGAATCGCCTGCCTGTAAAAAACTTCATCCTCGCCATTGTAACACACCAATCCAGCGTTATGTGTCACCAGAATATCGCGGAGATCGTTCCCTGGATTGATGCTGGCCAGAATAGGCTTGGCATGATACATGTAGCCCAACATTTTCCCCGGATAATTTTGTGTTTTCAGATTGCGTTCCAGGGTAATCAGACCGACGTCGATGTCGGCAAGCATTCCCATATACGCTTCCTGACTGACCGGCGGCTGAATACTAAAATTATTCAGGCCAATATTTTGAACCTCTTTCTTCAGCCGGGCTACCTCACTTCCTTCACCAACAATAAGAAAATATGCTTCGGGCTTATTTTTCATGTGCGTGGCTAATCTTATGAGATTATCCATATCCTGGGCAATTCCAATGTTGCCACCGTAAAAGAACACCACTTTGCCTTCCAAACCAAGTGTCTTTCGAAAATACAGGGAAGAATTGCAGCGTTCATTGAGAGACATCCAATTGTAAAGTACCTCAAGGCAATATTTTCCGTCCAGCCTCCGCTTAGAAAAATATTCTTTGTTTGCCGGTGATTCAATGCCAATGATGTCGGCAGCATCATAATTAATTTTTTCATAATGTTTTAAAACACGATAAAACAATCCTTCAGACAGAATTCCGGCATCGACAGCCCACTGGGGAAAAATATCGCGGAGGACGAGATAAGACGGACAATCGAATCGATGCTTCAGACGTTTGACAAGAGAACCAAAAAAAATGGTCGGTGAGTAATAAACAATGAGATCAAATTGATTTTCATTGAAAAAGCTTTTTGCCTTATTCCAAATAATCCTGGATAGAGAAATTTCTCGATAGGCACGCAGAATCCTGGATACATTTTTTATTTCACCGGTTTTAACCCTGACAACACGCACTTTGTCATCATAATCGCATTGAAGGTCCAATCGCGTGTTATGATCAGGCGCAAGAACAGTAACATCGTGTCCCCTGTCCGAAAATTCCACGGCAAGATCATGGATGAGTTTCGCTGCCGAACTGGTACTCGGCAGGTAGTAAACAACCAATAGTAAAATTCGTATGCGCATCAATCAGCCAACTGAAATTGTTATGATTTATGCCAAACAGTCCGGTTGACATAGTTCGTGTAACTCATAATAATACGCATGACCTTCTTTGACACATTGTCCACATCATAATCCTGAACAATGCGGAAGGGGCGTATGCCCTCGTTAAAATGTAACCGAACCAAGTCGATAGATTCAAGAACGCTTTCTTTACGGAGTCCGCACATGATCAACGTTCCCTCATCCATTCCTTCCGGACGTTCGTGCGCCTGCCTTATTGTTACAGCGGGAAAGTTCAAGATGGATGACTCCTCCGTGATTGTACCGCTATCGGATACGGTACAGTATGCTTTCATCTGCAGCTTTATATAATCGAAAAATCCAAGTGGTTTTAAAAAGTGGATGCGATGGTCAAAATTTCCAAGACCAGCGCTTTCCATGCGTTTTCTTGTTCGTGGATGTGTGGATACGAT
>JAHDSC010000041.1 GCA_018432925.1 Desulfobacterales bacterium | reverse complement strand
CGGACGGGTAAGATGTTGGCAAAACGACCGATCGAAGAAAAAAAAGAAATATATTTAAGTGCCGACAAAGCCGTGACAAACCAAAAATATATTTTCCAGCCGATTCGGCTGCGTTGTTTCTTCCATGTCGGAAACATCATATGAGGCAAGGGGGTTCCGGACGTTCCGAATATTTAGAAATTTCGGACACTTTGCATTGGACGCGCGGCTGTTTGAAGACCTCGCGGGGCTGTTATCATCGCCTGCCCTCCGGGCAGGTTTCGGAGGTTATCATCCCTGATAGACGCAGCTCACCAGGTCGGAAAACTCGTATTCCACCCGATTCTCCGTCAGAAGGGCAAGGATTCCGGCCAACCGGTCCCGGCCTTCAATCTCCAGGGCAAGTTCCTCTCCGTCTTGCCGGACCCTATAACCGGCTGCTTTGAGTGTCTGTGCCGCCCGGTTCAACCCCTTGACCTCAAGCCCCAGCCTGGAGAAATCGTTCATATAAAACAGCGGCAAGTCAACCTTGCAGGAAACCCGTTTTCCTTTTTCGACGATCGGTAATAAACCCATTGCATCCTCCCGCTTGATGATCGACAGGGAGGGAAGGAATTCACCCTGGTGCTTCCCGTCTGTCGGAGTTTATGAGCCGGCCGAACAAATGCCTGTGTTCGGCGGTAAACTTCTATCCGGATCGGGGCCGCCGCCATGAAGTGGTCAAGGACCCGAAACCGTTGCAACGAACCCCTTCCGGTCCACTCACGGGATCGGCTCAATACCTACCCGGCGCGGATCGACACTCAACGCCCCATCCATAACCGATTGAATTGGTGTCGAATCGCATGGATGAGAAACTGTGCTTGGATGGTTAAAGTATAAAACAGGGGAAATTTGCATGTCAAAGAAAATCCGGCTACGAAACAGGGGATGCGGTGCCTCGGATCATGCCCGGGCCCATTCGAGAAATTTTTTCTCTCCCTCGTAGCTGCCGATCAACACCAATTCCATCTTCTCATGGATCGGTGCCCGGGGATCGGGATTGATCGCCATGATATCGTTCACACGGATGGCAACGACGGAGCATCCGGTCATTTCCCGAATCCTCGATTGGGCGAGGTTTTTGCCCACAAGCGAATCCGGGGCTTTCAGGCGAAAAACATTCAGCCCCTCGGCCAGCATCAGCGTATCTTCCTTTCTGAGGAAATTGAAAACCGCGGTGGCGCCGAGAGAGGCATAAGACATCACGAAATCGGCGCCTGCGCGGTGAAGGGTGGACACATTGCGCTCCATGTTGGCCCGGCTGAGAATCTGCATATCCGGCCTCAAGCTTCTCAGGTACTTTGTCAAATAGATGTTCGTGGCATCATCGTGCGTAGTGAGCAGAGCCGCGGGGGCTTTTTCAATCCATGCCTTCTGCAGGGTGCGGATATCCGCGGCATCGCCGATAACAAAGTCTTCCCCCTCCTGAACTCTGCGGGGATTTTTTTCGATGATAAGATAGGACATCTTTCGTTTCCTGAATCGATCCGCGATCGTCTGGCCGACGCGGCCGCCTCCTATGATGAGGACCGGACTATCGGTCAGATTGCAGACGTGGTAAAAGGAATAAATCTTGTCGAAGGCCGCGAGGTTTTCACTGGATGCCGCCAGAACCAGCACGCTGTTGTTGCCGATTATGTGCCCGGCATTCGGGATGCTGAATTGACCCCGTTCCCAGATGCCTACCACGCTTACTCCGAAATTTTCCCTCGCACCGCATTCCGCGAGCGTCTTTCCGACCAGCGGGGTGCCCATGACGGGAAATTCGGCGAGAATCAGTTCATCAAACCGGCTGATGATGGTCGACCGGCAGTCCCCGCCAATGGTCCATGTCGCCAGGGAGCCCCCAAGCATGTCGTGAAGCTGGAGCACCCGTGTGCTGCCGGCCATTTCCAGGATATCCACGGAGTAAGGAGAATCGGCGGTGGTGATGATCGGAACCTGTTCATTTAACTCGCGAACGGTAAAGGCGATGTTCGTGTTGATTTCGTCCGGATTGGTGGCAACGACCAGTAATGCCTGGTCAATCCGCATTTTGCGGTAGGTTTCGGGATCGTCGAGGTCTCCCACCGCGACACGAATGCCGGCATCGTATAGTTCCAGTGCGCGTCGGAGATCGTCAACAATCAGAACATATTGGTAATGGTGATTCTTCAATCTTCCAATGAGGGCCGCGGTCACGGCATCGAAGGCAGTCAGGATCACGTGGTTTTTGGTTCCGGACGGGAGTTCCTTCGGCGCCCGTTTTCTCGATTCGGCTTCGATCAAGGGGGCATAGAAAAACTTGATGAAAGTGAATGGAAGCAGAATGAGAAGGAAGACAACGCCGGTGAGGAGTACCACGATGGAAAAGGTGCGTCCCAAATCCGTATGGAAGGTGATATCGCCGAAACCCAGGGTGGTCATTACCGTGAGGGTCCAATAAATACCGGTGATCCAGGAATAGTCATTTCCTTCAAGGATCATCAGGAAATGAAAGATAACGCTGTAGGCAGCCATCAGGAAGATCAGAATGAAAAGTAACTTGAAAAGCACTCGGAGATTTCGTTTGGCGCTCTCACCATTCTCAAAGAAACTGAGTACGGAAGGGTAAAGTTTCAAAGCATTTCTCCCTTATACGGCTTCTTGTTTTTTCAACGTTGAATGAAGTTGGTGTTAGAAAAGACGGAGCTTTTTCTTTCGCGGATGAGTATAGCGGGTCGGAATTTATGTGTCAATACGCGTGTGGTTACAGGATGTTGCATGAAATAGGATCTCGAGACCTTATCCGCCTGAGGCTTTTTGGCGCCAATCTTTTAAATCGCGGAGAACATGCTGGCTCTTGGGCCTTTCTGAGCAAGACGCATGAGAATTTGTTCAAGCCGGTTTGCCTCCACGAAGGTGCAACGGACCACTGGCCGACACCTTCACGCGCACTGGAGATCGACATTTCCGAGGATGCGTATGAGCGCTATGTGACCTGCACGGGGGGGCTTTTAGGGATTTTAGGGACGCCCCACATATTTACAGTTTACTTCATTTAACGTGCATGATATATAGGGGCTATGCCGAGAAAATCCCGGATAGATGCTCCCAGGGCGCTCCATCATATCATCGTTCGAGGCATTGAGCGAGGAAAGCTCTTTATCGATGATATGGATCGCAATAACTTTTTGGATCGAATGGGGGGTATCATTCATGAGACCCATACTATCTGTTATGCATGGGCGCTCATACCCAACCACTTCCACTTGTTGTTAAGAACCGGCCAGGTACCAATTGCTACCTTTATGATGCGATTGTTAACCGGCCACGCCGGATATTTCAATAAACGACACCGTCGTAGCGGCCACCTTTTTCAGAACCGGTATAAATCAATCTTGTGCCAAGAAGAACCCTATCTGCTGGAGCTGGTCAGGTATATTCATCTTAATCCGCTACGAGCAAGCATTATTCAAGATCTTGATCGGTTAAAAGACTATCCGTATGGCGGTCACAGTGCTTTGATGGGTAAAATCCAAAGAGACTGGCAAGATACCGAATGGGTATTGAGGTTGTTTGACGAGCGGGTGCAAGATGCAAGACGACGGTATCATGAGTTTGTTGAAAAGGGGGTATCAAAGGGTCGTCGAAAAGATTTAACCGGCGGCGGGCTGATACGAAGTATGGGGGGATGGGCGGCAGTCAAATCGATGCGCAAGGCAAAGATGTTCAAAAAATCAGATGAGCGGATTCTTGGGGATGGCGATTTTGTGGATGAAGTGCTATCAATGGCCAAAGAGCAAATAGAGCGGAAACACAGATTAATATCCAAAGGGTATAATCTAGTAATGATCGCAGACCGGGTATGTTCCGTGATGGGGCTTGAGGCATCTGAGATATGGAAAAGAGGGAAATCACGCAGACGTGTTGCCGCGCGAAGTTTGCTTTGCTTCTGGGCCGTCAGAGAACTTGGCATGAGCATGACCGAGCTATCCGGGAAATTGGATCTTTCATTATCCGGCGTGAGTCAGTCGGTGATCCGCGGTGAAAGAATAGCCAATATGAATGGTTTTGAGCTTTTGGACAAAAAACTGTAAATATGTGGAGCGTCCCTAAAGTTTTCCCTTTTGGACAAAAAACTGTAAATATGTGGAGCGTCCCTAAAGTTTTCCCCTAAAGTTTTCCCTAAAGTTTTCCTAAAGTTTTCCCAGTCGTATTTTAACCGTAAAATTTCTCTGATTTTGCGCATGGTCAACCTCTTTGTCGGCATAGATCCTCCTCGTGTAATCATAGGATAAAAACTTTGCCGACGGTTTATCG
>JAHDSC010000116.1 GCA_018432925.1 Desulfobacterales bacterium | reverse complement strand
TGACATGATGGTTTTTTTCTCGGCGAGTGAGACCCACAACCTAAAAAATGTCAGAATGACCGTCGAACAATCGCTGCAAAACATTCAGGATGTTCTTGACATCGCGGTAAAAGCGGATATCCCGGTTTCTGCAATCATTGCGACCTCTTTTGGATGCCCGTTTGAAGGGGAAATTTCAGAGAATCGCCTCATCGACCTGGTCGGTCGGCTCAACGATATGGGCATCATGGATATCTATTTCGGTGATACTACCGGAATGGCGAATCCGAAACAGGTACACAACCTGAGTACAAAGCTGCTTTCATCATTTCCTGAATCAAGGTTCGGTCTCCATTTTCATAATACCCGCGGAGCCGGGTCTGCCAACATTTTAGCGGGACTCCAGGCGGGCGTGACACGCTTCGACGGCTCCATCGCAGGATTGGGAGGTTGTCCTTTTGCCCCAGGAGCGACGGGAAACGTATCAACCGAAGACATTGTTCATATGATGGAAGCGATGGGTATAAAAACCGGTATCGATCTCAAAGCGCTGATTTCTTGTGCAAGAAAGGTGCAAGAATATATCGGGCGAGAATTGCCTGGGCAGGTTATGAAAGCCGGAATCTGCCCGTGTTCGGGCGGTCTGAAGCGATATGCCGCCTAAAAAACAAGTCAAAACGGTTGCAGCGCCAACTCTATGGCAGACATCCAAGATTTTCGATACACGGGATAATATTCTTCTAAGAAAGCATCGGCACAAACCGACGGGGGAAAAATATGGAAACAAACCATGCGAAACCAAATACACCTAAACAAGCACCGGCCGACGCTTTAACCGGTGTCCGTATTATTGATCTCGGGCAGTTGGTGGCCGCTCCCTTCGCCACACATCTGATGGCGGACTTTGGTGCAGAAGTCATCAAGGTTGAACTGCCGGGCAAAGGCGATGCAATGAGACAGTGGGGGCACGCAAAGTATAAAGGCAAAGGACTGTGGTGGCCATCGATTAACCGTAATAAAAAATGTATCACGCTTAATTTACGCGCACCGAAGGGACAGGCGCTTTTAAAAAAACTGGTCGTCAAATCGGATGTTCTGATTGAGAATTTCCGAACGGGCATTATGGAACGCTGGGGAATCGGCCCCGAGGTGCTTCAGAAAGCAAATCCTCGCCTGATTATCGCAAGAATCACCGGTTACGGCCAAACCGGACCGTATGCTCAAAGAGCCGGATTCGCAAGTGTCGGAGAAGCAATGGGGGGGTTGCGCTATATAAACGGATATCCGGGTGAAATACCTCCTCGAATGGGAATTTCCCTTGGAGATGATTTGGCAGGGATGTTTGCCGCGCATGGTATAATGATGGCGCTGTACTGGCGAGATGCGCTTGGCGGCGGCCGGGGACAGATTATCGATTCGTCCATCATGGAATCATGTTTTGCGTTAATTGAAAGTGCGGTATCGGAATATGATAAAACCGGATATGTCAGAGAGCCGGCGGGCAGCGGTTTGGCAGGTATCGCACCTTCCAATGTTTACAAATCCAAAGACGGCAAATTAATGATTATTGCCGCAAATATCGATACCATGTACCAGCGCCTTTGTGAAGCGATGGGAAGGCCGGAACTGATCAGTGATCCGCGTTACTCAACCCACGAAGCCAGAGGAAAACACAAAGATGAAATGGATGCCATTGTCGGTGAATGGGCCTCACGGCACGATGCGAAAGAAATCGATCGGATTTTGAATGAAGTGGGCGTGGTTTGCGGACCCATTTACAGCATTGAGGACATATTTGAGGATCCTCAATACAAGGCCAGGGATATGATTGTCCATGCACAAGATCCGGAGCTCGGGGCCTTGGCAATGCCGGGGATCGTCCCAAAGATGAGTGTAACATCGGGACAAGTCGAATGGCCCGGTTCTCAACAGATGGGCAGCCACAACGAGGAAATCTACGGCAATCTTCTGGGAATTAGCCAGGCCGAAATGGATGAACTGAAGGCGGAGGGAATTATTTAGATATATTCATAAATAGACAAGGGCGCATGGCTTAAAAAATTTCAGATCCTGCGCCCTTGTTTGAGAAAAAAATACCGAACTTACATCTTCCGAATGGCTTCCACAACGCAGTCACCCACTTCTGAAGTACTCATGCCCATCTTTCCGGCGGCCATGCTCTTCATCTTTTGGGTGATCACTTCCATGATTGCTTTTTCCAGCATATCAGAGGCTTCAATCTCACCGAACTGTTCAAACATCATTTGAACACTTGAAATTGCCGCCAATGGATTGATGACGCCTTTCCCCTTATACTTGGGCGCACTTCCACCGATCGGTTCATACATCGATACGCCTTCCGGATTCAGGTTGCCGCCGGCGGCGATTCCCATTCCACCCTGAATCACAGCTCCCAAGTCAGTAATAATGTCACCGAATATGTTATCCGTCACAATCACATCAAACCATTCGGGATTTTTTACCATCCACATGCATGTAGCGTCCACGTGTGCATAATCTCGTTGAATATCGGGATACTCGGCTGCACCTACCTCGTGGAAGGTTCTTTCCCAAAGATCCCAGGCGTAGGTAAGGACATTTGTTTTACCGCATAGGGTTACCTTGTTCATTTTGTTGCGTTTTCTTGCCAGATCAAAGGCAAATCGAATGCAGCGTTCAGCCCCCATCCGAGTATTTACAGATTCCTGAATTGCCACCTCTCCCTGAGTCCCTTTTCTTAGAAAACCGCCGGATCCCACATAAAGCCCTTCGGTATTTTCTCGAACAACCACGAAATCGATATCTTCCGGCCCCTTGCCGGCCAGAGGGGTTTCAACGCCGGGATAGAGTTTGACGGGACGAAGATTGATATACTGATCAAGCGCACGTCGTAAGGACAGAAGAATCCCCTGCTCCAGAATACCCGGTTTCACATCGGGATGCCCAATCGCTCCGAGAAGAATGGCATCAAAATTTTTAAGGGTTTCTGCAAAATCGGACGGCAGAACTTCACCCGTTTTTAAATAACGATCACCGCCCCAGTCAAATTCCCGAGTTGTGTATTTGAACCCGATCTTTTCTGCGACAGCCTTCAGACATTTAAGCCCTTCATTAACGACCTCCGGGCCGGTTCCGTCTCCACCGATAACTGCAATTTTTTTCACTTGGTTCCTCCTCAAAAATGAAGATATTTAGGATGATAGATTCATAAAAAGGCATCTCAGCCCTCTTTTTACATGATTGATGAAAGAGTCCTGAAGCTTACATCTCCAGGACTCTTCCGGTGATTTCAATGCCGGTTCCATCGGCTCACTTTTTAATGGACTGAAGCAGGCCACCTGCCTCCGCGATTTTAAATGCAAAATCCGGCAGAGGCAAAAAATGAAAGTCCTTACCGTTTGAAAGATTTTTTAAGATTCCCTGGCGAAGGTCGATCTCAAGTTCATCCCCGGTTGCCACATGGTTCGTTATTCCTTCGCATTCGACAACCGGAAACCCGTTATTGATCGCATTCCGATAAAATATGCGAGCAAAGGTATCGGCGACGACACAAGAAATCCCTGCTCCACGAATTGCCCATACCGCATGCTCCCGTGATGAACCGCAACCGAAATCGGGACCGGCAACAATGATATCGCCGGGCCCGGCATTTTTTACAAAATCGGCGTCCAGATCCTCCATGGCATGAAGGGCGAGTTCTTTTTCATCATCCGTGCTGAGATATCGGGCTGGAATAATCTCATCTGTATTTATATGCCCTCGTTTAAATACGTAAGCTTTCCCTTTCATCACATCATCTCCCTTGGATCGGTAATCCGTCCCGTTACGGCGCTGGCCGCGGCGGTGGCGGGACTTGCAAGATAAACTTCACTGTTCGGAGATCCCATGCGTCCGACAAAATTTCGGTTCGTGGTTGAAATGCAACGCTCTCCGGCAGCCAGGATACCCATGTAGCCTCCCAGGCATGCGCCGCAAGTCGGTGTCGAAACCGCGCAATTGGCGTCCGTGAAAATTTCAAACAATCCTTCCGCCATTGCCTGCCGCCAGATTTTTCTGGATGCCGGGACAATAATACAACGGATATCATCCGCCACTTTTTTGCCCCTTAGTATATGCGCGGCGATCCGCAGATCTTCAATACGACCATTGGTGCAGGAACCGATGTAAACCTGGTCGATGGCGATGTCTCCGGAATCCATGGCTTTTTTGCCGTTTGACGGCAAATGCGGAAAGGCCACCATCGGTTCAAGCTCAGAGCAATTAATTTCGATTATTTCACAGTAGCTTGCATCCGAATCCGATCGGTAAACCGTGAATTCTTCGTTGCTTTTCTCCCTCACATACTGAAGCGCTTTTTCATCGGGATTGATAATTCCGGTCTTGCCCCCGGCCTCAATTGCCATATTGGTAATAGTAAATCTGGCTTCAACGGAAAGATCGTTGATCACCGGACCGGTGAACTCCATGGCTTTATACAGCGCACCGTCAACGCCGATTTGCCGAATGATCTCTAAAATAATATCCTTTGAATAAACACCTTTTGGAAGTGAGCCGTTGAGTACGAATTTCATTGACTCAGGCACCTTAAACCATAATTCCCCCGAATAAATAACGGCGGCCAGATCGGTGGATCCGATGCCGGTTGCGAAGGCACCCAGTGCACCATGCGTACAGGTATGAGAATCTCCGCACACGACCACTCGACCGGGCAATACATAGCCGTCCTCAGGAAGGACCGCATGGCAGACTCCATTTCGTCCCACTTCATAGTAATGTTTGATTCCGTGTTTATGAACCCATTCCCTTAACCGTTTGGCAAGTTCAGCACTTTTGATATCCTTGTTCGGTACGAAATGGTCGGGGACCACAACGATTTTTTCGGGATCGAACACCTGATCCATACCCAATTGTTGGAGCATGCTGACTGACGGTGGCGTGGTGATATCATGACACATCACGATATCCACCTTGGCATTCACCAATTCCCCCGGCTTGACCGCATCCCTTCCGGAATGAGCGGCCAGGATTTTTTCACTGATAGTCATTCCCATTTATAAAGTCTCCATTGTTAAACTGAGTAAAAAGTTTAGTTGCCACGCATAGCCAAGCCTTACGAACGAATCGATCCGACATATCCGTCGAAAGCTCATGGACCTTGCCTGAAATCGGAAGGTTCCTCTCGGAAGGAAACGAACCTATATGACATTCAAAGCTTTTCCCTCTAATCCTTGCCATTTAAGGGCAATTTCCCGGAAAACTGTAAATATCTCAAAAACCTTGAAGGCTGTCAAGCTTGAAATTATTTTAAAAAGATGCTGGCCAAATAATATCCAAGATGATAGGCAATCCGATAGGAAAATATCAACGGTTTACCGCAGGGATGCAGACAGATGGGAGGTTGTAAAACCGTCTTTTCAACCCTTTCGGTAGATGAAAGTTGAGCAAACCCCAAATGAACGCCAAACCAAAAGTTAAAACAGCTTCGAAATCCATTCGGTGGCTTCTTGTTTTATTTTTGTTTTTTCCGTCTTTGGGTTATTCGGAAAAAGAACATGCATCCTCTCGGCTTGTCCGATCGTTTCCGAAAGAACCGGCAGCATATAATACCCGGCAAATCCTTTTCCAAGAATTGAACGCCCGGATCGGAAACAGGGATGCATTGCTTATTGCCGACCCCGATGGAAACATTCTTTTTTCCAAAAACGCTGATAAAAATCTCGTTCCCGCCTCCACGTTAAAAATCCTAACCGCGCTTGTGGCACTTCATTATCTGGGCCCGGATTATCGGTTCCAAACCGAATTTTACCTGGATCCGAATTTAAATTTAAAAATAAAAGGCTACGGAGACCCCCTTTTCATTTCAGAAGTATTTCCGGAGGTGGCAAACCGCCTCAAAGAAAAAGTTGAATCATTTAACAATCTCGTTCTGGATGATTCTTATTTTTCATGCCCCATTATTATTCCCGGCGTCTGTCCATCATCTCAACCGTACGATTCTCCCAATGGTGCTCTGTGCGCCAATTTCAACACAATTCATATCAATCGAATCGGCAGCGTCTTCGTCAGTGATGAGCCGCAAACACCGCTTCTGCCGTTTGCTCTGGACCTGATAAAAAAATCGGAAAAGACTCAGGGAAGAATCATATTATCCCATCATCAAGATGAAATCGCCCTTTACACCGGTCATCTGCTTTTACATTTTTTTAAGGAAAAAGGGATAAAATCGACAGGTGATTTGCGGATCGGAAGGGTTCAGGAGGAAAAAGACCGTCTCGTTTTTCAATACCTTTCTAAATTTACGCTGAAGCAGATCATTTCAAAGCTTCTTGAGTATTCCAACAACTTTATGGCGAACCAGATCCTTATTGCTGCAGGAGTAAAAGCATGCGGCCCACCGGGAACTCTGGAAAAAGGCATCCGAACGGCATTGACTTACGCCAGAGATGTACTGGATGCGGAAAATCTCGTTTTAGCGGAGGGATCCGGCATATCGAGAAAAAACCGGGTTTCCGTCCGGACCATGAAAAAGATTCTTGATCGTTTTGAAGTCTATCATTATCTGATGAAGCATTGCGGAAAAGAGTTTTATAAAACCGGGACATTGAAAGGGATTCGAACACGTGCGGGTTTTATCGAAAATGAAAAAGGGGAACGGTATCGTTTTGCGTTGTTTGTAAACTCACCGGAAAAAACGACGCATCGCATCATGAATGCGGTTTATCGGATCGTCGAAACAACCGGCGGTCGGGATTCAACCTCCATTTATCCAAAAGCCGATTTATGATGACAGGAAATCTCACCGGGATTGACTTCAATACCAAAAGAAACCAAATATTCCTTACCCGTCTGTAATGAGGGCATAGGCGTTGTGGTTATGGATGGACTCAAAATTTTCAGCGCTTACCGAGAACCAGGTGATATTATCATCCTGTTTTAGCTTTCCGGCAATATCCCGAACAATATCCTCGACAAATTTCGGATTTCCGAATCCTTTTTCTGTTACATACTTTTCGTCAATACGCTTTAAGATGGAAAAAACTTCGCAGGAAGCGGACTTTTCCACAATTTCGATCATGTCTTCAATCCAGATAAACTTTTTGAATCGTGTACTCATCCGGACTTCTCCCCGTTGATTGTGCGCCCCCGTCTCACTGATTTCTTTAGAACATGGGCATACGGAAGAAATCGGCACGATGACTTCCGATATCAGATCGACTTTTCCTTCCGAGTCGCTTGAACCGATAATTTTACAGGTATAGTCCATAAGACCCGGAGATTGGCTAACCGGGGCTTTTTTTTCTATAAAATAAGGAAAAATCACTTCGATGTGAGCAGATGCTGCATTTAAATGTCTTTTCATCTCCCCCAGAATCATGGAAATTTTTTTTAAGGAAAGTTCCAAACGAAACGAATGAAGCATCTCGACAAAACGGCTCATATGGGTTCCTTTGTATTTGTGAGGCAAATCGACATACATATTGATGGTAGCCACGGTGTGCTGAAAGCCGTTTTTACGATCCAGAACGGTAATGGGGTAGCGGAGATTTTTAATTCCGACTTTATTGATTGGGATATTGCGATAATCCCGCTGATTTTGGATATCTTTCATATGCTACGGTTTTAACAAATAATCTGTTTTAACATGGCTCATCGCCCTGAAAATATTCCCTTTGATCTTATCATTACCTATGTACAGCTGTTTTAGAAATCTTTTTATTTCTTGTCTTTTGGAAACTCTTGCAGTTGGACACGGATTGATGAAATTCGGAAATTGATTTTCTTCCGCAAAGCGCCGGATAAGATTCTCATCTGCAAATGCCAGGGGCCTTATAACGGTAAGACTGTTTTGGAAAAAACATTGGGCGGGAACCATGGTACTGATTTCTCCGGCATAACAAATATTCAGAAACAATGTCTCAATGATATCATCTTTGTTGTGCCCGAGCGCGACTTTGTTACATCCCAGTTCGACGGCAATTTCAAACAAACGTTTTCTGCGCAACCTGGAGCATAAAAAGCAGGGATTTTCCCGATTTTTTGAGCTGTGACCCAAAAGACCATAATTGGTGCACTCAATTCGGAGGCGATACGCCATTTTGGTGCAGTATCCCTCCAGAAGATCGCGGAAGCTACCCTCGAATCCGGGATCAATGTGAACGGCAAACAACTCGTAATGGACCGGTATTCGACGCAGACGTTCATTTAAGATCCACATCAGTGTGAGGCTATCCCTTCCTCCGGAAAGTCCCACGACAATTCGATCGCCGTCTGCAATCATGTCATATTGGTGCAGGGCTTTTCCAACAGCGCTGTTAAGCAATTTATAGGTGCCGCTATCCATCGGCCGGGAATTCTCTATATTTTCTTATTCGTTTTTTTCTACTTTTTCCTTATATTCTTCTTGTTTGCCTACAATTCTTCCCGCAGCGATTTCCCGCAGGGCCACAACGATATCTTCATTCTTCGGTGAACTCACCAGGTATTCAGATCCTTCTCGGATCTGTCTAACCCGTTTGGCAGCCATGTGAACCAGTAAAAACCGATTGGGTACTCGTTTTAGACAATCTTCCACTGTAATTCGCGCCACGATGACACCTCCATCTTAAAAGGGCATTCAATTTTTAGGTTCAGAAGATTTCCACCAGTTCATAACATCTCCTGCCACCTGGGGTTTGAAAAATGATCTCATCTCCGGATTTTTTTCCTAAAATTGCTTTTCCGAGCGGTGAAGAAATCGAAATTCGCCCCTTCTCGATATTTGATTCATCCGGTCCCACAAGCTGATATTCAACGTTTTCAACGGTGTCCATATTCTCAAGTAAAACCCTGGAGCCAAACACGGCTCGATCCTTCGGAAGTGCATTCAGCTCAATGATATTCGCACTGGCAAGTTTGAACGCCAGTTCTCTTATCCGCCCTTCGATGAAACCCTGCCGATCCTTGGCAGCTTCGAACTCCGCGTTTTCGGAAATATCCCCGTGCGCCCTCGCTTCTTCGATGGCTTTGATAATTCTGGGGCGTTCTACTGATTTCAGATATTCCAGTTCTTTTCTAAGGGTTTCATACCCCTCTCTAGTAATCGGTATTCGCTCCACTTTGTTACTCCTGTTGTTTTGTTCCGCCATTTCCGACGGAACAGCTTTTACAGATATTTCTTCGCCAAAATTTCGGCGATCTGCACAGCGTTGGTTGCGGCTCCTTTTCGAATATTGTCGGCGACCACCCACATATTAATTCCATTCGGAATCGATTCATCTTCCCGGATACGACCTACAAATGTAAGGTCTTGACCTTCCACATCAATGGCCATTGGATAGATGTTTCTTGCCGGATCGTCAACAACTTTGACCCCGGGGGCTTTCGATAGAAGCATCCTCGCCTCATCCGCGGAAATATGTTCCCTTGTCTCAATATTGACGGATTCAGAATGTCCGAAAAACACCGGCACCCGAACCGTTGTAGCGGTAATTCCGATCGTGGCGTCTTCCAGTATTTTTCGTGTTTCATTGACCATCTTTATTTCTTCTCTTGTGTATCCGTTATCCAGAAATACATCAATATGCGGGAGACAATTAAATGCAATCCGGTGAGGGTATATGCTTGTCTTATATTCTCTGGAAGAGGCAAAACTTCTTGTCTGATCAGCCAATTCATCAACTGCTTTTTTCCCTGTTCCCGACACCGCCTGATAGGTTGAAACCACGATCCGTTTGATCCCGCATTTTTTATGGATGGGGTTTAACGCGACAACCATTTGAATGGTTGAACAGTTCGGATTTGCGATAATTCCTTTGTTTTTATAATCCGCAATCGCATGAGGATTGATTTCCGGAACGACCAGCGGCACTTCCGGGTCCATTCGCCATGCGCTTGAATTATCTATGACAACGCACCCGGTTTTCGCGGCAAACGGCGCAAAATGGCTGCTCGTGCCTCCGCCCGCGGAAAAAATTGCAATGTCCACCCCTTTAAATGAATCTTCTTTCAATTCTTCAACCCCAATCATTTCTCCCCTGAAAGCAAGCTTCCGGCCAACCGAGCGGCTGGAGGCCAACAGCCTGATAGATCGGACCGGAAAATTTCTCTCCTCCAGACAAGCAACCATTTGATTCCCAACAACACCGGTTGCACCTGCAACGGCTACGTTAATTTTTTTTGGGCTCATAACGATTCTCGTTTCATCTTTGATTTTATTAATTAAAAAAACATCATCTAATCATCGGCAAAAAATGATGATCAGAGATGCGTCTATGTTCATTGAAAGAATGATCTGACAATTTCAGACGAATCAGGGGCTCAAAGTCTGCTTGTCAGTTTCACGAGCTTCGGATTTTTCTCTTTTTGTCCATTTATGACGCCGGAGGGTTGAGAAGGGACCTGAAACAACGTAGGTTACTCCCAGAACAAACAGAGCGATTGACGGTTGCGCGGCAATAAAAATCAATATCAGTACGATTGCAACCAGAACATTAAAATTCATCTTTGTAAACAGTTCGGCCTTCTTGAAACTGTCGTATTTTATTGTACTTACCATCAAAAAGGAAAGGGTATAAAGCATGACAAGGATCCATATGGAATTCGCATCGCCTTCTATACCGAATCGATTGCATAGCAAAACCGTGGCTGCATTCATGCCGGCTCCGGCTGGTATGGGCAGTCCCACGAAGTGATCGCTGCTGGTCGTCCCCACCTGAGTGTTAAATCGAGCCAGACGGAGGGCGCCGCAAGCCATAAATAAGAATCCGGCCAGCCAGCCGATTCTCCCCAACGGCTGCAATGCCCACTGATACATCATCAGCCCGGGAGCAAGCCCAAAGGAGATCAAATCTGCAAGCGAATCGTATTCAACACCGAATTTGCTTGTCGTGCAGGTTGCCCTGGCAATCTTTCCGTCCAGGATATCAAACAGCATTGCAATTAAAATCGATAATGCCGCGGTGCAAAATTTGCCGTCAATGGAGGAAATAATTGCGAAGAAACCAAAAAAAATATTAAGAGAAGTAAATACATTCGGTAAAATATAAATTCCACGCCGTCGCCCCTCTTTTTCAAATGATCTTCTTTCTTTCATGGCAAATCCCCCAAAACAGAAGTTCCGGCTTTTACACGGTCTCCTTCGGTTACATTCGGTTTGAAATCGGCAGGAAGGTATACATCCAGCCGGGACCCAAAACAGATCATCCCGTAACGCTGTCCGCGATCTACCCGGTCGCCCTCCTGCAACCTACAGATAATCCGTCTTGCAATCAGGCCCGCAATCTGGACGACGCATAGCCTTTTCCCCTCTTCGGTTTCGATAAAAACTGCATTGTGCTCGTTCTCCTGGGACGCCTTATCCAGATTCGCGGAGAAAAATTTTCCGGGATAGTAGCTGACCTTTCTGACTTTCCCTTCATGCGGAATTCGGTTGACATGAACATTGAATACCGACATGAATATACTGATTTTCAAACCGGCACCTTCAAAAAAAGAACTGTTTTCCACAGTTTCAATTTTGACCACCTTGCCGTCAGCCGGTGATACCACCGCCCCTTCGTGACTCGGAACAATACGATCCGGATCCCTGAAAAAATAAGAGATAAACAAGGTAATAATGAGCGCAATGAGCGCCCCTGTCGTTAACTGCAGAAGGGCTAAAACAGCCGTTACGAAGGCGGATGCAAATATCAGGGGATATCCGGCTCTTGCCACAGGGAACGCAACCTGGCTCGGCAAATCAGACCATGTGAATTTACTCATTGAAGCTGCCTAATCCGTAGAGATCTTTGCATTATGCACCCTTTTTTTCATCCGCTCATCCGGTCCGAACGTTAATCCTCAATATCCGCAGTACAAAATTGTTTCTCCGGTTTGAATGAAATGGAGTATCTTTCAAAAGCCCTTGCTGCTTTCCTGGAAACCATTTCAACACCTTCAATCGGGTTTATGATCCGGACGGGACAAGAAGTTCAATCGCAGGAACGCATGGAGTATTTGAGGATTGAACGCCTCGCCCCAACAAAGAGATCGGACTCGAGGGGAGGTTATGAAATGTCTTCTAAAGATCTATCGGGAACATACCGTAACTTTTGAAGCTTTTTCTTATCAGAATCAAATATTTTTGTCAATATTAGCCGTAAAATCTAAAGATTAAAAGACGGCTGCTTTTTCCTGAAACTCAACTCCGCATCCGATTTGCGTATATAACTCGGTACCAGTTCACCAAGGTCATCCGTATTTTCGCTTTTAAATCTGACCATACTGATATGCGC
Source organism: Desulfobacterales bacterium (assembly GCA_018432925.1). Classification (GTDB taxonomy): domain Bacteria; phylum Desulfobacterota; class Desulfobacteria; order Desulfobacterales; family JAHDSC01; genus JAHDSC01. The sequence goes on along the minus strand of JAHDSC010000116.1, from coordinate 1,614 downwards.
TACGGTTGAAGCCCGAATCATGTTGTCGAATGGAGGTGCAAAATTCGCAAGCTCACCGATCTGCTTGGAGATAAGCTCTTTGTAAAAAAAAGCGCCGTCTCCGATAAGCAGACACGGTTCATCCAGGTCCCATACCGCTTGAATCGGAGGGCGAACCTGTTCCTCGATTTCTCTTTTTAGAATACCATCGCATAAACGGTAACGGGAAAAATACACTTCCCCTTTGCGGGCATCCAAAATCGGACAAATCAAACGGCAAGATTGCCCCGACTGCATGGCAAGAGTTTCGAGGCTTGAAACACTCACAACCGGTTTACCCGATCCCGCGGCCAGCCCCTTTATCGAACTGATGCCGATGCGAAGCCCGGTAAAGCTGCCCGGACCCTTTGTCACGGCAAACCCGTCCAGATCGGAAACAGACAGACCGGAGAGTCGAATGACGGTATCTATCATATCCATCAGGTGTTTTGAATGGGTATGCCCGCTGGCAACCGTTATCTCTGCCATCAGGAAATCGTTATGGACAATGGCGACACTGCAACTTTTAGATGCCGTATCAACGGCAAGTATTTTCATTCCGAAGACCTTTTACCTTCTTTGCAATGGTCAACTCTTTAGGGGGTTTTTTGCCATTGCGATCGGCAAAACTTCATTCATATTTTTTACGGGAATGAATTGAATCTTTCGCTTTACATTTTTAGGAATTTCAGCCAGATCCTTTTTGTTCTTATCAGGAATAATTACCTTGTGGATACCGGCTCTCAGAGCCCCCAGGGCTTTTTCCTTCAACCCTCCGATAGGCAAAACCCTCCCTCGGAGGGTGATTTCACCTGTCATTGCAACGTCTTTGCATACCGGTGTATTCGTTAAAACAGAAATCAGTGCCGTAGCCATGACAATTCCTGCGGAGGGTCCATCCTTTGGAATTGCTCCGGCCGGAACATGAATATGTACATCTAAATTCTCAAAAAAATTTTCCTCAATTCCAAAAGAATCCAGATTCGCTCTCGCGTAACTGAGAGCAGCCCTGGCAGACTCCTGCATGACCTCTCCGAGCTGGCCGGTTATGATCAACTCCCCTTTGCCTCCGATGAAAGAAGCTTCCACATACAGGACTTCCCCACCGGCTTGTGTCCAGGCAAGACCTGTAGCCAATCCGACCTGACTTTCTTCCTGATCCATCTCGGGAATAAACTTTGGGATACCCAAATAGACCGAGAGGTTATTTCTGGTAACCGAGAAAGGGCCCTTTTCACCCTCGGCGATTTTTCGTGCCATCTTTCGGCAGATGGCACCGATCTCCCGCTCCAGGTTTCTCAGACCCGCCTCGGAAGTATATTCTCTTATGATCTGAAGCATCGCCCCGGGGCTGATGGAAACATCTTTGAATTTTAAACCGTTCTCCTTGATCTGGCGATGAAAAAGATGTTTTTCAGCGATCGCCAATTTTTCTTCCTCGGTATATCCGGAAAGCGCAATCACTTCCATCCGGTCCAGAAGCGCGGATGGAATCGTATCCGTCAAATTGGCGGTAAGAATAAACATGACATTGGACAGGTCAAAGGGCAAATTGAGATAATGGTCACTGAATGCCGAGTTCTGCTCCGGGTCCAG
>JAHDSC010000069.1 GCA_018432925.1 Desulfobacterales bacterium | reverse complement strand
CCTCTTTAAAGGCGTTCACCACCCGAAGGATCGTCTTGCGGGTTTTCATTTCCGGATCGGAATCGATTCGGTTTTTTTCCGGAACGAATTCTTTCATGAGTCGAATTCAACCATAATTCGCGAGGAATATACCGTGGCCACGAGATCGGCGTCCCGTGATTCCCGGGATGCGGGCCGTCGGCGGCCGTAAACCCGCGGGGATTTCTAAAACCATGCCCGCGGAAAGGGTTAATTCTTTTCAAGACATCCGAAATTTTTGATCATTGCATCTGCGAAAGCGGAGCAGGTGACGCCTTGAATCCCTTGGATCTGGCAGGCCAGATCCCATGTGACCGTCTTCTTTTTTATCGTAAGCGCAAGGGTTTTTCTGATCAATTCGGAAGCCTCCCGCCAACCGATGTAATCCAGCATCATCGCCCCCGAGAGGATCAGAGAACTTGGATTCGCCGTATTTTTTCCGGCAAGCATGGGAGCGGTCCCATGGGTGGGTTCAAAAACCGCGCACGTCTCCCCGATATTCGCCCCGGGAGCCATTCCGAGGCCTCCGACCTGAGCCGCGATTGCATCCGACAGATAGTCTCCATTCAGATTCGGAGTCGCCACCACATGGTATTGCTCCGGACGCAGAAGCACCTCCTGAAACATCATGTCCGCAATCCGGTCTTTTATAACGACCTTGTCCGCCGGTCTTTCCCCGCCGTAACAATCCAGCATTTCCTTTTCGGTGATGGTCTGATCGCCGAAGTCCTGCTCGGCAACTTCATATCCCCAGTTTCTGAAGGCCCCTTCGGTAAACTTCATGATATTTCCCTTATGAACCAGGGTCACGCTGGGCAATTTGTTTTGAATCGCATAGGAAACAGCCTTTGCCACCAGCATTTTACTCTTTTTCTCGCTGATCGGCTTGATGCCGATGCCTGCGTCGGCCGGCAGGAAAACCCCCATCCGGTCCCTGAGAAATGATCGGACCGTTTCCGCCTCCCGGCTTGTCGCCGGCCATTCGATTCCCATATACACATCTTCCGTGTTTTCCCGGAAGATCACCATATCAACCATTTCCGGATGTTTCATGGGGCTCGGTACGGAATCGATGTATTTGACGGGGCGGATGCATGCATAAAGATCCAGTTCCCTGCGCAGTGCGACATTGATGCTTCGGATTCCTTTTCCTACGGGGGTGGACAGTGGGCCCTTGAGGGTGATTACGTGCTTTCGGATGGTTTTCAGTGTACTCTCGGGCAGCCGGTCGCCCATCTTCCGATATCCCTTTTCACCGGCATAAATCTCGATCCATGAGATTTTCCTTTTTCCTCCGTATTCCACCTCAACGGCGCGGTCGATGACCCTTCCGGCCGCGCGCCAAATATCCGGCCCGACCCCGTCCCCTTCGATGAAGGGGACGGCCGGAAAATCCGGAACATCCATTGTCCCATCGCTTTTTATAATGATTCCCGCCGATTTTTCCATGATTTCCCCGATAGCGTAATATTACCCGCGATTGGGTCCCGATCCGTCTCGATCATAAGACCGATGGAAGGTTTTGAAACTTCTTCCAGGTAAATTTTGGATAATTGAATCGCGTCCAAAACACTTCAAACGACGCCTTGAATGAGATTTTCGGGATACCGGTGCATTGCGCGCAGGCGGGTTTTTCAACATCCGGCTGCGCCGGCCGGTTCGTCGGGTCGGTACCGCCGCCTCTTCCGGTCCGGCCGGCGGCGCGACTCCAGTAAGTCCAGCGGATGCAAAACCCGATCAGGCGGCCGGCTCTTTTTTTCGAATCGATTCCCGCTGGCGGAAGGTCTCGTAGAGGGCCACGGCCCCCGCCACGGATACATTGAGAGAATCGATCGTTCCCGCCTGAGGTATGGAAACCAGAAAATCACAATGTTTTTTTACAAGCGGACGGATCCCCTTTTCTTCTCCGCCGACAATGATCGCCAGAGGAGATGTCAGATCGCTGTCGAAAATAGACGTTTCACCCGCGCGGTCCATCCCTGCAATCCACAGTCCTTTTTCTTTCAAAATCCGGATCGTGTTTATCAGATTCGGGACCTGCGTTAAAAAAACATGTTCCAACGCGCCGGCTGATGCCTTCGATACGGCAGGCGAGGGCGGGGCTGAGCGATTCGCCGGGACGATAATGCCGTCGACGCCGGCACAAAACGCGGTTCGGACCAGCGCCCCGAGGTTGTGGGGATCCACCACGTTGTCAAGGAGGAGAAACAGCGGGTTGATGCCGGCGGGCCTCGGCCTGCTGAACAGATCCGGCAGACGGGCAAACGGATATGGACCGACCCTGGCTGCGACTCCCTGATGGTGATCGGTTCCGGATATGGATTTGAGCAGCCGTGGATTTACTGTTTGTACGGGAACTTTCAGGGAAGCGGCAAGTTCGACCACTTTTTCAAGACGCCTGGAGACCCGGCCTTCCGAAACGTAGACGGCAAAAAACCTTCTCCGGCCCGCCTGAAGAGCCTCGCCTACGGCGTGAACCGCGTAAAGTATTTCCGTATTCAAGTCTGGTGATCCTATTCGCCGATGACGGATCCGGCCTGTTACTCGATCCGCTCGCTTCCTGAACGATATTTTTCAATGATGACGATCAATTCTTCAACCGCATGGGGGAGATGTTCATTGCGGACGATATGCCGATACATATTTTTTTTGATCATCTCTTCCTTTGCGCTCAGAAGGCGCCTTTCAATCTCCCGCGAACTGTCGGTACCTCTGGATTGCAAGCGGCTTTTGAGTTCATCCAGCGACGGCGGGAGAACGAAAATCGTCACACTTTCCGGATACCGTTCAAGGATCTGAATCGTGCCCTGGATATCGATATCCAGAAGAATATCGCTGCCTGCCCTCAGCCCCTTATCCAGAAAATCGGCGGACGTGCCGTAAAAATTACCGTAAACCTCCGCCCATTCCGCCCACCTGCCGTTATCGATATTTTTTATAAAATCGTCCTTCGAAATAAAATAATAGTCAACGCCGTTTCTTTCTCCGGGCCGCGGCTTCCGTGTCGTATAGGAAACCGAATAGAGCAGGTTGTTCAACCGGCGCAGCACCTCCCTGCAGAGCGTCGTTTTTCCCGCCCCGGATGGAGCGGATACGATGAAAAGATGGCCTCGCCCGGCAATGTACTTTTTAGATTGCGAAACGGATGGGCTGAAATTGATCTCATTCATCGGAATCAATCGGATTTTTTTTCAGGGTGATGAAACGCTGGGAAATGGTTTCGGCCTGCACGGCTGAAAGTACAACATGCTTGCTGTCCATAATTACAATCGATCGGGTTTTGCGGCCATGGGTCGCATCGATCAGACGTTTATCCTCTTTGGCTTCATCTTTGAGACGCTTCATCGGAGAAGAATTGGGCGATACGATGGCAATCACCCGATCCGCAACCACCGAACTTCCAAATCCAATATTCAACAGACTCTGTTCCATGTATTCCCCCATGCAAATATTCAACTTCCATAAACGGTTTTCAGATTTTGCTAAAAGTGGTTTCAAAACCTTCCATCGGGTTTTAGATCAAGGCGGGACGAGACGTTCAACCTCAGGAATACATTTCGTATTTTGAGGATTAAACGCCTCGTCCCAACACAGAGATTGGGCCCGAGGGAGAGGTTTTGAAACCCCTTCTATTCGATGTTTTGGACTTGTTCCCTTATTTTTTCAAGCTCTGATTTTAAGTCGACGATTAAATGGCATACCGGTGCGTTTCCCACTTTCGAACCCATCGTATTGAATTCCCGGTTAAATTCTTGAAGCAAAAAGTTCAGTTTCCGGCCGGCCGGTTCTTCAGCGTGCATAATCGCTCGAAACTGGTTGATATGGCTGAAAACTCTGACAATCTCTTCTGATATGTCGCTTCTGTCCGCGAGAAAGGCCGCTTCCTGGGCGATACGCGTCGGATCGATTTCCACCAGATTTTTGGTTAAAGCCGAGATGCGATCTTTCAACCGGTTCTGATAATGGGAAACGAGTCCCGCGGATTCCTTTTCAATCCGATGGATGCATTTTTCTATAAAATCGAGGCGTTCTGAAAAATCCCGGGCGATAAAATCTCCTTCTTTTTTTCGCATGGCATCGAGCCCGTCCATGGCTTCCTGGATGGATTCCTTTATGAACTCCCAGTGTCCTTCCAGATCTCTGTCATTTTCGGAAGGCTTTATGATATCCGCCTGATTCAACAGAAGATCCAGAGTAATTTCGGTGCGCATATCGAATTGATTTTTCAGCCGTTCCAGCGCATCGTAATATGCCTCGGCCTTGGGCAGATCAAGTTCAAAGGAACGGGACTTTTCGAAACCATCCGTAATTTTCGCCGAAAGCTCGATGCGTCCTCTGGACACCGCGGACGATATCAATCCCTTGATCCTTTCTTCCAGCGGAAAGTATCCATAGGGAAGGCGCAACGCGACATCCAGATATTTGCTGTTGTAAGAGCGGATTTCAATCGAAACCGAGAGATCATCTTTTATTTTTTCCATCCGCGAAAATGCGGTCATGCTTTTTATCATTTTTCTCCGCCCGGGGTCTGCCGCGGAAGGTTTCGTTTCAGATCTTCCGCATACTTGTTTCGTATCATTTCAAGGAAGGCGATCATCCGTTCATCCGCGTAATCCGGGTAGGTCCACGGTAATTTCTGAAAGCCTCCTTCTTTATAGATAAGCGTCAAATCCGCATAAATACCTTTTCCGATGTAAATCCGATGCGCATAATTTTTTCCCGTGGCCAGAACGAAACGCTCGTGAACCAGATACCCCGGATCCATATTCACCATCCGGCGGCCGCTGTCGCTATATTTGAGTTCCAGCTCGTTGGTCGCGATCTTGATTTCCGCCAGAGCGCCGGGATCGATCAGGGTTTTAAAGACAACGACCCGCCGGTAGAGCGGGGCGCCCATCTCCGGTTCGTAATAGGTGGTATAATCAAAAGGAAACCATGCGCTGATCATGTCGACCGGACCGAATTGTTCCGCGAGAGCCTGCGCCACCGGATAAAGAAGTTCTTTTTCCTTCAGGAAAAGACTGATGACCAGTTTGGCGGGTTTTGGATCTTTGGGCAGGCTCATTTCAGGTCGCCGTTCACTCGCTGCATGCTTTTGGTTTCATTTCCGTTTCGTACTCACTGGAAAAACGGTCGGTTTTTTGCTGGAATCCGCATGAAAAACCACTTGTTACCGATTTTTTTCAATGACCCGAAACGAATCGTCAATCGGCCTGGCCTCGTCGATCAGCATAATGGGGATATCATCTTTTATTTCATATAAGAGCCGGCATCGATCACAAATGAGTCCGTCCGCCGTTTCATTCAGGCGCAGGTTGCCTTTACATTTCGGACAAGCCAATATCCTGAGAAGTTCTTTGCTGATTGCCATAAGCGCTGACCTTTGAAGATGAACAGGAAATAAGAAGCTGCGAAAAAATGACTGTCGGAAGGTAACAGATGCGTTGCTCATTTTCAAGGGGATTTGAAGAAAATGAAACGATATTTGCCTTGAATAATCTCGAACTCATTGCTATTAAAGATGTTTCGATGAAAGTGAAGGAGGGGGATACCGTATGTTTATCGTTACCGGTGGATCCGGATTTATCGGAAGCGCCGTTGTGTGGAAACTGAACCAGGTCGGCGTGGATGACATTCTGATCGTGGACAATCTCGGCCGATCGGAAAAATGGAAAAATCTTGTGAACCGGCGCTACCGGGATTACGTTCATAAATCCGTATTTCTGGAACAGCTTTGTGAAAACAAATTCGGGACCATTCAGGCCATTGTTCATATGGGTGCCTGTTCGTCCACCACCGAGAGAAATGCGGATTATTTGATGGAAAACAATTTCCATTATTCGAAGGCATTGGCCGAATATGCTTTCAAAAAAGGAATTCGTCTGATCCATGCCTCCAGCGCGGCTACTTACGGCGGCGGGGAAAAGGGATTTTCCGATGATGCCGACGGGTTGAAAAATCTTAAACCTCTCAATATGTATGGTTATTCGAAGCATCTGTTTGATTTGTGGGCGGTTCGGAACCGGTACCTCGATCGCCTGGCCGGCCTGAAATTTTTCAATGTGTTCGGGCCGAACGAATATCACAAGGACGATATGTGCAGCGTCATCTATAAGGCCTTTCATCAGATCCGTCAAACCGGACGAATCCGCCTTTTCAAATCCGGTTCCGAAGAATATGCGGACGGGGAACAGATGCGGGATTTTGTATATGTCAAGGACTGCGCCGATTTGATCTGGTGGTTGATCGAAACACCGAACGTCAACGGGATCTTCAATGCCGGAACCGGTGATGCGCGAACCTGGAATTCTCTGGCCGAAGCGATCTTCTGTGCCATGAAAATTCCGAAGCGCATTGAATACACCGACATGCCGGAATCACTGCGGGGCCGTTATCAGTATTTTACCCGGGCAAATATGGAAAAGCTCGCGGCCCGGGGATGTCCGGTCGGTTTTATGCGTCTGGAAGATGCCGTAAGAGACTACATTGTCAATTACTTGCAGGAGACAGATCCCTATCTCTGACACGGTTCCATGAAAGTCTGATTCGGCACCGGATCCGGTCCGGACTTTTTGCGTGAGACGGCTTCCGGGGAAAAGAAATCGAGTTCTTGATAACTTTTTGATTCTTTTCAAATTCCTGCAAATCAGGATACCGAGAAAAGCGGATCCGATCCTTTCCGGAGGGGATGCGACAGGGCGCTGCGAGGAACGGAAATTACGATATCATTCAGAGGAGGCGGATTCGCGTATGTTTGAGCGATCGCTGAACGAACATTTGGAATGCTTCCGGCGCATGGCCGACATTGCGGACGTTGTCATGGATACCGGGAAGAAACTCGCCGGGGTCCTGAAAAGCGGACATCGCGTCCTTGTCTGTGGAAACGGCGGATCCGCGGCCGATGCCCAGCATTTTGCCGCGGAAATGGTCGGTCGTTTTGAAAAAGAACGAAAAGCATGGCCGGTCATCGCGTTGACGACGGATACTTCGATTCTCACCGCTGTTGCAAACGATTATTCGTATGATGAAGTTTTTGCCCGACAGGTTGACGGACTGGGCACGGCCGATGATATTCTCCTGGGTATTTCCACTTCCGGAAATTCGAATAATGTAATCAAGGCGGTGGAGAAAGCCGGGAAGATGAAGATGGCAACGATCGCTCTTCTGGGAAAAGACGGAGGCAGGATGAAAGCGGCGGCCGATCAAGCGATTGTTGTTCCTTTTGCATCCACTGCGCGCATCCAGGAAGCCCATATGTTCATTCTTCACATCTGGGCCGAACAAATTGAAAACATCCTGACAAAGGGAAGCGAATGATACGGATGTCCTGCCCGGATTTTACGAAATGCAGCGTCATCGTGGTGGGTGACGTCATGCTCGACATCTATTTTTGGGGCGAGGTGAAAAGAATTTCACCGGAGGCTCCGGTCCCAGTTGTTCGAATCAAGGAAAAAACATGGACTCCCGGCGGGGCGGGGAATGTGGCTTTGAACCTGGCCGGCCTCAAATGCTCAACGGTTTTGCTGGGAATCCGGGGGGAGGATTTTAATGGGGAGCATTTGTCGGAGATACTGACGAAAAGGGGTATCGATGACGATCTGATCAAGAGCACCACGCAGCTCACGACGACAAAAACGCGTATTATCGGACAGGGTCAGCAGTTGCTTCGGCTGGATGAAGAAGAAACCTTCGAGATTTCCGAAGAAGTCCGTATCCGCCTGATCGACCGGTTCGATAAAGCATTGAATCGGGCGGACGCCGTCATCCTCTCCGACTATGGGAAGGGTGTCTTTAAAGGGCAGACCGCCCGGGAGATCATCGGTCGATGCCGGCAGCGGAATATTCCTGTTTTTGTCGATCCCAAAGGGATATCCTGGGAACGCTATCACGGCGCAACCTGCCTGACTCCCAATCTTGCCGAATTCCAGACGGTCGCCCCTTTTCCCTTTAATGATGAAAGCGCCCTGGAAGAGCAGGCCGGGCAAATCATCGAACGGTTTGATCTGACGTACCTGGTGGTTACCAGAGGTTCGCGGGGATTGTCCCTGTTCGGCCGCAACCTTCGGGCGGTTCACATTCCCGCGGAGGTAAAGGAGGTGTTTGACGTTTCCGGTGCGGGCGATACCGTCATTGCCACCCTTGCGGCCGCATTCGGTTCCGGACTGAACATGCGCCGAGCATCTGAGCTGGCAAATCTTGCGGCCGGTATTGTGGTGGGGAAACTTGGTACCCAGCCTATTGACTGCGCTGAACTCAAGGGAGCCGTCCGCGATAAAGAACTCGTGGATGTAAAAAAATTCTGCGACCGTGTTCAGGCCAAAAAGATGATATCGGCCTGGAAAACCGAAGGAAAACGAATTGTATTTACCAACGGGTGCTTCGATCTGCTTCACATCGGTCATATCAAGCTGCTTCAAGCCGCAGCGGAAAAAGGCGACAAGCTGGTGGTCGGATTGAATTCCGATGCTTCGGTCCGGCGGCTCAAGGGCAACTCAAGACCCATTATACCCGAGGAAGAACGCGCCGCGCTCCTGTCAAGCATCAAGAGCGTGGATCTGGTTCTTATATTCGATGAGGACACGCCGATCGAGCTGATTCGGGAGTTCCGACCGGAAGTGCTGGTAAAGGGCGGCGACTATACCCCGGAAACGGTGGTCGGGCGTCAAATGGTTGAGAGCTGGGGCGGAACGGTTGAACTGGTTCCTCTCGTCGAAGGGGTGAGCACGACAAGGGTGATCGAATGGGTAAAGTCGAAGAAATGACGATTGTCCATCCGCCATTAACCCTATAAACGACCTTTGAAAAATGCTCAATTTTGTTCAAGGTCAATGAAATCCATTCGTTGCACAGAGGCCGAACTCGGCTACACTGCACAAGCAATGGTGCGGATTGCCCCAGGGATTGGACAAAAACGCCATTTATGAATGGAAACATGGTAAAACCCTGGAAATCGTTCTTGCAGGAAAATAGTATTCTCCGAGCCGGGGAAGTCCGGAAAGATAGACTCTGTTTTTAAGCCGGGAGCGGCCGCCGGCCCCATGGTCCATGTTTTGCCGTCATCCGACAGAATGAACCCCGAACGATCATGCAACATATCCCCATGCTTCACTTTTTCTCTCCGCTGAAAAAACTATCTTATTTCTATCAGGGATTACAATGAAGCGGTTGGTAAACGGGCGAGAGCGGATCGGAATTTACAGAAAATCAAGAGATTATGAAAACAATAGACAAGGATGGTTATGAACGGCTTCTGAGCCATGCGGAAGTGCTCGAGAGGGATAAGTTCGGAGATAAGGTTTTACGGCTGGATAGCGGGTTTTTTTTAAAGCTTTTCCGGGTGAAGCGTGTCATATCATTTAAACGACTGTATCCGGAATACCTGCGTTTTTCACTTCATGCCTCAAGGCTGATCAATCTCGGTATTCCCACGGTTACCGTCATTGAACCGGTCAAGGTCCCCCACCTGAACCGTACCGGTGTATTGTACGATCCGCTGGAGGGTCGCACGTTGAGGCAGGTTGCGGCGGACGGCGGGGTTACATCGAAGCTTGCGGAACGTCTTGGCGGTTTTATTGCAACGCTTCATGAAAAGGGTGTGTATTTTCGTTCTCTTCATTTGGGAAACATTATACTTGGGCCGGATGAAGAGCTTGGATTGATCGATGTGGCGGATATGCGGATATTTCCCTGGTCCCTTTGGAAAAATACCTGTGTGCGTAATTTTCATCATCTTCTACGGTATCCGCAGGATATGAAGACATTGCATGAAGCGGGGATAGAGACATTTGTCCGGGGCTATACAAAAAAAAGGGGGAATCCCTGGATTGAAAAGCGCCTGATTGCGGAGATCGATAAGCACGGAATATCGGGAGGCAAATTCGATTAAGGAGTGCCATATGATTTCAACGGTCACCGCCCGGACCTCAGGCATTTATGAAAGAAGCACATGAAAGATATGCAGGAGTCTGATGCCGGGTGGGTTCGCTTTTCCCCGGTGACTTTCCGGATTGGTTCAGGATTTGCAACATGAAGCTTGCTTTTTCCCTGTTTAAGTTTTTCCCTTATGGAGGGTTGCAGCGCGACTTTCTTCGCATCGCCAATGAATGCCTGAATCGCGGTCACGCGGTTGATGTCTATTCCGGTTCATGGGAGGGTGAGGTTCCGGAAGGTCTTCATGTTTCGATTCCGAACACTTGCGGTTTGACAAACCACAAGCGGTTAAAATCATTTGTAAAAAGATTTAGAGAGCATATTGCTGAAAATAATTATCATGCGGTTGTGGGTTTCAACAAGATGCCCGGTCTGGATATGTACTATGCCGCGGATTCATGCTTTGCCGAAAAGGTCTCCGGAAGAGGGCTTT
>JAHDSC010000126.1 GCA_018432925.1 Desulfobacterales bacterium | reverse complement strand
TCGGTTACCAGCGTCACTATCAAACATTTGTATTTCTTTGTTCGGGATGCTCCGGAATACTGTTCGCGATCAAACAGAATACTGTTCGGGATGGATCGGAACACTGTTCGCGATCGTTCGGAATATGCATAAAAAGGGTTTTTCGACAAGCTCGTTATCCGAACTTCTCAAGGTGTAGGAAACAACATGAATTTAAGATATATACTTTCTTTTCTCAGCATTATGAAAATTCCAGGATTATATCCCATCATGAAAGACTGGCAGGCATTCATTAGAATGCATTTCATCTTTTCTGCCTATGAATCCGGCTTGCTTAACGCTCTTTCCACACCGCGTAGCAGGGATATGCTAATCAAAGAACTCGACGTGAAACGTCCAGAAGTCCTTGATGCCCTTTTGGAAGTGGGTTTAGCTTCCAAAGAGCTTGAGTTGAATAATGGCTTATTTAGCATCAAAGGAAAAAGATCTAAGGCCATTATGGGGAACAACGGAGATATGCTTGCAGCCATGATCCAAGGGAATATCACTTATTACAGTGATTCCTACCGCAATGTGGCCAATCGAATTCATGGCGGTGACCTTGGCGACGATCTGGGTAAAATAGGAGATTTGGTGGCAAGGTTTTCTAAAATTGCCGAGCCAATCATTAAGAATTTCATCTCAAGCATTGTTCGCGGTAAAAATCCTATGAGGGTATTAGATGTAGGGTGTGGATCTGGAATATTATTGAAAACCGCTTACGATTCCAATGGTAATGCAACGGGTATCGGAATAGACATAGATGAAAAGGTAGTCCGACAGGCAAGAGCAAACATCTCCTCATGGGGGCTCTCCAATCGATTTGAAATTCGTCATGGAGACATTCGTCATATATCTGGTGAGCTCATGGGTACTTTCGATGTCATCACATTATACAATCTTCTTTATTATTTCGACCGAGATGAACGTCTTAGCCTGCTGAATAGTCTTCAAGACCTACTATCCCCAACGGGTGTTCTGGCTGTTGCAATGAGTTTTCATAGCAAAGGAAAGGACATCAATTCGGCGAATCTGAATATGGTTAACAGCTCGTTAAAAGGACTTGCGCCTCTTCCTGAACTGGATGATATTGAATCCGTTCTGAAACAAAGCGGCTTTGGTAAAATTAAGGTTCATCGATTTATTCCGGGCAGTACATTTTATGGAATCGTTGCATTCCAAAATTGAATGTTACCATCTGCTTTTCTAAATTCAAACCAATCCGGACGACTGCTTTCAGAGCCCTGAGATTTTGAAAGATATTTGCATGAGCCTTTGGTACGAAAGTCTTGGTTTGAGTCTGTATGACTGCGGGGACAACCTGGAGGAAAGAGCAACGTGCATTCTTGATCATTTATCCATGTCCGTCCCGCGATCTTGGTGGGAACATGCTCTGAAAACCAACAAGGTTGACCACAGTCATGCTTCTGTGCTGCACGATTTGAGGGTGGAGCTATCGAAGGCGATTAATCTCGAAGAACCGATTACTACCGGTTTATTGGTCGCGCTGGCTTTCACAGAACAAGACCGGAATCGCCACACGACGATCGATGGCTATCTGGCTAAGGCTGGGAAGGTGCTGGAAGAACGCCAGGAACTGGCTCGGTTGGGCGGATTGATCGACGAAAAGAACTTACAGGCAAAGTAGATCGACCCGCACGTTTTGATTTTGTGAATTCAGAGGACTGAGAGGGTCGAGGGCCTGGATGAATCGTTGCAATGGCGGATGAAAAATTATAGGGCCCGCGGAAAAGAAAAGCCCCCGGGTTCCCCAAAAAAATCCCAGGGGCTATGTGCCGGGTCGAAACCCGAAAGGCTATGTTTGATGTATCGGCAGGGGAGGGGGGATACTTTAATATGGATTCCGCATCGATCGGGTTTTTCAGACAAACCTTCCGATTGAACCGGTAATTTTAATTTTATCCGGATGGTCAATATCATTTTTCCGCTACAGCGAACTTGTGATATTTCTTCGGATCATGCACCAGGAGAAAGATCACCCGGGTACAATCCGGATTTGTCAAAATGGCCTTTGGATGGAGGCGTTTTTCTTCTGACAATCGCTTGTTTGCCATCTCGATGATTGCATTTCTATCACCAAAATTCATCGCATGGGTTGGACAGGCTTTCACACAAGCCGGTAACAGCCCCTCTTTGATTCGGTCGAAACACAGGGTGCAAAATGCCATGGTGGCCGTTTTTAAGTTGATTCTCGGAATATCGTAAGGGCAGGCCTTCCGGATCTCATCAAAGACGGCCGGTTTTATCCTGATTTTCGTGTGGAAAAGGACCGCGCCGGTATTTTCATCTTGCGTGATGGCTCCCCTGGCCTTTTCATCCGCCATCCTTACGCGGAAAGGATCGAGACGGTAGTGAATTTTATCAGAAAGATCCTTTTTTCATCAAAAGCCGGCAAATAGCGATAGCTTCAAATTTTGAACTGTAACTGCGAACGAATTTTATGTAGCTGGCTTCAGGATTCTTCCATTTAAATTAGCCGTGGAAGCATATGCCTCAAAAACACGATCATCACCACGATCCCGCTAAAATCTTAAAATACGGTTGAACCCTGGAAAGGATTTCGCCTTATGATAATTTTTAACATAAAATCAAATAGTTTTCCTTTCTTGGGGAAAATCGTGGAAGACTTTGAAAATTTTTGATTTGTTTTACCGGAACTTTTGGGCCATAAATATGTCAGTACGGTCATGATTTACATGCATTTCCTGAACACAGAGGGGCATGGCTTCCACAGCCCGGCTGCTGAAAAACCTGTTATGGTAGCCTTTCAAAAAGACTTAAAGCGGGGGAATAATCATGGAAAGAGTCGAGCGAAACACACATGCGCCCGAATTTACTTCTCTCGATTTTAATGGAAACAAAGTGTCCCTTTCGGATTTTGCCGGCCGAAGGAATGTGCTGCTGGTTCTCAATCGCGGATTTTCCTGACCATTCAGCCGCAAGCATCTGGCGCAGTTGCGCCGGGATTATCAACACTTCGTAAAATCGAATACAGAAATAATCGTTGTCGGATCGGAGAAAGCCGAACTTTTTCAGAAATACTGGCTGAAGGAAGATCTGCCGTTTATCGGGATACCGGATCCGGAACACATCATTCAAAGGTTGTATGGACAAGAGGTCAAGCCGTTCAAGTTGGGTCGACTTCCCGCGCAGATGCTTATTGATAAGTCCGGCATGCTTCGGTATGTGCATTACGGAAATTCGATGATGGATATCCCTTCGAATAAGGAGATAATGGATCAGATAACGCAATAAAGTCATATCATAAAGAAATACCAAAAGGCACGGTCGTATTTCACAAAGCTTTTTCAGCAAATGGCTGAAAAGGCGCTTCAATCGACGGCAATTTTGCTCCACTCAATTGCCGCGGGGGGAGCTTGACGGGCGTGTGTCAACAAAAGAGAAAACGAAATGAAAATGATCCAGACAATTGACATTCGCGTGATCAGCAGGAGGGTTTCATGCAAAATGGAAATTTCAAAAGCTCACTGGTTTTAGGTGTTTTTATCTTCTCGGGATTAGCGGTATTAGGTTTTTTTCTAGGCTCCAGCGCAATCAAGTTCAAGGAATATGAACGTACCGTCACCGTTAAAGGGCTATCTGAAAGGGAATACCCCGCGGATATTGCGATATGGCCGATTCAGTTTTCCGTCGCAAACAATGATTTGACCCAGTTGTATGAATCCATTGAAAAGGATGCAAATGAAATCATTCATTTTCTTAAAGCCAATGGTTTTGAAGAAGACGAAATGAATGCATCTCCACCAGGGATTGGGGATAAGCTGGCCCAGGGTTATGAAAAATCAAAAATTGAGTTTCGATATCATGCGATACAGACCATAACGGTATATTCCAAGAAAATTCAACACGTACGATCGACAATGAACAAATTGGCGGAGCTCGGAAAAAAAGGGATCGTGCTTACGGAAGGCGGTTATCAAAATTCCACGGAGTATCTTTTTACCCGGCTGAATGAAATTAAACCGGGCATGATTGAAGAGGCAACTACAAAAGCCAGAGAAGTGGCCAGAAAATTTGCAAAGGATTCGGACAGCAGACTGGGAAAAATCAAAAAGGCAAGCCAGGGCCAGTTCTCAATAAACGATAGAGATAAAAACAACCCGCATATTAAGAAGATAAGGGTCGTTTCGACCATCGAATATTATCTGTCCGATTGAAAGCGCGATATTTTTTCGATCGACCCGGTTCCATTGCCCTTGAGAAATGCGTTGGGCGGCACGCCGCGACTGTATGAAGGATGCGATACGCCGATTGTAAGAAAGATTTGGGAACCATGCTGTATCGTTACTCCAAGTGGGCTGAAAAAGAACACGCCATCGGTAAAAGGATTGCAGCCACACTCTTTGCCGGAGTCATCCTCCTAATACTGTTTCCGCTTGTTGTGGCGGGGGCCGGCCCTTTTCTGGACCGCCTGCTGGGCTTACCTTCCTATCGATTCGGGGCGGTGAACGATGTCATCGGTGGACTCCTGGTCGTTGTCGGATTGTTCTTCGCTCTTTGGTCAATCTTTATCCAACTGACGCGAGGCCGAGGCACGCCGCTGCCGATGATGCCCACCCATGAACTACTTACGAAGGGTCCCTTTCGTTACTGCCGCAATCCAATGACTTTCGGAACAATCCTTGCCTGCCTGGGCATCGGGCTTGTCGCGGGAACCATTGCGGGAATCGCCATTGTCCTCTGCTTTGCCTTGCTCTTGGTGCTTTATCTGAAGGGGATCGAGGAAAAAGAACTCTCCGAGAGGTTTGGCTGTGCCTACTTGGCGTATCGGCGCGAAGTCCCCTTTATCATTCCGAAGCCTCCAAAGCGGCGGTAATCGGGATGGAAGAGAGAAAAACCAGATGATGCTTCCATGGAAATTTAAGCAAAAGGAAGATACAGAAGAGTCCGTTTTTGTCAGAAAAAAGGAAGGAAGAATTATGCAATTGAATGGTATAAATTTTAAGGAAAAGTTTTCTCTCTTTAACGAGTATTGGTCGCCCAAATGTATTGCCCGGTTCGACGATTATTTGGTGAAGGTAGCAAAAATAAAGGGGCACTTTACCTGGCATACCCATCCGGAATGTGATGAAATTTTCATCGTTCATAAAGGAAAAATGAGAATTGATTTCAAAGGCAGAGCCGTTGAACTGAATGAAGGTGAAATGTCCGTGGTTCAAAAGGGTATGGAACACAAACCTTTCTCGGAAGATGGATGTGAAATCATTCTTCTCGAACGTTCGGATGTAATCAACACGGGAGATCAGAAGAACGAATTCACAAAAGCTGAAATTGAATGGATTTAAAATAATGGGGTTTTCCCTGGATCAATTCAGGCAAATCGTGCCCGGCAATCTGAGAATCGCTCATTCCGTTCGATTCAAGGTCCGACAGTGAAAACTTCCCGCCCCCCCGAATGAATTAAAGAAACGGGATGGTTATATTTCCGATTTAAAAACATCATTCTGCGGAAAGATTGAAAGCGTTGTTTCGAATAACCAGTAACGAGAGTATAAGCCCGGAACTGTTTGGTTATATTCGGGAGTTGCTTCCGGACGGAGCCACGATTTTAGAGTTGGGGTCGGGCGAAGGCACCGGAGAACTATCGAAGTTTTACAAAATGTACAGTATCGAACACGACAGGCGATGGCTGAATAAATATCAAAGCCGTTACATACATGCCCCTTTAGTGGATGGATGGTATGATGTTGAAATTCTTCGGAATCATTTACCAGGGGATTATGATTTGATACTGGTTGACGGCCCGCCGGCTCACAATAAAAACCTCAGCCGGTCCAGACACGGATTTTATCGAAACATCGGACTGTTTAATACGAAGGTCCCTATCATCATTGATGATGTTCACAGGAAATACGATCATGAACATCTTTTACGGTTAGGCAAGCGATTAGGAAAAGAGCCGAAAATATTTACGTGTAAGGACAGAAAAATGTTCGGAGTTTTAAAATGACGAATGTAGTGATTCAATTTAATTTTGTGAATGGTTCATGCCTCCACCGACCCCCCAGGTCATGAGAAAACGGGAATAACGTTTCAGTAAGAAAAGCTGATAAACATGATTGGACTTTATATCAAAGGGATCTTTTCAACGATCCGGAAACTGCGGGAAGACCGGACAAACGGATGGAAATTTCTTGACTTTAGAGTCCCTGACCGGCCAATATTGGGAAGCGAGGTTCCGAAATATAATCCAGGAGACCCGCGATCGGTTAAACCCACGAAATTGCTTTGCACTCTGTTTCCGACTCAACAAGGCTTATGATTAGTTGTTCGTTCAAATAGATTTTATCCTTTCCGCGACCAAAAAAATTCCATCGCTGTCTTTTTGTTAATAAAGCCGGTTGATAAAGCCGGAATCTGAAGCAGCAAGACTTCAATAAGTTTTCTGAAACTTTTCGAAAAGCGAATACTTTTTTCCAGTCTCATGCTTGACCCTGGGGTAAACGGCCCAAGACCATGGATGAGTTGCCGATTTCCATACCGACATTCCGGGAGATCTTGGCGGAAACAGCCTTTGGGAAGGTTTGAAACCGGATCGTCGGACCCTGCGACCGGGAAGTTTTGTTAATCCATTTTTGACTATCGTCCGGAACCAAGTCGATATTCTATACGGAGAAAAGCATGTTTTTAAAGGAGATAAGACAAATTGCCGCGCAATGCCGGCACTATGCCATGTGCAAAATAGATTATCTGGGTACGGGACTCTGTGCATCCGGAATGGAAAATCATTATGTGAGTTATTTTCCCCAAGGGCGAATGGACATTTACGATGCCCTGGCCGGGGGTCTGATTCCGATAACCCATGTGCTTGAGAAGATTGTCGATTCCTGCAATTTGTGCGGCATTTGCGACAAACAGTGCCATTTTGTGACCGGAATGCGTCCGATGCATGTGATGAAAGCCCTGAAACAACATGTGCGTGATTGGAAAGATCAGGGAAACGAGGTCCTGAAGGTTGAATCCGACCCGGACTTGGAGGTTCTTCGCGGGATTGTGGGGCAAAAGTGGGCCGAGAATGACCCGGCCGTTCTGGTGGCTTATGCAAACGATCCGTTCCCCTTGGCCGGGATGCGGATGCCTCGCTACGTGGTTCTGCCCCGAACCAGGGAGGAAGTCGCGGCTATTGTCCGCTTCGCCAATGCTCGTGATCTCCCGTATGTGGTACGGGGTAACGGCGCGAGCGTATTCGGGTTTGTGTTCAGCGACGGACTGGTGATGGACATGCACAGGATGAGGAGAATCGAAATCGACCCCGAGAACTGGACCGCCCGGGTCGAGCCGGGAGTGACATCGTTCGAATTGCAGCAGGAGGTGGTGAAACACGGATTTCGGGTAAATACCGCTGAACCGGCGGCTACGGTATGCGGGAACATCGTCTGCACCGGGCTGTTTTCAACCTGGGCCAATGTTTACGGTGTGAACGCGGACACCTTTGTGGACATGGAATTTGTGGATTCCAACGGAGAGGTTTTTCATCTGAATGAGCCGACAGCCCCCAATGCCTTCTGCTTTGAGCACAAATTGACACCATCACCGGGCATCTGCACCCGGGCCCACGTGCGCCTCCATCCGACCACGAGGGATGAGGAGGGGCTGCTTGTTCCCTTTTCGAATTTTGCAGAGGCCTCGGCTTTTGCCCGGGAAATGAGCATGAGACGGATCGGATTGGCCATCGGCGTTCTTGGCGGTCACTATTTGTCGTCTTTTATGTCGCCTACGGCCGATCTTGCAAAGGATGTGCGGTTCAGCCTTGCTGATGTTCTAGGTGTGCGTTACGCGGTATTCATAGTCGGGGATCGCTTTGCGCGAGAAGCGGTGATGTCCATTCATGAAACCGTGATCGACTCGGAATTGTTTCGGATGTTCATGCTTGGTCTGCCACGGCTTGCCGACGATGAGTGGATAAATCTGGTATCCGGCATGGATGGCGATCAACCCCCGTACCTGATTCTGTTGCGCAGGGAAATGCGGCCGGTGCTGGACGGGGTGCTGCAGCCGTCTCCTGAAAATGTGTCGCGGGAAGTGGATGACGACCTGCAAGATTTTTACGCCGAAC
>JAHDSC010000068.1 GCA_018432925.1 Desulfobacterales bacterium | reverse complement strand
TGGGGATGCTTCACATAGTTACAGTTCTTTGTCTAAAAGCTCAGAACCATTCATTTCCGCTATTGTTTCGCCGCGGATATCCGACTGACTCATCCCGGAAGCCGTTCCAGAAATGCTGATTTTATAGCTTCGGTACATTTTATCCTGATTGGGCATGAAGAGTATGAACTTCATCGTCAAGTCTGCCCGCTAAAAAATCCTCGGTCATCTCAAGATCGTATCGAGTTTGGAGATTTAGCCAAAACTGGGGTGACATACCGAAAAAACGTCCAAGCCGAAGAGCGGTATCTGCGGTAATGGATCTTTTTCCATGAACAATCTCATTTATGCGTCTTGGAGGCACACTTATATCCTTTGCCAAACGATACTGACTGATTCCCATGGGCTCTAAAAATTCCTCCATCAGAATTTCGCCAGGATGAATAGGGGGAAGTTGTTTGCTCATATAAACTCCTAATGATAATCTGTTATCTCAGCATCATACGCGTCACCATCTCTCCACTTAAAACAAATTCGCCATTGGTCGTTTATGCGTATGCTGTGTTGACCTTTCCGGTCTTTTTTCAATGCCTCCAATCGGTTACCCGGTGGAGTTCGTAAATCATTTAAACTTGCCGCAGCATCAATAATTACCAGTTTTTTCCTTGCGATACGCTGTATATCCTGCGGCAATTTGCTTGAAATTTGCCTGTTGAATATTTTTTCCGTCTCTTTATCTTGAAAGGATTTTATCATGAAAAGGGTAATAACGCAACTCGATAATAACGTCAAGCGTTATCTCAGTGGCAGATTCTATTATAAATAGAGTTTTGAGTAAAATTTTGAGGTTGTCAGATATTACCTTGCATGTTAGTATTACCGTATTACATAACAGCAAAAAGGAGTACACCATGCACACAGCCGTAAGCAAGCTTACAAAAAAGTATCAGGCTACCGTACCTGAGCCTGTAAGAAAAAAACTCAATCTCAACGCCGGTGACATCATTGCTTTTGAAATCGACAATGACACTATCAGACTCAGAAAGGCAAGACCCATCGATATTGAATTTTGCAGCGCTCTTGTGCCTACTCTAAGCGAATGGGAGTCACAAAACGACGAGGAAGCATATAATGACCTATAAACCGTTTGATGTCGTAGTTGTCCCGTTTCCATTTACCGACTCTGCCCGGTCCAAAAGAAGACCGGCTTTGGTGTTGTCACAAAGCGAGAATTTCGGGAGCAAAATCGAACACTCTGTACTGGCAATGATTACAAGTCAAAAAAACGAACCATGGCCACTGGATTGTACAATCAAAAACAAAAAGCAATGCGGGTTGACAGCTCCTTCCGTTGTCAGGATGAAGCTTTTCACTCTCGATAATCGTTTTATCATCGGAAAAATTGGCCAATTGTCAAAAAATGATCAGAAGCAAGTCAAGCAAAGCCTGTATCGACTCTTCGCTTACCTGTAACTTTGAAATCCAATCACTTTGAATTCATTTGCCGAAAGAGGAAGGAAAGAGTTTACCAGTATTCAGATATAGTCCATCGGGCGTGGATTTCCCGCCGATGCCCTATTTTCAGTATCAGGACAAGCAGAACATCGTCACAAATCGTATCAATCCATCTTGTCGATCCCCAGCTTGTCCAGACGATACCGGAGGGATCGAAAAGAGATTCCGAGCAGGTCGGCGGCCTTGTTCTTGCTGCCGTCGCTGCATTCAAGAGCCTTTTTCAGATACGCTCGTTCAATTTCCTCCAGTATGTTCTCCAGTGATACCCCGCGGGCGACCTCGTCCAGGTCGAATCGCCGGTCCTGTATCCCTTCGATCCATCTTCGTTTGTGAATGGAAAGGGCCAGGCTGTCGGGAAGAAGAATATTGGTGGTGGACAGGGCGACGCTTCGCTCGATCAGGTTTTCCAGTTCCCGGATATTGCCGGGAAAATCATACTTGTTCAGCAGGGTGATGGCATAGGAAGAAATTTTGGTTACTTCCTTTCCCATTTCACGGGAATATTTTTCAAGAAAATGCTGGGCGAGAGCGCGCAGGTCGCTTTTTCTTTCCCGGAGAGACGGCACCTTGATTTCGATCACGTTCAGCCGATAAAAAAGATCTTCCCGGAATCGGCCTTCAATGACCTCTTTTTCCAGTTTCTTGTTGGTGGCGGAAATAATCCGGATGTCGACGGAAATATCCTCGTTTCCTCCCACCGGCTTGATCATTTTCTCCTGGACCGCCCTCAGCAGTTTCACCTGAAGCGGAAGGCTGAGCTCACCGATTTCGTCGAGGAAAACGGTTCCTTTGTCGCCGACCTCGAAAAGGCCCTTTTTGTCATGCGTGGCACCGGTAAAGGCGCCCTTCTTGTAGCCGAAAAGCTCGCTTTCAATCAGCGTTTCGGGGATACCGCCGCAGTTGATGGCTACAAACATCCGGTCGCTTCGGTCACTCTCATCGTGAATGGCGCGGGCGATCAATTCCTTGCCGGTTCCGCTTTCGCCGGTGATCAGGACATTGGTCCGGGTCCCGGCGACCTGCCGGATCATTTTATAAATGTGCATCATCCGGGGGCTGTTTCCGACGATTTTGCCGAAATGGAGATTTTTTTTCAGTTCATCGTCCAGCGCTTCCTTTTCGTGCTCGATGGTTTTCAGGTTCAGGGCCTTGTTGATGGTCTCCTTGAGCTCATCGTTGTCAAAAGGCTTCGGCACATAGTCATAGGCCCCGTCGTTCATTGCCTCGACTGCGGTTTCCGCCGTGGCATAGGCGGAAATCATGATCACCACCGTGTTCGGATTCCGCTTTTTCGCCGCCCGCAACACATCCAGACCGCTCATGTCACCGATCTTTATGTCGCACAGCAACAGGTTGTAATCCGTTTTTTCCAGCATCGAAAGGGCCTTGCGACCGTTTTCCGCGCAGGAAACCTCATACCCTTCCCTCTTAAGCATCAGGTTGAGCAATTCACGCATGCCCAGTTCATCGTCAACCACCAGTATATGGGGAACATTACTCATCGGTCACTCGCCTGCTCCATATTCAGCGTCAAAAATCATAGTCCTCCGTGCGTTCGAAAGATATCTTCAAGCCCAAGGATCTTCAAGCGCGGCGCTTCTTAAACAAAACCCTCGTCCCGGTAAACGACTTTTCCCGCAACCATGGTCAGAACCGCTTTTCCCTTGAGATTCCAGCCGTCAAAGGGAGTGTTTCGGCTCAACGATTTGAAACGGCCGGAATCCACCGTATACGGTAAATCCATATCGATGACGGTCATATCGGCGGGAAAGCCCACCGTTATCCCGTTTTTGATCCCGAGGATTCGCGCCGGGTTTTTCGACATCGTTTCAACGAGACGCTCCAGGGTGATCCAACCATCATGAACCAGCTTCAAACCCAGCGAAAGAGAGGTCTCCAGACCGATAATGCCGTTTGCGGCCCGGTCGAACTCCACGTCCTTTTCGATGCAGGAATGCGGCGCATGATCCGTCGCGATCACATCGATCGCCCCGTCGGCGATTCCCTGAATCACCGCCTCAATGTCCCGAGGAGCACGCAGCGGGGGATTCATCTTGGCGTTTGTATTGTATTTCTCGACCGAATCCTCCGTAAGGGTAAAATAGTGGGGAGCGGTTTCAGCCGTTACCGGCGCCCCTCTCTCCTTGGCATCCCGGATCGCCCGAACGGATTCGGTGGTACTGACATGGGCGATATGAAGAGGCGCTCCGGTCAGTTCGCAAAGAGCGATATCGCGCATCACCATAATGCTTTCGGCGGCATTTGGAATCCCGGCAAGCCCCATTCTTGTCGCAAGCGCGCCTTCGTTCATTACGCCGCCCTCCGCAAGGTCCAAATCCTCGCAATGGGAAATGACCGGCAGGCCGAATCCCCCGGCATATTCCAGAGCCCTGCGCATCAGCCGGCTGTTTACCACCGGCCGCCCGTCGTCGGAGACCGCGATTACTCCCGCTTCCTTCAGCTCTCCGTACTCGCACAAAAGGTTTCCTTCAAGCCCCCGGCTGATCGCGGCGACGGGATATACACGGGCACCGCCCGCCTCGCCCGCCCTTCGGACGATGTAACGGGAAACCTGGGCATTGTCGTTTACCGGGTTTGTGTTCGGCATGGCGCAAACCGCCGTAAATCCTCCGTGAGCAGCGGCCATGCAGCCGGTTTCAATGGTCTCCTTATATTCCTGCCCCGGTTCTCTGAGGTGCACGTGCATATCGATCAGCCCGGGAACCACCCATTTTCCCGCGGCATCGATGATACGAGTGTCCGGATCCCGGATCTCCGTCGTCCCGGACAAGCGGATATCCGCAATCTTTCCGCCTTCGACAAGGATATCGTAGCGCCCGTCCAGATTTCCCGGATCCAGGACCCTGCCCCCTCTAATCAGAATCCGCATTTCGTGTTCCTCCCGCCACCAGATATAAAAGCGCCATGCGGATCGCAACGCCGTTGGTCACCTGGTCAAGAATAATGGAATAGGGACCGTCGGCGACTTCGGGCGCGATTTCCACACCCCGGTTGATGGGTCCGGGATGCATGATCAGCACATCCCTTCTGGCAAGTTCCATCCTCTTTTTCGTCAGGCCGTATACCCGCGCATATTCACGTTCGGTTGAAAACAGAAATCGCTGCTGGCGCTCTTTCTGCATCCGGAGCATCATGATCACATCGGCATCGTGAATCGCCTCTTCCACATGACGGGTTACGGAAACGCCCAGCGTTTCAATGCCGGTCGGAATCATGGTGGGCGGCCCCGCCAGCACCACATGCGCCCCCATTTTCGTAAATCCGATGCCGTCGGACCGGGCCACCCGGCTGTGCGATATGTCGCCGATGATCGCAACGCGAAGCCCTCGGATTTCCCCCTTTTTTTCTCTCACGGTCATCAGATCCAGGAGTGCCTGGGAGGGATGCGCGTGCGTACCGTCACCGGCATTAATGATGGAAGATTTCACACGGCCGGCCAGCATGTGGGGAGCGCCGGACGAGGTATGCCGTATGACGATTACGTCCGGATTCATCGCTTCCAGGTTTTTCGCCGTATCGATCAGGGTTTCCCCTTTGACCATGCTGCTGGTGCCTGCCGATATGGAGAGACTGTCGGCGCTCAGGCGCTTGGCGGCCACCTCAAAGGAGGTGCGGGTACGGGTGCTGGGTTCATAAAAAAAAAGAACGACGGTCTTACCCCTCAGGGTTGGAACTTTTTTGATCGGCCTTTCCGAAATCTCTTTCATCCGCTCCGCGGTATCGAGAACAGTCGTGATTTCATCCTCCGAAAGAGATTCCATATCCAGAACGTCTTTCCTGGAAAACTGCATAAGCACCTGCTTTATTTCAAGATTTTCCCGATTCGGTTCCATCGGGCGCCGAATCGATCCGAATCCCAGGACCAGTATATAATGAAGGCTTTTCCCTTCAATGCCTTAAGATCGACAAACCCCCAGAACCGGCTGTCGTAGCTGTGGTCCCGGTTGTCTCCCATCACAAAAATCGAGTTCGGAGGAACGGTGACGGGCCCGAAATGATCCCTTGGTTGAATGCCGGCCGGAATGATATGCGGATCGTTATGAATTCCGTAATCGTGGTTCAGCGGATCGCCGTTTAAATAAACCTTTTTGTCTCGGATTTCAACCATGTCACCGGCAACGCCGATCACCCGCTTGATGAAATCCTTGGAAGGATCCTCCGGGAATTTAAAAACGACGATGTCCCCTCGCTTCGGCTCTTTGACCGGAATAAGGGTTGTCTGTAAAAAGGGAATTTTAATCCCGTAGATAAACTTGTTGACCAGGATATGATCGCCGATCTGCAGGGTCTCTTTCATGGAACCCGACGGAATTTTAAAGGCCTGCACCACGAACGCGCGAATAAACAACGCAAGGAGAACCGCTACCAGAATAGCCTCGATGTTTTCCCGAAGGCGGCCTTTTTTAGGCTTTGTTTTTTCCGTATGAGTATCGGCTTCCGACCTGTTTTCCAATTCCAAAATTTTCTCTCACCTTTCTATCCGGCACCGGTTACGGAGAGCACGGCTCTCAGGACCAGATTGCTGATCACGCCGGCAGCCACATCGTCCAGAACGATACCGGTTCCGCCGGATAATTTTTTCTCCAGGTATCGAATCGGAAACGGTTTGACGATATCCAGCACCCGGAAAGCAACCAGACCGGAAACCGCAATATAAGCGTTAAACGGCAACCCCGCAAATGTTACCATCATACCGCAGATTTCATCAATGACAATACTTCCGGGATCTTTTGATTTCAGGATTTCCTCTGCGCGATTGGAAACCCATACAGCAAAGGCAAAAAATGCGGCAATGAAGAGAATCGCCGGCCACAGATTCATTTTCGATAAAAAAAAGCAAAAAGGAAGTCCCGCAATTGAACCAAGCGTACCGGGAGCAAAGGGGATTTTACCGACGAAACAACCGGTCGCAAGGAAAACAACCGCCTCTTTTTTAAAATCCATGGACCGTCTCTATAATCCGGCATATTTTTTGTCAAGGCATTGTTTCCGGCGTTACCGACAAAATCATTGACCGTCGGCGGAAATGATACTATATTGCCCCTCAAAAATAAAACGGAAGTGCGCAGCTCACTGGTGGGGCTCCCGGACTTCAAATCCGGTGTGGGGCGCTAGTACCGTCCCGGGTGGGTTCGATTCCCATGCACTTCCGCCATAAGTACTTGATATCATTCAACCATCATCTCCATCTATCCTTGCCAAAACATTCCCGAATCATAACAGAAAGAAAATCCGCAAGCAAGATCATCGAGGCTTAAAGCAAAGCTCCAGAAAGAGAATCGTGCTCAACTCAAGATATTTGCGATTTGGGCCCAATCCGGCAGTTCGATATCCTATATACTGATCCAGTCAATCACCAGAAACACGGTCCGGCACGATCGATCGATTCCGAATCCATTCGGTGGAGATCGAAATGAGACTGCTTGTCGATTTTCTCATTATATTGACCGCTATTGACAGGTTCAGAAAAAGTCCTTGCTTTTATTGATCTTGTATGTTAGTAATTGACGTAAAGTAAAATACAATAATAACAAATGATTACATTCTGCTCTTTTAAATTTTTATTATTTGCTCAACATTCAAAGATTTCCTGCGGCAAGCAACGGGAAATCTTTGGCCGTAAGGACTTTCCACCTGATTTTTGCTACACACGCTGGTGCGAATCACATATCGATTAATCAATGAAATATATCGTTTCACGAAATAAGACATGATTAAGAAGCAAAGTCACTTACATTTCCGTGCAAGAATCTCACTAAGCTGTCTTTACTTGTAATTCCCGCAATCAATCTGCCTTCCTATCTCTTCACTCTCTTCTTTTAGTCATCAAAAGGCCGTACGATTTACCTGCCCCCCTTGATGACGCCACAAGCCATAAATGGCGATCATCGCGTTTTTGAGCAATTCCAAAAAAACAAACGCAAATAGTCAAATTCCAAACAAGAACGGTTTCATATTCTGCAAAGGCAACCAGCAACAGGCTGTTTAAACGGCCGGCATCAATCCTGTATTGATTCCGCAAATGATAATTACCATATAATATCAAATACATATACTTTATTATGGAAAAAATAAAAATCGGAACACGGAAAAGCAATCTGGCTCTTTGGCAATCGTCAACAGTGGCCGCAATGCTCAATCGCCATGGACTGCCAACCGAAATCATACCGACGGAAACTCGGGGCGACAAAATACTCCATACCCCTATTGCCGAAATCGGAAGCAAAGGAGTTTTTACGGAAGAAATAGAAACCATGCTGAAAGAACGGAAAATCGATCTCGCGGTCCACAGCGCAAAGGATATGCCGGCACGACTGCCGGACGGTTTTCGCCTGATCGCCTTCACCCAACGTGAAAAGGCACATGATGTGATTGTGAGTTTTGACAATTCCCTCTCTTTGGAAAATAAAGACAAGCCGGCATGTATTGGAACTTCTTCGGTCAGAAGGGTGGCCATGCTCAGGCATTTTTATCCGCACGTTCAAACAGTAAACATAAGAGGAAATCTTCAGACCCGGATAAAAAAAATGAAATCCGGGATGTGTAATTCTCTGATCCTCGCATATGCCGGTGTGAAGCGAATGAATTACGAGCACTTGATCGTCCGGGAACTGCCTGAAACTGAATTTGTACCACCGGTCGGACAGGGGAGTATCGCGATAGAGGTTTTCGATTCGATCGACTCAAACCTGAAAAAAACGATCCGGGAATGCATCAATCATCCGCCTACGGAAGCTGTTTTGCTCGCTGAAAGATCCTACCTGAAAACCCTTCAAGGGGGGTGCAGCATCCCGGCATTTGCCATGGCCGAATGTATCGGAGAGACGATTCGGTTAACCGCCGGTCTTA
>JAHDSC010000144.1 GCA_018432925.1 Desulfobacterales bacterium | reverse complement strand
TATGTGCCCAGGCCATGCGCCGGTAATACAACGCATCCGGATGATCAGGATTCCGTTCCAGAACCTCGGTAAAATCACTGATTGCCTCGTCGTACCGATCATAATTGAAATTGCCGACCCCCCTGTCAAACAGGTTTTCAATTTCATTTTCCTTTTCTATCATTTCGATCTCTCCTTTTAACCGATATCGGGCCGGATCGATTTCGTCCATAAATGACCCTTTTTGGCATTCCGTGTTCTTCGGCTGCGTCATACGGGCAGCACGCCTTAAAAAAAGCCGGTGAGTCCTGATTCGAGTGAAACTCCCCGCCTTAAAAGGCAGGGCTTCTTGAAAAGGGCAAGGAGGAGGATTGCATCCCCCTTACCCCTGCACCGCATTCATCCCCGCCATAAATGGCGGGGTGTTCTGCGGGAGTTTCATAAAAATGGTTTATTTATGAAAAGGAAACCAGACAACCATTTTGAAAACTGCTTTCGGCCGGCTCGCTACAGGGGCATGCACGGTCGATCGTCTAATGTTCAATTACTTAAACCGTTACGTTAAGTTTTGCCGCCGGTTTCGACCATGCCAAGGCACAGGCCGTATCTTCTCTTATTCTTTTTTCACGAACCGGATTAAAAGAGATAAAACGAAAGCGGGGAAATCTTTCTATAGGCATCCCTTTTTGAAATATTACAAAAGATATCAAAATCACACAATGATAATTTATCATGATTTTCATGAAGCATATTGATTTTCCTCAAATTTTATATAAGACTGCAACGTGAGATCAAGCGCATTTCCTTTAGCAGGGTGTTGAAAAACTGCACCTGAGGCCGCCATTCAGCGTTGCACGGCTCTCGCCAATGCTCACATATGCTTGAATATGCTGCGCTTGTCGTATCGCCGCGCGCCTTGCCTGACGGCCTGATTCTTGTTTTTCAACACCCCGTTAGCTCGCAGCGGGGTCGGTAAGCCAATTGAAAAAAACCGATTGAACGTCTTTGCGTTCGAAGCTTTCCCCCCATGCTTCCTGGGGGGAGTTACCATTTATTTGAAGGCGATTGGCGGCGAGGAATTTTCGATGACGGGGGTCCCGGACATATTTAAATGGCTCGTGCTGTTTTTTGCGCTATCCGTAGCCGCATGGATTTTTCCCTTGCCCGGTGACGCGCTTGAATCCGGTGAAATACTTGTGGTCGCCAACGAAAATGTTGCCGGAAGCACGGATCTGGCCCGATATTACATGAAAAAAAGAGGAATTGAAGAAAAAGATCTCATCAAACTGCGGGTTACGGGCCGGGAAACGATTTCCCGTATCGATTATGAGAAGAAGGTGGCAGGGCCGATACGGGATCGTTTAGGACAAAAGGATCGGCGAGCTCGTATTCGGTGTCTTCTCATTATGTATGGGCTTCCCCTGAAGATCGATCCCCCGATGAGGACGAAGCAGGAAAATGACCGACTGCATGTGCTGAAGGAGAAAGAGCGGGATGTTACGGAACGGCTGAACAAGGGGAAAAAGGTAGGAGTTGAAGGCGGTCTCCGGAACGAACGGGAAGAAATACAAAGCGAAATCAAGCGACTGAAACGATCGGATTGTCTGGCTTCCCTCGATTCCGAAATTTCCCTGGTACTTGAAAACAATTACGGACTTGACGGCTGGATACCCAACCCGTATTTTTGGGGTTTTAAGGAAAAAGAAGGATTGATTGGCAGAGAAAACGTTTTAATGGTCAGCCGGTTGGACGGCCCATCCGAAAAAATTGTTAAAAGAATGATCGACGACACGCTGCAAGCGGAAAAAAGGGGTCTCGAAGGTTCCGCTTATTTTGATGCCAGGTGGCCGGACAATGACGTTCCGGAGGATTCCGCGTACGCCGTTTATGACCGGTCGATCCATCTGGCAGCCGGCAGGGTCAAGGCCTCCCGACGCATGGAAGTATCCATTGAGCAAACAAACGACCTGTTCAAGCCCGGTGAATGTCCTCATGCCGCTCTTTATTGCGGTTGGTACAGCCTGGCAAATTATGTGGATGCGTTTACGTGGCAGCCCGGAGCCGTCGGCTATCACATTGCAAGTGGAGAATGCGTAACGTTACGAAGAAAAAACAGCCGGGCCTGGTGTAAAATGATGCTTGAAAAAGGGGTCGCCGCCACCATCGGACCGGTCGATGAACCCTATGTCAATGCATTTCCGGTGCCGGAAATATTTTTCGGATTTCTTGTGGATGGATATTTGAGCCTGGCCGAATGCTATATGATAAGCCTTCCCTATCTTTCATGGAAAATGGTTTTAATCGGCGATCCGTTGTATAAACCGTTTAAAAACGATACGATGAGAAAACCCGACAGAAAGTAACGTTTTGGATAGGTTTCGGATCTCACCTGAATCCTTCCCGACGAATCACCTTGGCTGAATGGAAAACGCAATGAATCTCAGGCAATGTTTTGAAATTCTCGAACTGGATGATAACGCTTCCCTTGAAGAAGCCAAACAGGCATATAAGGATATTGTGAATGTCTGGCATCCGGACCGTTTTTCCCACAGCCCCCGCTTGAAAGAAAAGGCGGAAAAGAAATTGAAAGAAATCAACGTCGCTTATGCGCGGGTGGTTTCCTACCTGTCTTCAAAAGCGGAGGTCGGAGGAAAAACGAAGGCCCGATCCGGAAAAAGTCGGCGAACGAAAACCGAAATCGCCGCTGAGGCGGGCACCTATGTTGTAATGGGGGTCTGTTCTTTCCTCTACAATACGATTCGACACGTTGCAGGGAAGACGGAAGAAGACGCACAGGATACGAATCGGGATCGTCGAGAGGGAAGGGGGACGAAAAAATGAAACGCATATAACCGGCATTCGTTGCGAATATCATCGATGGATTCTATTCTCTCCCGGTAAATACAGGAAATAATGATCATGTTATCACTTCATTGGATGTTCGGCCTGGTTTTGCTGATCTTCGGCCGCAGGCTGTTCTGGCTGTTTGTCGGCAGCATCGGTTTTCTTTTCGGATTTCATTATGCCGGCCTGATACAGGGTGTTCAGGCGGATTGGGCGATTTTCCTCGTTGCTCTGTTTACAGGAATCATCGGCGCCCTTCTGGCTGTTTATCTTCAGAAAGTGGCGATCGCTTTATCCGGTTTCCTTGCCGGTGGATATGTTACGGTAAGCCTTCTGCACCTGCTGGGTTTCGGATCCGATCAAATATTTCAGATCAGTTTTCTGGTCGGTGGAATCCTCGGGACACTTCTTTTATTTCTTATGTTCGATTACACTCTGATCCTGCTTTCTTCCATGGCCGGCACCTCCCTGATCGTGCAGGTCCTCAATTGTAACCACGAGATTAAAACGATTGTATTCCTGCTTCTGACGGTCGTCGGCTTTTCAATACAATACAGCCTGGTTCCGGGAGAGAAACCGGGCCCGGAAAAGAAAAATTATCGTCTAGAATAGCCCGCGGATGGCCGACTTGGAATGGTTCTTACTTCATAACCGGGGATAAAAATTGTTGAGAGTCGATTACCGCCCGGGAATTCTGAAACCTCGGAACAGGTGTCGTTGATGTTATTCATGCCCGTCAAAATCATCCACAGAGGCTTATGGTTTGTGGTTTTCCAGATCTTTTTACTGTTACCGTCCCTTTGTTTTCCGCTGACCCTCGACGATGCCATATCAATGGGAAGGAAAAATCTTCCGTCTTATCAGGCTTCGAAAATCAGAGTTCAATCCACGGAATATCTTTACGAGGCCTCTCTGTCTCCCTATTTGCCGACCATCGATATCGGAGGGGCGCGGGAGCATACGAACAACAGCATTCAACCGGACTCTTTTGAAAGAACCCTGTTTGATGCGACGGCATCCCAAATCCTGTTTGATGGCGGCCGAAGAACGGCCAACCGAAACATTGCAAAGCTCAATCTGGAGGACAACAGGCAAGAGTTAAGGAAGAACCTGCTGTCTCTGCAATTCGACGTCAAGGTTGCCTTTTACACGGCCCTTGCCGGAAAAGAGGTTCTGGAACATCGGAATCAGCAACTGAAAGATGCACAGAAAGACTATGAAATTGCGGAAGGAAGATTTCGGTTCGGCGTAGCCAAGCGTTCCGACGTTCTTCAGTCCTCGGTACGACTGGAACAGGCCCGGTTTGATTTAAGACAGGCGGAAGGAGATTTGAAGAATGCGATGTCGGATCTGAATTCCCTGATCGGTAGAATTCTGGACACTTCTTATGACCTGGAGGGTTTTCTGGATATTGAGGATCGACTTCCCGGTAAGGAGGTGTTGAACCAGGCCGCGCTCGAAAGGCCGGAGGTCAAGCAGGCGATCAACGCAATTGAAATTGCCGATTATAACAAGTCGTTGACCGAAAGTCTTTTTTACCCGGATCTATCTCTGGATTTCTCATATTCAAGGGTTGAATCCGATCCGGATTTTTTTCAAACACCCGAAGAAAGCAGGACGGTCGGGGTTGCTGCCACCTGGAATATTTTTGAGTTTGGAAAGTTCTACGAACGGAAATCCTCGAAGCTGGAAATCAAGGTATCGCAGCGGCAGCTCGGCGAAGTGGAAAGACAGATCCTGCTGGAAGTTCAAAAGCAATACGAGGATTTTATGACCGCCGCGGAAAGCCTGAGCCTCGCCCGGCAGCAACTGGAGGAATCCCGGTTCAACTATGAGCAGGCTTTCGGGGAATATAAAACCGGGAAAGGGGATATCCTCTCCCTTGTTTCGGCGGAAAGTCTGCTGGCCAATGCCAGGCTGCAGGTGACCCTTTCCAAGTTCAATCTGGTCGTTGCCAGATCATCTCTGGAAAGGGTTGCGGGCATCGAGAAGCTGGAAACCCTGAAAAAAGTGACGGTCCCGTAAGGAGGCATTTCATTGAAAAAACTTCTCTTTCTGATGGTTTCCATCGGAATTCTGGCAGGTGGCGGGTATTACGGTTATAAAAAGTATACGGCAAAGCCCGAAATCGAAATACTGGAGACGGCCCGGGTCGAGATCGGCGACATTCGGGCCGTCCTGGTCGAGACCGGCATTATCAAACCGCAGGTGGGAGCTCAGGTTAAGATTGGTGCAAGAGCAACGGGCGAGATCACGGAAATGAGGGTCAAGGTCGGAGAACCTGTAAAGAAAGGAGAATTGATCGCTCTCATCGACGACCGGGAACTTGTCAAAGCCATTGAACAGACCCGGGCTTCCATTGAATCGGCGCGGCAGAACCTGGTTCAGGTGGGGGCAACCTTTCCGGATCGCATTCGGGAAGCAAAGGCGAATCATGAATATAACCGGCTGAAATATGAAAGAGAAAAGGAACTGATTAAATACGAATACACGAACCAGGATTCGGTGGATCTGGCCAAAAGCCAGTTTGAAGCCGGCAAAGCGAACCTGGAACGGCTTCAGAATGAATACGATACGCAGATGAAGATTGCGCAAGCCGATTTGAAAGCCCTGGAAGCGCAGTTGAAACAACAGCAAATTCGACTGGGCTATACGAAGATTTATGCGCCGATCAACGGTGTTGTCTCGGAGGTGACGGCCCAGGAGGGAGAAACCGTTGTCACCGGGCTCCAGGTGGCCAATCTCGTAACCGTTCTGGATCCTACCCTTCTTGAAATGTGGATTTATGTCGATGAAACGGACATCGGAAGCGTTCGGATCGGACAGTCTCTGGAATATTATGTGGACACCTATCCCAATAAAATGTTCCAGGGGATTATTGATAAGGTTTATCCGCAACCGGTCGTCAAGGATAATATCACGTATTATCTTGCGATTGTTAACGTATCCGTGGATGACGCTGCGTTTCTGAAACCGGAGATGACCAGTTATGTCCGGGTCGTCACCGACGAAAAACGAGGTGTTTTGGTAGTGCCGAATGCGGCCGTTAAATTTGAAGAAGGCAGACAAATCGGCTACAAGGTTATCGGTCCGAAGAAGGTGGAAAAGGTTGGGCTCACGACCGGTATTCGGGGTGAGGAAAAAACCGAAATTTTATCGGGACTTTCCGTTGGAAACGAGGTGGCCACTAAATTGATTTTACCGCTGTCCGGAAAATCATAAGTCATTCCTCCGATAAGATCATAAAAGAATCGAAGCTTCTTGTCTCGCTCCCGCGGAACCCGATCCCTGTGGGAAATGCGCTTGTTTCGCGGTTCGGAAAGTGGAAGAGAATCGGATATGCCCTTTTGTTTGATGGAAAACGTTAAAAAGAGTTACCGGATTTTTGATCAGGAGGTCGAGGTATTAAAAGGGATCAACCTGCAAATCGAACGGGGGGAATTCGCGGCGATCATGGGAACTTCCGGTTCGGGAAAGACCACTTTGATGAATGTGATCGGTTGCCTGGACACCCCCACCTCCGGTCGGTTCATATTTTCCGACCGGGAGGTTTCCGGTCTCACGGACGATGAACTTTCCGTGATTCGTAACGAACACATCGGTTTTGTTTTTCAAAATTTTTACCTGCTTCCGTATGCCACCGTTCTTGAAAACGTTCTCCTGCCCTCTCTGTATGTGCGAAAGAAAAAGAAAGACGCGAAAGACGACGCGTTGGAAATTCTCAGCCTGGTAGGCCTCAAAGACCGAACCCGGTTCAAACCTTCGCAACTGTCGGGGGGCCAGCAGCAGCGCGTGGCGATCGCCAGGGCTTTGATCAACGATCCCGAACTGCTTCTGGCCGATGAGCCAACCGGGCAGCTGGACAGCAGCACTTCCCGTGAAATCATGAGTCTGATAACCGAGATGCATCAGAGAGGAAAAACCGTGATCATTGTGACGCATGATTCCGACGTGGCCGCCTATGCGGACAGACGGATTCGAATCGAAGACGGATTAATTGTCGAATAATACGATGAACCGAATTGTTGGAATTCTTTTTCAATCCACCAGGGCGATTGTCGCTTTTAAGCTGAGGACCGTTTTTTGCCTGATCAGCGTGGCAATGGGCATCGCTTCCATTACCATCATTGTGGCGGCAACGGAAGGTGCGTACCAGAAAGCTTTCGAAATGGTCGAAAGATTCGGCCCGGATGCAATTCTGGTTATCGGCGGCACGGAAGAGGCGAGAGCCATCGGGAATCGGGAAAAGACCCTTACGCTGGATGATGTGGATGCGATCAAAGATTCCTTTCCAACCGCATACTTGGCCGTTCCCATGACAGGGATCAGCGATGTGACGGTTTCTTACCGTGACCGGAAATATCAGACCCAGATCACCGGATCGGGAAGCAATTACAGCCTTGCATGGTCCTGGCCGGTTGTTGAAGGATCGGATATCAGCGAGGAGGATGTCAAGGGCTTTAAAAATATTGCGCTGATCGGCCGATACCTGGCCGTCAAGCTTTTTGGAGAAAAGAACCCGATCGGCAGACACCTTCTGGTTAAAGGGATTCCCGTTCAGGTAGTCGGCGTTCTTCAGGAAAGAGGTACCACGCCGAGAGGCGGCAATCTGGATAATCGCATGATCCTGCCGATTACCACGGTCATGAGAAAACTGCAGAATGAAAGAACATACGTTACGGTGATCCGCGTCCGGTTTATGGACCAGGCTCGTCTCGATTATCAGGTGGAAGAACTCAAGCGGTTTCTGAGACAGCGCCACCGGATTCCCGAAGGGGAGCCTGAAGATTTCATGATCGTCTCGCCGAAGGAAATCATAACGTTTCTCGTGGCCCTGACGGGATCTCTGGTTCTGTTCCTGGGGGTTTCCGGTATCATATCCCTCGTTGTGGCCGGTTTCGTGCTGGCCAATCTTTTTTTGCTTTCCGTAAGAGAACGCAGCAAGGAGATTGGAATCCGAAGAGCCGTGGGGGCCAAGCAAAGAGATGTCCTCATCCAGTTGTTGAGCGAATCCGTTATTCTCACCACTTCCGGCGGGTTGCTCGGCTTTGTGCTTGGAATTCTATCTTCCAGGCTCCTTATGCTGATTGCGGAATTTCCCATCCATTTTTCCTGGAAAGCGTTTGCCGTCGGTTTGGTTTTATCCATCCTCGTCGGACTCGTTTTTGGACTGCAGCCTGCTTACCGGGCTGCGCGATTGAACCCGATCGAGGCAATCCGAAAATGAGAAGAGTGTTACTGAACCTGAAGATCGCCCTGAGATCTCTCTATAGTTTCAAGTTGAGGTCCGTGCTTGCCGTTATGGGGGTTTTTCTAGGAACTTTTTCCCTGATTGTCGTTTCCAACCTGTCGGCTTCTTTAGCCGAGAAGACCGAAACGGAGATCAAGGATTTCGGAGAAAACCTCCTGATCGTCCGGAGCGGGATTGTCAGAAGCTTCGGACCAAGAACGCGTTTACTCAGCGAGGCGACGAATCTGACCCTTGAGGATGCCTCCGCAATTCGAGCCGGCTCGAAATTCGTTGAAGAAATTTCGCCTTCGATGAGTAAAACCTTTCCGGTAAGATATGGGAATACGGTCCTTTCCTCCATTCTCATCGTGGGAGCCGCGCCGAATTTTCCCGCTGTCCGGAATTTCAGGGTCAAATCAGGCTCTTTTTTCTCGGAAAACGACGACAACCGTCTCGAAAAAGTGGTTGTGCTCGGGACAAAGGTGGTTGAAAAGCTTTTCGTTAATCAAAACCCCATCGGAAAATACATTTTGCTGCGTCGTGCTCCCTGCCGGGTGATCGGGATCATGGAGGAGAAGGGATCGGATATTTCCGGTGCCGATCAGGATAATCAAATATTTATTCCGCTTCAGACCTTTACGAGAAGATTCCTGAATGTCGACTATATCGACGGCATTTATGTCAAGGTAATCAATGAATCGGCGATTCCGCTTGCCAAGGAGGAAATCGAATCGATTTTAAGAAACCGTCACAAAATCAAGCCGGGAGAAGATGACGACTTTACCGTAATTGACTTGAAGGATGTGCTGGCGCTGAAAACCGAAGCCACCGATATGATTGTGGTTTTAGGGCGCACTTCGGCGATCATCGCTTTTTTCATCGGCGGCATCGGCATCCTTTCCATCATGATTCTTATTGTCAGCGAAAGAAAGGTTGAAATCGGAATCCGAAGAGCGGTCGGGTCCAGAAAACGTGATATCGTTTATCTGTTTCTTCTGGAATCGTCCTTTATCTCTTTTTTGGGCGGGTCGGTGGGTGCTGTTCTGGGCCTGATCGCCAGCGCGTTGATTTTCCAGCTTTCCGGTCTCCCCTACAACCTTTCTCCGGAAGGAATAGCGATTGCATTTATCGCATCGGTGACCGTTGGGATTCTCGCCGGCATCTATCCGTCTCAGAAAGCGATCGCAATCCAGCCGATCGATATCATCCGGTCTTGACCGATTCCGGGATGGTTTGCCGTCGGATGTTTTGCTTGACATAAAATTATATTTCTTTATACTGATGGCTATTAAAACCGATTCAAAAAAATAAATATCGATCAGAGACCTTTGAAAAACGATCAATTTTTTTCCGGATCGAGGACGGCGGTAATTTTTACCACGAAAATGCCATGCGTATTTCGAGGATTCAAATTTGAGCCGCACACGGAAATCGGGCGAAAATGGTCTATATGCAAGGGTGTGGATCGATCTGCCGAAATTCAGTACAGGCATTAGGATCTATTTTGGGATCTGTTGCAGATAAGCCTTCTTTGCTATGCGAAGTTGTCCTTTTTACCAAGATACCTCCTAAAAGTATGTACAAAAATAAAGGAGGCAACGCTGCTTATGTTGGAAGGCAAGGTGAAATGGTTCAATGAGAAAAAAGGATATGGTTTTATTGAAACCGATGACGGAGGTGAGATTTTTTTCCATCGGACCGCTATTGAAGACCACGGTTTTTTCGGAATCCAGAAGCTGGATCGGGTTGCATTTGAAATAAAAGAAACCGCCAGAGGACCTCAGGCGGTCCGGGTGAAAGTTGTATAGCTTGAATCGCCTGAATTTTGAGTGAATTAAATTCAAGGCAGGGTCAAAAAACCCTGCTTTTTTATTTTTAAGGCAGCCCCTCAATCATTTCAAACGTTTCCACCTGGTTTGAATCTCAACAGCGAGAGTGGTGCCGTCGGCTTGACGGGGAGTGCTTTAATCGTCCACTAATCGGCAAGGAGGTTTTAATGAGCAAGGCGAAGAATGGAGATTCGGTAAAAGTTCACTATACGGGAACCCTTGAAGACGGCACGATTTTCGATTCGTCGAAGAATCGACAACCTCTTGACTTCCGAATCGGGAGCGGAGATTTGATTCCGGGTTTCGAATCCGGCGTTGTCGGAATGGAAATCGGGGATTCAAAAACCATTACCATCCCGCCTGAAGATGCCTACGGCCTGCATCGGGAAGAATTGGTCGGGCGCATCCCTCGAAGCAATGTTCCTGAAAATATTGAGCTTGAGATTGGGCAACAGCTTCAGGTTACGCAGCCGGACGGTAATTGTCTCAATGTCATCGTCTCCGGTTTTGATGAAACCGCTGTAACCCTGGATGCAAACCATCCGTTAGCCGGAAAGACGCTGATTTTTAAGCTTGAACTGGTTGAAATCGCATAACGTTTATCCGATGCCGGTTCAATCGGTACCATGGAGAAATCATGGGGGCCAAACTTGAGTTATAATTCGATCTGCATTCCTTCACGGGCAAAAAATACCGCCATATCCCCGGAATAATCCGGCGAGCAGTATTTTTTGGACAATTCGTCGATCTGAGCATCGGTGCGCAAGGGTTCATGGTGAAATAAGGCCAGGCGTTTGACGTTGGCCCGTTTGGCCGTTTCAACGGCATGCTCAAACGAGGAGTGTCCCCATCCGACCTTGGAGGATTCATATTCCTGCCGGGTATATTGCGCATCATGGATGAGCAGATCCGCACCGGAAAAGAACTCTTCGACCCGTTGATTTTCTTCCCCGGCAACCTCCTCCCCCTCGCGTGCGACTTGCTCATCGTATGCCGGATCGTTCGGATCGATGCAAAAGACATTTCGAAAGGGCTCCGTATCGTAAGCCGTGCATACGATTTTGCCATGATACTCGAAACGATAGCCGATGCAAAGGATGGGATGGTTCAGATACTTGGTGGTGATGGTAATTCCATCGTTAAAATCCATGCGGCTTTCCTTGAGATCGAAGTATTCGATTTTAGAGGCGAGTTCGGCCTGACGTACGGGAAAATAACGATAGGCTAATTGCCCGCCCACGATTTTTTCAAGGGTTTCATCTTCATAAGTAACCGGTCCGTAGATTTTAAGTTCTGTTCCCGGAACATAAATCGGGGTGAAGAACGGGAATCCCGTAATGTGGTCCCAGTGGGTGTGGGTCAGCAGAATTTCTGTTTTTATGGGACCTTTTCGGAGATCATGCGCCATCATGTAATTACCCAGTTCCCGGATACCGGAACCGGCATCGATAATAATCAGCCGGTCCGTATCCTTGAAACGCAGTTCAATGCAAGCGGTATTTCCGCCATACTTCATGGTCTGAGGTCCGGGGCAGGGGATGGATCCCCGAACCCCCCAGAATTTGAGCTTCATGAGATTTTCCTTTTTCGTATCATCTGAAGAAAAGCCTTGCCCCTTTCTATTTCCTTTAAGGAACTTTCGTGAAAATCGGTGAGTGCCGACCATTCGATTCCGACCCGGTCCAGCAGATCATCCAGCATCGACTGTTCGGGAAAGCAATTGCCGGATGATCCGACCCGCATAAAATTTGCGTAAACGTTTGCCAGCGCGACGATTTCAACCAGCCGGCGGTTCTCCGGACGGGTTTTTCCGGGATTGTGATGGTGGCAAAGACAGTCATATATGTTCGGGCTTAATTGCCATTTCTGGGCAATCATTTCCCCGACCGTCCCGTGGTCCACTCCAAAAACAATCGTTTCCGCCTGATTCAACGGGATTTTTCGGTTTTTGGCCAGTTCCAGGGCGCCGAGGTAGTCTTTCGGAAAACGGTTGTTCAGCGGGATCTTGCCCAGGTCATGCAGCAATCCGGCCACGAAATATTCTCCCTGTTCCGCCAGCGAAACACCCTTGCGAGCTGCGATCGACCGGGCGGTGACTCCCACGCAAATGGAATGAGTCCAGAAATCGTTCACGGAAAGGGCCCGAAAAGACTTTTTACCGCTCAAGCTGTTTAAGATGGCCGTGCTGAGGGCAAGATTCTTAACGGTGTTGACGCCGAGCAGAATGATCGCCCGCGTTAAAGATGTCGCCCTGTGAAGCAATGAATAATATGCGGAATTGATTAATCTCAAAACCTGACCGGTAAGCACCGGATCAAGGGAAATGACCTGGTTCAGGTCATTCGGAGACGTGGAAGGGCGATTACAGATATCTAGTACCTTCGTAACGGTTGTCGAAAGACTAGGCATCCGGTAAATGTAATTCTGTATCTTTTTTAATTGATATTCTCTGGTTTCCGGAACCTCAATCATGGCTGACCATTTTTAAACGGATACGCGGTCTTTTTCAATTCCGATACGGGTTTTTCACCTTTGAAATCAGAACCCGGCCCGCCATGCGAGAAGGTTTCATTGTATTGAAGGAGATTGCGGGGGAAGGATAAAGATCAATGAATGAAATCCGTATTTTTGACAGGCTACTATAGTGAAATGAACCCTTCGTGTCAATTGGTAAAACGCTTTGACGTCGAATGATCGCGGCCCTTTCTCATGCCCGAGGCGGTTAGTCGAAACCACCGGGTCATGTATGATTTTTTGTATCCGATATCGGCTGAGGATAAAGCTTGATGTTCATGGAGGTTTGCTTTATATTGACAAAAATTTGTTTCAAATCGTCCCTGCCGACCTTGAGAATAAGATATCGGTTTTTATCCCGAAGGAGGAATGATGAACACCCAAAATCCTTATGATCCCGATGAACAGATCGAAGAACCAGCGGAGGACAATTTCGGCGATAGGCAATATTCCTGGGAAAGAGAGAAGAAAGGGGGGTTTTTCTCGAATTTCCTGAAAAAACCCGAGGTGCCTTTTGGTCTTATCGGCTTGCTGCTGTTGCTGTTGATTCTTCTTTTTATTGTTTTTATTCCGAGAACTCGACGGACGGGTCCGGATCAGCAGATCGCGGCAATGGAGGCCAGGCTCAATCAACTTGAAGAAAGAACCGCGAAAATTGAAGGAATCGATGAAAAGGTTACCCAGATCTGGGAAAACGCAAAAGAGTTTGAACAGTTCAGGTACCGGTATGATCGGTCGGAAGCTTCCATTTCCCTGAGGATGGATCACATGGCCAACGAATTGTCCGAACTGAAAAGCAAGATGGCCGGTGGGAAACCCCCAATTGCGGCAGCAAAAGAAACAGGGAATGCGATCGTTAAAAAGAGCGCAACGGAGTCATATCACCAGGTTCGCAAGGGTGACACCCTATACGGCATCAGCCGTCGTTATGGCGTGAAAGTCGATGAGTTGCGACGCCTGAACAACCTCGGGCCGCAGGATGCCATTTATCCCGGCCAGAAGCTGAAGGTCGGGCCTTAGCTCGAACCTGTGATGAATTTTTCCGTGCCCTCTTTCGTTTGTGTCAAATGATCCGCGGGTCGCAATTCAAATCATTTTCAGTTGGAAGCGGATGCGGGTGTAATACGTTTTCACTCCGTTGAATGTGCAGGATTACGTGAAATGAATCAGCTGGCCGATGATTGCCGGGTGATCCGGCGAAATAATTTCCGGTCTGATTTTTCTTAATTCAGCGATATCCCACATACCGTTTTTTTCCAGAAGTTCGAACGCTTCTTCTTCCGAATCGGCCTGTACGATCACTTCCGCCTGCATATAATTGCCTTTATAAACATGGGGCTCATCCAGCATGGACCAGCTGGAAAACCTCTTGCTGTGGCGCCAAATGAAGATTTTCATCTTCGCCCCCCTGACAGCCCGAACAATTTATCGCAAATTTCTCCGGCGACTTCCCCGGTGGTATGACGACCTCCGATATCCGGTGTTCTTACTTTTTTCTCTTTTATAACCGCTTTCATCGCCGTCATTACCAACCCCGCCATCTCGGGCAATCCAAGCTGCTCCAGCATTAATGCAATGGACCAGATGGTTCCGATCGGATTCGCGATTCCTCTGCCTGCGATATCCGGCGCGGAGCCGTGGATCGGCTCGAACATGCTGGGAAACTTTTTTTCCGGATTGATATTGGCTGAAGGCGATATCCCGATGCTTCCCAGCATTGCAGAACCCAGGTCGGTCAAAATGTCCCCGAACAGATTGCTTGCCACAACCACTTCCAGTAGGTGCGGTTTCAGGATAAACAATCCGGCGAGCGCGTCGATGTGCATGCTGCCGGATTGTATGTCTTTATATCCGGATCTGATTTCATTGAATATTTTATCCCAGAACACCATCGAATAATTAATCGCATTCGACTTCGTGGCGCTGATCAGGTTTTTCAAACCGTTATTTACCGCGTATTCAAACGCATATTTGATGACCCGATACGTCCCTTTTCTAGAAAACCATGCCTCCTGAACGACGATTTCATCCGGCGTGTTTTCATTCAAGACATGCCCTTTACCGCAATACTCTCCTTCCGAATTTTCCCGGATTACGACAAAGTCGATATCATCCGGACTCGATACGTTGATCGGCGAGTCCAGTCCTTCCAGAAGTTTCACCGGTCTCAAATTAATGTATTGATCGAATTCCTGACGGATCGGAAGAATGAGCTGACGTAACGAAATATAATCCGGAACATCCGGAGCGCCGACGGCACCCAGTAAAATACATTCGCCGTCGGATAATCGCTTGAGGCCGTCCTCGGGCATCATTTTGTGGTGCTTCAAATAATATTCGCACCCCCAGTCGAGCTCATCCAGTTGAAATTTGATTCCGCCGTGTATATTTTCCACCGCGAGTAATATTTTTTTCCCTTCCCGTATCACCTCGATTCCGATGCCGTCTCCGGGTATCAATTTCAGTTTGATGTTTCTCATACGATCTCCTCCAACCGTTTCATTTTATGTTTTTCCCCCATATCAACTGGTGTGATGGATTCATTCCAAATTACCTGCGCGATACGAAAATGATTTCAAGAGCGGCTCGCAGGGTAGGGCGCAGACGATATTTCGGCCAGGGGGATTTGAAGCGAAAGAAGAGGAGCATGCTGCTGGGCACCATAGACGTCCGTATCCCCCGGGGCTCCGGAAACCACCGGTC
Source organism: Desulfobacterales bacterium (assembly GCA_018432925.1). Taxonomy (GTDB): domain Bacteria; phylum Desulfobacterota; class Desulfobacteria; order Desulfobacterales; family JAHDSC01; genus JAHDSC01. The sequence continues at coordinate 23,140 of JAHDSC010000144.1, read as the reverse complement.
GAACCATCGTAATTTTCACGGCAAACGCCGGATCGAAATAAACAATTTTGATGATCTCATCTTTTGTGACCCCGTAAAGCGCTGCCATGCGTTCGGGGGTAAAAAAGTCGATATTTTTTATCTGCCGGTAAACCTTTTCATCTTTGAACAAAATGTCAAAGGTTAATTCATAGGGCCCGGAATTTTTACTTCGAATCACCGCCGCGATGTCCGTCACCGGTACATTTCTCATCGGTTCACCTCATATACCGTTATGGGAAAACACGCAACCGGATCATCGACGGTCATCAGATGGTAGATGTTGAAGGTGTAGACCTCTCCGCAGGGTATATCCGAAGGGCTATAGAGAAGCGCGAGATTGCCTGCGGTGGATATCCGCCCGGGATAGCCGAAATGAAGAAGCGTGCTGCGCGCACAGGCGCAAATGGAAGCGGCTTGTTCCGGGTCCGGGGCAACCGCTTCGATGACAAGCCCCAACTCATGCGACAGCCGGTCTTTTTCCGGTTCCATTGCACCCATGACACCGTTTTTGCCGTAAACATGAAAAAGAAGATTCCCGGTCGCCCCTGAATCTTTTTCCGTCTGCCGGCGGATTTCAGCCAGAACGGAATCGATTTGCCGTATCAGAATCGGGTCCCGGATGCCCGCGATGGAGATGGTTCGAAATCCCGCCCGCTTCACGCCTTCCAGTTTCACCGTATAAGGATCGGACGGCAGAAAACGGGTTCCGGAAACGCGCACTCTTCCTTCCTCCAGAGAGGTGAAGGTGGTTTTTGCCAGATCCAGCGTTCCGCCGGGTCCGGGAAGGAAATACGGGTCGGTTTTTTCATAAAGGGTATGGGCCGCGGTTGAAAGACGGGTAAACCGGCGCTGGGGATTGAGCGCTTCCAACTCGAAATGGTTTTTGTAAAGAGTTGCCATTACGCAATCGCGACCGCTTCCCGGCGTTGCGGCAATCGCCGCGCACTCCAGGATTTTTCCCATATGAACGGCAAGCCCGGGGTCGAAACCTTTTTTAATCGCCGGAGCGGAAAACGGTACCGGATCGTAACACCTTCCGCAGACAATGACCTGGCAGTTCATTTCCAGGGCTTTCAGAACCGGTTCCGCCCCCATCTGAGCGACGATTCGTACGCTTTCCCCGATTTCCTCTTCGGTAATGTCCGGAGCGGGATGAAGGGGAGTCAGTTTTCCGGTACGGAGGGCTTCCCGAACGACATCTTTGGGTATGTCCGCATAAATTAAAGCCATGCGAAACGAAAGGCCGTTTTTTTTCGCCAGTTCATCGATAATTTCTTTTGTCCAGTTTACATTCTCACGCGCCCCGCATCCTCCCGCCGTACCGATGATACAGGGAATTGCATTTGCAACCGCTCCTTTCAAAAGAATTTCCAGATCCCGCTTGACCGCCGACCGGCTTGTAAAGGACTTTCCCGCGCCCAGGTAAAACGGGCCCGGATCAGTGCTGCCGGCATCCACGGCAATCAGATCCGGTCGTTTTTCCATACCCCTTTCAAATGATTCCACCGGAAAACCGTATCCGAGGATGGCGGTGGGGGAGAGGACCTTAAATGGATGATTTCCGATAATCGACCTCCTTATCGTTTCGTGCGGCCGCTATGCCGCGACGTTCATTTACCCGCAACAGCAGCAACAGGCCGATCACAAAGAAAGAAATCGTGGAAAGAATGGCGAGTCGATGATTGCCGGCCGTCATATAATTAATGATACCGTAGCTCATCGGTCCGATAACCGTTGACAGCTTGACCGCCAGTCCCCACAGGCCGAAAAATTCAGCCGTTCGCGAAGGAGGAGAGAATTGACCGATCAATGCCCGTCCCCCCGACTGACTGCTGCCCATCGCGATACCCACCAGATTTGCGACGACCCATAAGCCGTTCCGGCCGGTGACAAAAAATGCGCCCGTAACGGCAACGACCCAGAGTATCAGGGTGATTGCCAGAACCGGAATGGCACCGAGACGGTCATGAAGCCGACCGAAAAGAAAAGCGCCGAGAGCCGCTGTTATGTTTACGATCATAATCATTACGATGGTTTCCCGGCTGGTAAACCCCATTTCCTCCTGGGCGTAGACCGCGGCCAGAACGATCACCGTATTGATTCCGCAATGGTAGATCGTCAGAGAAACCAGAAAACGATTCAGGTCCTGAAAATGATGGGCTTCCGAAAGGGTCCGGCGCAGTCTTCGGAATCCCGAGGGGAGAGAATCCCTCAAACGGGTGCCGGCAAACGGTTTGGCCCGTTCGGTCAGCCATACGAACGTGGGTACGGTCGCCAGCGCATAGGCGGCCGCAACGATGAGCATGGTCGCAGGAACGAATTGAGCACTGGTGTGCCCGTGTCCTTGCGCCCAGGAAATATAGGCGAGACAGATCGCAAGGACCAGAAGGCCGCCCAAATAGCCGAGGCTCCAGCCGTAACCGGAAATCCGCCCCATATTTTCTTGAGAGGCGATTTCGGGTAAAAAAGCGGCGATCAGATTTTCCCCCGTGTAAAAGAGGAAACCGGAAATAATTATCAGTGCCACGGCAAGGCGGATATCGCCCGGTCCGGTCAGCGCCAAAAGAGCGGTAAAACAGACACACCCGCAGGTGGCGACCAGTAAAAATTTTTTTTTGGCGGCACGATGGTCGGCAACCGCTCCGATCAGCGGGGCGCTGATAAGAACCGCGGCATTGGCGATTCCTACAGCGGATGTCCACAGGAGGGTTGACATGCCGGGAGAAACGCTGCCGCCCGCTACCACACCGACAAAATAGGCGTTAAAAATCGTGGTCAGCACAACCGTCGTGTAGCCTGAATTGGCAAAATCATACATTGCCCAGGCCAGCAGTTCACGCCGGCTGACCGGCGGGACCGACGGATCCGATTCGTCGGAATTCCTGAAATGGATATCACCCATTTTAAAACTCACCACACAACAGTACCGAAGCGCACGGCGCGACCTTGAAAACAAAGCGACTTTTCCGTATCTACCGCAGTGGTAACGTTTTTGCAAGCCGTCTGTGGTTATTCCCGGACGTTCGGGAATAATCGGACCCGGAAAAAGGCCCGTGGTCGTTTCCTTGACTGAAAACCGATTCGTTCGCTGTTTTACCGTATTTTTTCGGCAGGTACGGCGTGTGGCGTCGTATCCATTGGAATGAAAGTCACGTTGCATGTTTCCGACGATACCGGAAATTCGCGCCTGCCTGTTTTATCCGGCTTCGGCGTGGATTTTTTTAGGGTGCCGAATTTTTTGAGCCGAACGGAAATGGTTTTTCTGAAATCACACGAAAACCATTTTTTGAACATTGACTCCTTTCATGTCGTTCAATTTATTGAAAAGCGTATCGGTTTCCGCATCGGCGCCGATCATCTCCAGGAGAATGATTCCGTAGCCGGCGCAATATTTGCCCGTCACCTCATGCAACCCGATTCGGGTCTTGATATTACATCCATGTTCGGTAAGTAATTTTTGGACTTCCGATGCATTTTTTACCCGATCCTTCACATGAATTCCAAGGATGATTCGTTTCTCTGTATTCATCGTCAATGCCCTCCCTGATTCATTCCGGTTTATGATTTTCCATTCGTTTAAATGCGGGTTCCATTCCGGCTCGCCTGGATTCGAACTTCTCCTGTCTCGGACTGCCGAAAAGAAACATTTTCCGGTCTTTTTAAATGAGCCGCGGATGTCATTGCCTCCGGACTCAAGCCTTGAGTATTCCCGGGAAAAGAATTTTCGGAAAGGATGCCGGGCCGTACCCGGATCAAGGAAAAAACGGCCAGAAACCGGGTACCGCGATCACGATAACGATCAGGATCAGCAGCGTGAGCGGACCACCGACCTTTAAATAATCGGCAAATCGATAGCCGCCCGGTCCCATCACCAGAAGGTTGGCGGGATGGGATATGGGAGTCATAAAAATGGATGACGCAGCCATTGCTATTGCCATTATCAACGGGTAAGGCGATATTTCCATGCCGGCGGAAGTCTTGAGGACGATGGGCGCCATAAGCACTACGAGTGCCGCAGGTGGAATGATACAGGCTGCCAATAGGGTAAGTACAACCAGTGCGGTCATCACCGCGAGAGGACCCCAGGGACCGACGGCGGCCACCACCAGCTCGGAAAGAAATCGGGCCGCGCCCGTATTTTCCAGTGCCGTACCCAAAGGGAGCATCCCCGCGATAAGAAATATGGCCTTCCACTCGATGGCCCTATAGGCTTCCTCCATGGTCAGACACCGGGTTAAAACGGTAAACGCCGCGCCTACCACAGCTGCGATGTAAATAGGGACCCATCCCAGCATCACCGGCAGAAGCATGCACGCCATAATCAGCATGGATATCTTTGCCTTTTCCATGTGCGGGATTTCCTGGGCCGCTTCCGTCAAAACGATGAAGTCGGGTTCCCTTCCCATGAATTGAAGCTTGGTGCGAAGACCGAAGAGGAGCAGCGCGTCGCCGAACCGCAGCGCCATATCTCGAAGATCGGAGCGATATGCCCTTCCCTCCCGCCAGATTGCCAGTACGCTCAAGCCGTACTTTTCGCGGAAGTGAAGTTCTCGAAGGGTTTTACCGGCAAGCGTCGTGCGGGGTGAAAGCACGGCTTCCATAATGCCGACCATTTCCGACTCAAGCTCTTTCATATCGGGCAGGGCCTTCCGATCGATTTCCAATTCCTCCAGGCCTTTTAAAACCGATAGATCTTCCAATTTCCCCTGAACGATCAGGCGATCCCCTCCCAGGAGAACTTCCTCCGGTTCAGGCAGAAAAAGGGTTCCGTTATTTCGATGGATACAGAGTATCCGCAACCCGAGCGCGTCGCCCAGCCGGCTTTTCTTCAGTGTTTTTCCGGCCAGTCCGGATCCATCGGGTACCCGCATTTCCAGAAGTCGTTCATTCAAGCGATATGGATTCGTCAAGCGGGATCGGGGGATCGATGTATAGCGTTCGAATCCCGAAACATCCTTCAATGCCTCCAGTCGCTCGATAGGCCCATACAGCAGCAGCGTATCGCCTGTTTTCAAGGGAATATACCGCAGGTTGGTTCGGAGGGTCCGGTTATCTCGAAGAATCGACAGCACATGGACTCCGAACCGGTTCCTGAAATCCGTATCGTACAAGCTCTTTCCGGTGAACGCCGAGTCGAGGGATACCGATATTTCCGCAACGTCAAGGTTTCTTGAAAAAAGCCGTTCCAATTCAACCGTATCCTTTTCCACAAGGAGTTGCCGCCAGTTCCCCAAATCGTCCAGTTTGTCCAGACGGCCCTCGACGATCAGGCGATCTCCGGCGCGAATGACCAGAGACGGTTCGGGGGCAAGAAACCTCTGGCCCGCCCGGTATATTCCCACGACATTAAGTCCCAGGGCTGCACCGAGTCGGCTTTCTCTCAGGGTTTTATTTTCAAGTCCCGATTTCGGCGGAACCTGCATGTAAAATATTCGTTCCTGCAATGCATACGATTCTCTGAAATTCTCATACGCCGGACCCGGGGATTCCTTTGCAAGGTTTCGAACCGGAAGAAGGTGCCTCCCGATCAGGACCATGAATAGGATCCCGGTCGTCATGACGAATAAACCGGTCGGAGTGTAATCAAAAAGGTCGAACGGTTTTAATCCGTTATCTCGGAGCGCATTGCTGACCAGAATGTTGGGTGGCGTTCCGATCAACGTGGTGAGACCTCCCAGAAAGGTGCCGTATGCCAGCGGCATCAAGAGCCTTGACGGCGGATGGCCGGTCCGGCGGGACATATCCATCACTACCGGCAGCATCAGGGCGGCGACCGCCACATTGTTCATAACGGAAGACATCACGGCGGAGCCGACCATGATCACCGTCACCATCATTGCCTCCCCACGGCCCGCCAGCCGCATTATCCGGTGTCCGATAACCGTTGCCACCCCCGTTCTTGTCAGAGCGCCACTGAGCATAAAAAACGACCAAACCGTTACGACCGCCGGGCTGGAAAAACCGGACAATGCTTCGGTGGGACTGACCAGGCCGGTGAGCGCGGTGCTGCCCAGAACCAGCAATGCAGTAACTTCCATCGGTATCCATTCGGTGACCAATAACACGATCGCCGCCAGCAGAATGGAAAGCACCAATATGATTTCCGGCGTCAAAAGGGTTCCTCCTTTTTGTAAAAAATACGATAACGCCGATTCGTTATCCATCCATGCGCCGGTCCATCAACGGCACGGTCCTTTTCCGGCGCCGAAGAAAATCTTCAATGATCACCTGCGATCCGCTTCCGATGCCGCGGTCGGAAGGTTATTCTTCCGTTGTTTCGATTTTTTCTACCCAATACGTTTGCTTGTGGCCTTTCTTTTCGTAGGATCGTTGGGCATCCTGCGCCTCTGAATGGGTCTTGTATTCGGCAACGACAAATGAATTTCCGTTGTCATCCAGGCGGAGAAGTTTCCATTTTTTCAGGGCGGTTTTTCCGGTGAACCGAAAAGTGCGATTCCCGTTTGGGTTTAAGATTGCGAACAGTATATGCAAAGCGATCATCTGTTACCGTCTCGTTTTTTTACAATCGATTTTTTCCTGTTTTGACTCTGCCCGGAAAAATCGGTATCCGGCGAATTGTTATTTTTCCGCAACGAGGGAAAAAAACGAAAGGGGATGCTGATTGCGGCTCGCCTTTCGGATCAAGTTTTTAATTGAACCGGATGGTTTCACCATGGCCGAGAACGACAAAATCTTCTTCGGACAGGCATTTTTCCCGCAAGGCCTTCTCAAGCCTTTTTGGAGGCTCGTCAAGGGGTTCATCCGTAAGCATGAAAGTGCCCCAGTGTATGGCCACCGACTTTTCAGAACCTATGTCCAGATGAATCTGCAGGGCTTCTTCGGGACTAACATGATGATAGCGCATAAACCATCTCGGCTCGTATGCTCCGATGGGTATCGCCGATAATTGGAAAGGCCCCAGTTTTTTACCGATCTCTTTAAAAAGTGGCGCATAGCCGGTGTCTCCGCAAAAAAAGAATCGAAAATCATCGGAATGGATGACCCATCCCGCCCAAAGGGTCGTGTTCCGAGAAAACGGACTTCTTTTACTCCAATGCTGAACCGGGACGGCGGTGATTGAAAGCGCCCCTTCTTTATGCCGATTCCACCAGTCCATTTCTATCACCCGGCGGATACCCAGGCGATGGAACCATGTTTTGAGTCCGGACGGGACAAAAAACAGGGTTTCCGTGCCACCTTCACGCCCGTATAGATTCCGGATGGTTTGTTTGTCCAGGGAGTCATAATGATCATGGGATATGACGACCCAGTCGATCGGCGGCAGATCCTCCATGGATAACCCGGGAGGAACGATTCGTTTCGGTCCCGCCCATTGCACGGGGGATGCCCGATTAGAAAAATGCGGATCGGTCAGTATGTTTTTTCCTTTCAGTTGCAACAAAACCGTGGCATGGCCGATCCATGTCAGGGTGGTTTTTTCCCGGTTGGATTTCAAGAATCCCGGATCGTTTTGGGCCAACGGAAAATGGTAGGTTCCGGAAGATGGAATTTTTTTGAAGAGCCGCTGCCATCTCCATTTTAAGAAGTCAAAAAAATCAGGCGGTTCGCAGTGCGTCGTATTTCTGAAACCATGTTGCGTGTAATGCGGTTTGCACGGACTGTCCGGTTGAGCGGCATGGGCGATGGAAAGCGAAAACAGGGCCGTTACCGTAAGCAGCGAAAACCTGTGGAACGAGGGCGCATGATTCAACACGGTGAGAAATCCTTTGCAAAAAGTTGAGTCCAGCAAAGCGGAAAAGCGGGCCGCCGAGGAGGTTTTGCTGAAGCCCGGCTTCGGCGGGAAGCAATTCGGTAATCGCCAATCATCCTCCCGAACCAAAATTCTTTCAAAGCTTCCATCAGGTGAAGAGAGTCTCTCGATGTGAGCCTGAACCGGGTTGAATCCTCCTTTTCGCCGCGCTTTCTTCAGCATGGATCGTGAGTGGTCGCGGACTATCAGGTTGCCGATCCGCGCACGCAATGGAAACGAGACTCGACCGGTCCCGCTACCGGTATCCATTCATCCATCGGAAGCTTTAACCGTTCCCATAAACTGCCGGTGTCGGGCTACCCGAGCATCCGGTCATGGAATCCGGCAACAAGGTCGAAATGATCGATCATTTACCGTGTTTTTTCCACCAGGGATTGAACCGCCGCCATGTATTCCGACAACGCCCGCTGAAAGATGTCGTTGTGATTGGCCCGCGGGATCCGAAGCAATACCTTGTCGCCGGCCGGGCAGGCTTCGTACAATTCCCGGCCGTCTGAAAAAGGTATGATGTGATCTTTTTCAGCATGGATAACCAGGGTTGGTTTGTCAAATCTGCTGATCTTTAAAATGTTTCCAAATTCTTCCACTTTGTCGAAGCCCGGGATCGCCGGATTCGCCCCGAGGAGTTGAAGGAGGGGACCGGCATGGGCAAATCCGCTTTCAATAATCAGCGCGTCGATCCGGTCTTTGTAATTGGCGGCCAGTTCGAGGGCGGATGCGCTTCCCAGGGATCTGCCCATGACAATGAAAGAACCGGTGTAACGGTTTTTTTCCAGCCACTGCTTCACAAATTCAAAGATGACATGACAATCGCGCATCATGGCCGTGACGGTCGGCCGGCCGGTAGAGCATCCGTAACCCCGGTAATCGACCGGTAAAAAATTGATTCCCATCCGGTTATACATCAGAGCCAGCTCATCGTAGTCCGCCGCAATCTCGCCATTGCCGTGAAAGAAAAGAATGTTTGGGGCGGACGGGTTTTCCATGTGAAAGCGGGACCCGACCACGACCTCTTTATCTACCGGAATCCGCACGGTTTTTTCCCCGGATATTCCCCATTCGGCTCGGGGATAAAACAGAAATCGGAGAATCTCCGGTCGATCCAGATATGAATAATCAATCGTTGAAATATCGATCATCTCAAATTCCTCCCGAAGGCGACTGGTTTCTGGTAATCGTTGGTTCGTAAAAATATCTTAAAGTTTTACTTTCATTTCTATATGTCATTCAAACGCTTGTTTTCCGGTGAGTTTTCAATGGCCTGGCCGAATGCCCGCAGCGTTTCCGACAATGCTTCAAACTCCTTGGTCCTTGCAACCGGAATGGTTTCCGCGCCATTGCGGTCCAGCGCATCGATGATATACTTGACCGTCAACATATCAATGGCCCGTGCCGGTTGATAAGCCGGCAGTTTGTATTGTTTCGTCACCGCGGCGGATAAAATTCCGGCTTCCACCAGGTCGTCGATAATCTGTCGAACCGAACCGATCGGTATGTCCAGGATGTTTGAAACATGTACAGCCGTTAAAGGATTTCCGCCTTTTGAAAAATTCCGGATCAATAAATGCGCGATTTGAAGTGCCAGCAGTTTCTTAAAGTGAAAACTGATCCGCGACAGATCCGGTTCGAATTCATATAGATCCGCATTCTGATGAGCAGACGATAATTCCGCCCCGAAAAGAACGATCAGCCAACTGATCTGCAGCCATACCAGAAACAGAGGGAGTGCGGCAAAACTTCCATAAATCGCATTATACTTTGTCACCCCGATCTGAAAATATATATATGCCCACTGCACGAGCTGAAAAACCGTGCCGGAAATGATACCGGCCAGGATACCGGAACTTACGTTCACCTTCGTGTTCGGCATTAAAAGATAAATGAATGTAAAAAGCACCCAGATCATAAAAAACGGAAAAAACTTCAGAATGAAAAATATGAAGGGGCTGAAATACCCCAGCAATGAAACCTTTTCGGTTATCAGAGCTATCTGGGTTCCAATGAATACCGTCGCGCTGCTGGATATGATCAAAAAAAAGGGGCCGATCAGCATGACAAAAAGATAATCGCTGAATTTTCTCGCCATGCTTCTTGGTTCTTTTATTCCCCAGATATCGTTGAATGACTTTTCGATCTGGCCCAACACTTTAATTACGGACCAGAAAAGAACGGCGATTCCGATCCCGGCGATTACCCCTCCTTTGGTCTGTTCCAGAAGTGAATGCGCAAAATTGACAATCTGTGTAATCACTGCCTCCTGCCCGGGGAATCTTTCAAAAAGCTGCTTTTCGAGAAGCTTTTCAAAACCGAACCCCTTGGCGATGCCAAAGCCCATTGCCACCACGGGCACGATGGAAAGCAGGGTATAGTAGGTGAGAGCGGATGCCCGTAAAAGACATCGGTCGGAAAGGAAGTGCTGCACGGTTATAAGAACGATTCGGAGTTGTTTGATGAAAAACGACTTGATGCGCGGGAGGTTTTGTAAGCGGATTCTCCAGATATCGGTTTGGAAAAAACCGACCATTTTAGATATTTCGATCCGAAGATCTTTCATTTCAGGCGTCCTGTATTTTTTTCTCTCTTCCCGCTGAATCCGGAGGAAAATTTTAAATCCGGAACTTTTTTAAACCCGGTATTTTCAGGCAAATCAATTCAAAGATCCGGAAGCGGAAGAGCGGGAAAGATTCGATACCCGATATACATAGGATGGTTATCGTAATTCGGGCTTCGAATTTTAAACAAATGATTCGAAGAGGTTTCAAAACTTTCCGAAGGCGGAGTCGAAAGAGGTCTGCCGAAAAGGCCGTCGATGAGCGGAAGATCCTTGAGAAGGTCGACGAATGGCGATTGTTTCCGGAGGAACGACATGGATTGTCGGATTTGAAAATCGAAATTCGTCATATCGATCGGACCGTTTAAAAAAGGCGTTCTCTTGAGAATACAGACTGTGAAAAACCGGATCTTAGGGATTGCGACAACCTGCGGGAAACCGTAGTGAAACCAAAATAACAAGATATGGCCGGATTGTAAAGGCGGTTTTTTCTCCCGCATTTTTGAAAGAAATCATTACGTAGTGAAAATTTATTGACGCTGGATGGAAAAACCGTTATGATTTCTCATTTTTAAAGGGAACGCATGAAAATGGAATGAGATCTCCTCATTCATTCTTCGGTCGGGTGAACGGAAAAGGATGGCGATTTTCATGCGGAATCGTGACCTTTGACAATTTGTGTGTTGGGGGTGCCCTTGTAATACGGGCTGAGAGAAGACCCTTAAACTTGAACTGGGTAATACCAGCGTAAGGAAACACGGATCAGGGCCATCAAAAGCAGGTTCGGCTTCCTTACGCCGTCACCTGCTTTTTTTTTTAAGAAGCAACTCCTATGAAAAACCGAAAATCGTATTTCAGCAACCAGGCCATGAGCCTATACTGCTTTGCCGATACGCTTGCGATTTGCGAAAAACTGCTGGATGGCGGCGCAAAAATCATTCAACTCAGAAATAAGTTTCTGGATGACTCGTCTTTTTGCGCACTGGCCAAGGAAATGCTTTCACGGGTAAGGCGCTATGATCATGCCATACTGATAATCAACGACCGAGTGGATATCGCGATGGAAATCGGCGCCGACGGTGTCCATATCGGGCAGGGGGACGAAAACCATCAGGCGGTGATCCGGCGAATGCCGGATGACATGATTGTCGGGATATCCGCCGGAACTGTGCGGGAAGCGCTGGAGGCCGAGCAGGCCGGAGCAACTTATGTCGGCGCCGGAGCGGTTTTCAAAACGTCGACAAAGCCCGATGCCGATGTCATCGGTCCGGAGGCGGTGGCCGATATCGTGAAGGCGGTCGATATCCCAGTGGTTGTGCTGGGTGGAATATCCTTGAACAACATTCGGCAGGTCATGAAGACGGGGGCTCAATATTACGGCGTCATTTCACAAATCAATGATGCAGAAGACATTTCCGCGCGATTGAATGAATTTTTTACCGAGATAGAAAAAGGAATATAACAATGAGTACGGTTATCGATGAACTGAAAAAAGGCGGCATTCCGGATTTTATTTATCGCATTGCAAAAGACGAGGGGATCGATCCGAAGGTGCTGGTCGACCACATCATCAACGGCCATGTAGTTGTCTGCCGCAACAACCTGCATCAAGGATTCGATCCGATTGCAATCGGAAAGGACACTCGGATCAAGGTGAATGCCAATATCGGCACTTCACCGACGCTCTGCGATTTTGAAGAAGAAATCGACAAGGTGAAGGTCGCCGTTTCCAGCGGGGCCGATACGGTGATGGATTTATCGATCGCAGGCGACATCAGCGGCTTCCGGAAGAAAATCACCGGCGAATGCAACATTACCCTCGGCACCGTTCCGATATACGAGGCGATGATCGGATTGGAGCAGCCGGAGGATCTGACAATCGAGCATTTTTTGGAAGTTGTCGAAAAACAGGCAAAAGAAGGCGTGGACTTCATGACCATCCATTCGGGGGTGAGAAAACAGCATATCCCCTTTGTGGATCAACGGGTTCTTGGTGTCGTGAGTCGCGGCGGATCCATTATGGTGCAATGGATGCGTCAGCATCAAAAAGAAAGCTTCCTGTACGAACATTTTGATGACATCCTGCGGCTTGCCAATCAATACGATATCACCATGTCGCTGGGGGACGGGTTTCGTCCCGGCTGCACGGCCGATGCCAGCGATGCGGCGCAATACGGGGAACTGGAAACGCTTGGAGAGCTGGTCCGGCGCTGCAAGGAAGCCAATGTCCAGGTCATGGTGGAGGGGCCGGGGCATGTTCCGTTTCATCGGATTGAAGAAAACATCCGAAAACAGAAAGAAATTTGCGACGGCGCGCCTTTTTACGTTCTGGGCCCGTTGGTCATCGATTACGCGGCGGGATACGATCATATCGCGGGAGCGATCGGCGGCGCACTGGCGGCATTTTTCGGAGCAGACTTTCTTTGCTACGTGACACCGGCGGAGCACCTGCGGCTTCCGACGCTGGACGACGTTCGGGAAGGGGTCATCGCATCCAAAATCGCGGCTTCGGCGGTCGATCTTGCCCGGAATAATCCCCGGGAGGTAAAGAGGAATCTGGATATTTCCGTCGCCAGGAGCAATTTTGATTGGAAAACCCAGCAGGCGCTTGCGATTGATCCGGAAAAGTTCTGCAAGTACGTTGACAAAGTCGAAATCGGCAAGGAAGGCACCGGAAAGGAAGAGGCGTGTTCCATGTGCGGGGATTGGTGCGCCATCAAGCGGGCAAGAAAAAGAAGTTAAAAAAAGCGGGAGGATCTTGCGATGCTTATCAAAGACGCCGGCGGCGAATTTGCGTTAATCGAGAGATTACGCGAAATCGTTCCTTCCCGGCACCCGGAGGTTCTGGTCGGCATCGGGGATGATGCCGCCGTGATCCGGATCAACGAGGGACAGAACCCTTTCATGCTCGTCACCACGGACACGCTGGTTGCCGACGACCATTTCAATACCCGCTGGGCCAAACCTGAACAGATCGGGATAAAAACCGTGGAATGCAATGTCAGCGACATTGCCGCAATGGGCGGCGTTCCGACCTTCATGTTTGTCTCGCTGGTTCTCACACCGGAGACCACCGTCGAATGGACGGAAGGTTTGTACCGCGGTATGGCGGATTCCTGCGGGAGGCACGGCGTGATTACGGCCGGTGGCGATACCACGCACGGAAAGGTTGAAACGATCAGCATCACCTTGCTGGGGCGGGTTTCGCCGGAAAATCTCTGCCTGCGAAGCCATGCCATGCCCGGGGATTGTATCGCCGTTACCGGGAGATTGGGTGCTTCCACGGCGGCCCTGAACCTGCTTCGAAAGAACCTGCCGGTTACTTCCTACCTGCTGGAGAAGCATCTGACTCCGCGCTGTCGGCTGGATGCCTCGCAACTGCTGGCACCCATTGTTCACGCGATGATCGACATCAGTGACGGCCTGGCGTCGGAAGTAAACCACGTCTGCCGGCAGAGCGGTGTGGGCGCGGAGGTATTTGCAAAAGATATTCCGCTGCATCCGGACGTGATCGACGCGGGAAGGACGTTAGGGATCCCACCGGCGGATTTCGCCTTGAACGGCGGGGAAGACTTTGAACTGCTCTTTACGATTGCGCCGGAAAATTTATATAAGCTGAAACAAACCGGGCTTACCTATTACAACGTGGGAAGGATAACGGATCGGGGGGAAGCCGCTTTTCTGGTCACGGAATCCGGCGATAAAATTCCACTGAAAGGGGGCTACAATCATTTCCGATAAAACCGTCCCCTACCAGCCGGAATTGTGCCTGGAATTGGTCCGAAAGATCCGTTTGCGGGCGCCATTGGTTCATCACATCACCAACTGGGTCACCATCTGTGACTGCGCCCAGGTCACCCGTTCCGTCGGGGCTCTGCCGATCATGGCCCACATGAAAGACGAGGTGGCGGACATGGTCGGCCTTTCCCGGGCCCTGGTTCTCAATATCGGAACGCTGAGCGGCGATTTGCTGGAAAGCATGCTGGTTGCCGGAAGAGCCGCCAATTCAAAAAAGATTCCCATCGTGCTGGATATTGTCGGATGCGGGGCTACCCCCACTCGAAGCCGGGCGGTGGAAAAATTAATCAATTGTCTGCGTCTTTCGATTATCAAGGGCAACTCCGGTGAAATCGGTGCGGCCGCCGGCGCCGAAGCCGAAGTCAAAGGGGTTGAATCCATTTCCGTCCGCGGTGATATCGCCGAGATTGCAATGCGGTTTTCAACAGCCGCCGGGGCGGTGATCGTCGTCACCGGCGCGGCGGACATCATTACAAACGGAAAGGACGTTCACATATGCAATTCGGGGCATCCGATGATGAGTAAAGTCGTCGGCACCGGATGCATGGCGGCGTCCCTGCTCGGAACTTTTGCGGGGGTCGCGGACAATTGCTTCGATGCCGCGGTCTGCGCGATGAACTTTTATGGAATCGCCGGTGAAAAGGCGGCATCCGAAGCCCTGACCCCGATGGCATTTAAAGCTGAACTGATCGATTGGATCTATCGCCTGGCGAACTCGGATGAACCGGTAAAATGTTCGAAAAAGTAATCATCATGGGAGCGGCGGGCCGCGATTTCCACAATTTCAATGTCTATTTCAAGAATCATCCCCGCTACCGGGTCCTTGCATTCACGGCGGCTCAAATACCGGATATCGACTGTCGAATCTACCCGCCGGAACTGGCGGGAGAAGACTATCCGACAGGTATTCCCATCTATCCGGAAGACCTCCTCGTCGATCTGATCCGGAAACACCGGGTGGACCTGGTGGTGTTTTCCTACAGCGATGTTCCTCATATCGCGGTGATGCATAAAGCGTCCATGGTCATGGCGGAGGGGGCGGATTTTATTCTCATCGGCGCCACTTATACGATGCTTCGATCCGGCAAGCCGGTCGTGGCGGTCTGTGCCGTGAGAACCGGTTGCGGAAAATCGCCGACCACCCGAAGGGTATGTGAAATCATCCGAGGGATGGGGAAACGGGTTGTAGCCGTCCGCCACCCGATGCCTTACGGGGATTTGCGCGCTCAAGCCGTGCAGCGTTTTGCCTCCTTTGAGGATTTCGAAAAGCATCAATGCACCATTGAAGAACGAGAAGAATACGAACCTCTGGTGGAACAGGGGATTGTAGTCTATGCGGGGATCGACTACGGAAGGATTTTGAAAGCCGCGGAAGAGGAAGGCGATGTGATCGTATGGGACGGCGGCAACAACGATACGCCGTTTTATTGCCCGGATGTTCATATCGTTCTTTTCGATCCGCACCGCGCCGGGCACGAATTGCTGTATTACCCGGGTGAAACCAACATGATCATGGCCGATATCGCCGTCATCAATAAAGTGGATACGGCGGCTCCGGAGCAGGTCGAGATCGTCAGAAGAAATATCCAAAAATATGCCCGGAAAGCGGAAATCGTGCTGGCGGAATCATCCGTACTTGTCGGGGAGCCCGAGCGGATCCGGTCGAAACGTGTGCTGGTTGTGGAAGACGGGCCTACCCTTACGCATGGCGAAATGGCTTACGGGGCCGGACTGATTGCCGCCGGGAAGTATCAGGCCGCCGAAATCGTCGATCCCCGGCCGTATGCCCAGGGGTCTCTGAAAGAAACCTATCGGCGGTATCCTCATCTTGGTTCCGTGCTTCCCGCGATGGGATATAATCGGAACCAGATTCGCGATCTTGAACAGACCATTGACCATACGCCGTGCGACCTGGTTATTTTCGCAACCCCCATTCATCTGCCGCGGGTTTTATCCATCAACAAGCCGACGATTCGGATTCGATACGAGTACAAGGACCATGGCGCGCCGACCCTTGAGGAGCTTCTGTCGGAACGCCTGGAGAAAAGAATGAATTGATTTTAAAAAAAAACGATGTTCCCGTGACTGCCGGTCCGACACGGAGGGAAATTCTGATACAATTCGCAAAAGGGTTCGTCACGCTCCCTCTTGCGGCATTTCTCTTCATCGCCCGGCCCGGAACCGCAAAAGCGGACCGTTCGATCCGGAAGGAGAATCCAATGAAGTTGCCGCAGCCGAAATTCGAGGGAGAAGTTTCCCTGGAAAAAACCGTCAAGCAACGAAGAACGATCCGATCTTTCCGTTCACAGCCACTGACACTTGCGCAATATTCACAGCTTTTATGGGCGGCACAGGGCGTGACGGACGACCGGGGATGGAAGCGGGCGGCACCCTCGGCGGGCGCGCTGTATCCCATGGATATTTACGCGGTTGTCGGGCAGGACGGTGTCGAATCGCTGCGTGAGGGGATCTATCATTATGCGCCATCGGATCATGCCGTGTCTCTGGTATCCGATGGAGACTTCCGAAACAAGCTGGCCGCCGCGTCCCTGTCCCAGATGTGGATGGCGGCAGCGCCTCTGAACATTGTCATTACCGCCGAATATGAACGCATCGCCGTCAAATATGGCCGGAGAGGGGAACGGTACGCAATGATGGAATCGGGCCACATCGCTCAGAACATCTTTCTTCAGAGCGAGGCTTTGGGTCTGGGAGCCGGGATCGTGGGCGCGTTCGATGACGAAGCGGTGAACCGGCTGATGAAGATTCCTCAATCCCATCAACCGCTGTTGATTCTGCCGGTCGGATATAAAAAATAGAGTCCTGAGACTTCGAAAGCGGATCGGCCGCTGAATTTTTAAAACCGGAAAAAACGGGTGCCTGCTCATCCGACAGGGCCGGCATTTTTTATTTCATCGGCTACCAGCGTTTCATATTGCTTGAATTGATCCTGGAAGCTTTTTGCCAGCTCCCCGGCTTTTTGATCGTAAGTCTCCTTGTTTTTCCAGCTTTCTCTCGGCATCAGGATGCCGGTCGGAATCCCCGGACATTCCCTCGGAATTTCCAGGCCGAATACCGGTTCCGTGACAAACCCCGCATGATCCAGTTTTCCTTCCAGTGCGGCATTTAACAGGGCCCGGGTATAACGGATGGAAATCCGATGCCCGACGCCGTACGGGCCGCCCGTCCATCCGGTATTGACCAGCCAGCATTTGACGCGATGTTCTTCAATCTTTTTCCCCAGCAATCGCGCATATTCGCTTGGATGAAGCGGCATGAAAGGCGCCCCGAAGCAGGTGCTGAAGGTTGCCTGGGGTTTCGTTACGCCGGCCTCCGTTCCCGCGACCTTTGCCGTATATCCAAGGAGAAAGTGATAGGAGGCCTGCGCCGGGCTGAGTTTCGAAATCGGGGGGAGTACGCCGAACGCATCCGCCGTTAAAAAAACGATGTTTTTCGGATGACCGCTTTTGCCTTCCCTGACAATGTTGTCCAGATGGGTCAGCGGATAGGCCGCGCGCGTGTTTTCCGTAATGCTGTCATCATTCAAGTCCAGGATACGGGTAACCGGATTGAAAACAACGTTTTCCAGAATGGTGCCGAACTTTCGGGTCGTTTCGTAAATTTCAGGTTCTGCTTCTTTGGACAGGCGGATCGCTTTGGCATAACAGCCGCCCTCAAAATTAAAAATGCCGTCGTCACTCCAGCCGTGTTCGTCATCGCCGACCAGGGCGCGGTTCGGGTCTGCCGACAGCGTGGTTTTTCCGGTTCCGGAAAGTCCGAAGAACAGGGCGGTATCGCCTTTTTTACCGACATTGGCGCTGCAATGCATGGAAAGAACTTTTTTCTGGGGCAGAAGAAAATTCAAGACGGTGAAAACCGACTTTTTAATTTCACCGGCATAGTAGGTTCCGCCGATCAGGACAATTTTTCTTGTAAAATTGACCAGAATGAAAGTTTCCGAATTGAGTTCATCCAGTTCGGGGTTTCCAAGAAATTTAGGCATGGCAAATACCGTAAATTCCGGCTGGAAACCCGGCAGCAATTTTCGATCCCGGATGCGCAGCAACATGTTCCGGGCAAAAAGCGCCTGCCAGGCAAATTCGGTAATCACCCGGATTGCCACGCGGTATTTTTCATCCGCGCCGGCGTAAGCATCCTGGACATAGATTTCGCGGTCCTGAAGATATGCTTTGACCCGTTCAAAAATATAGTCGAACTTTTTCGCATCATACGGCACATTGACGGTACTCCAATGTATTTTATTCGCCGTATTCTCATCTTTTACGATAAATTTGTCACGGGGCGCCCGGCCGGTGCTTTTCCCCGGTCGTACCACAACGATCGGTCCGAGGTGGGTGAGCACCCCCTCGTTTTTTTTGATCACATGTTCGTACAACACCGGCGTGCAATGATTCCAGTGGACTTCTTTCAGGTTCGTCAACCCCAGGTACTCGAGTCCGGGTTCTAATTTCATAAGCTGTTCGATCGATTTTTCCATATCGGGCCTCCTTCGGGCGATCGGATGATTGATGTCTCAGGTATACGTGAAAACGATCTGCCCGCGCATTCGACGATGGTCGCGGACAGGCAGGCGATGCCTGGAAAGAAACAAAAAGTAAAGAAAAAAAACGATTGATTCGGATAAGCAAAACGGGTTCGAGGCAAAAAGAATGACCCGGCATAAAGCCGTCAACGTTTGAATAGACGAAAAAAATGTTTGTAAAAATTATATTTCACAAAGATTGCGGTGTCAATCGAATCGGCGGATCTCTTTATTTTTCCCCGGCGTTGACAGCGCGGTTTTCGGCTTATATAATCCATTTAAATTCCTCCCGGTTCGAGAGTTACCGACATTCCATGGTTTCATCTTACATAATCCTTTCGTATTTCCCTGTTTGTGTTATCCGGTAAGTTCTCACGTACCGAGGGATGATTCCATCTTTAACGGGCCGGCAAGGTTCCCGCTTTTTATATTGGATTCGTTTTTTTCGCATGGCAGGTATCCCTCGAACCCGCGGGACCCGGTGGAATTTTTTCGACGGGATGCCCGGAATCCATATTTTTTGATGTTCGAAGAAAGGCGTTTTCATGATTAAAAAACTTTGTTGTTGCGGCCTCCTCCTGTCACTGCCGGTTATTTTTACCGGCTCCGCGTTTTCTCAGGAATGCATCCGAAGCCCGGATGAAAAGCTGACCGAGCTTTCCGCTCCCAAAGAATTTCGAATCGACGTTTCCAGCTTTCGATGCCCCGGCGGAGTGATTACCATCGGCGATCTCATCAGAGATGTCAGGAGAAAATGCGGCGATCCGGTTCGAGAAACCTGTCCGGGAAATGAACCATACCGGGTACTGGTTTACCGGTTCAAACAATCGCCTTATAAATACTTTCTGAATTTTATTTTTGAAAAAGTTCAGCGGATTCAAACGGTCCGCTGCGAGAGCGACGACCCCGATTGCAGATAGCATCCAACCGTTAACCTAAGGAAATCAGTCTGTTTGAGACGGATGCGTTTATCGGACGGAACCCCGCGACGGGGAAAAAGGGTACGTCGGCATACCGGGGAATTGCTGCACAAATAACTTGATTTTCTTTTAAAATAGTTTATTATATTTTTTAAATTAATAAGGGACCCGCTTACCAGCGGGTCGGTTTCGTTCTGAGGGAAAAATAAATTTGCCAGAAGTGGCAGCCTGAAGTTTGGAACCACGCGAATTTATTTGAAAGGAGGGTGTCACTATGGCTAATGGAACTGTGAAATGGTTCAGCAATAGCAAAGGCTATGGCTTCATTGAGCAGGAAGATGGACCGGACGTATTCGTTCACCATTCGGGAATTAATGCATCCGGTTTTAAGTCCCTGAATGAAGGCGACCGGGTTACCTTTGACATAGAACAAGGGAAAAAAGGTCCTGCTGCAGTTAATGTAACTGTAGTTTAGCTCGCATTTTTGGCCGAAAAGGGGGCATTCCGTCGAATCCTGATAGAGTGCCCTTATTCATCCTTCCGCCTGCATCTCTTAATGGACGATCCCGGATCGAATCAAGCACCCTTTCATTCCTGCTCATCCAATCTTTTCGAGGTCTTCGATCTTCCATCGGGCCACACGTCCCCATCGAATTTGTAACCCGTGATCAATACGGCCTGGAGGCTTTTTTATCCCTGGAATACTTGTGCCGCGGGTCTATTTTTCGTGCCATGCCGAGGGGTTGACAAGCGAATCGAAAATATCGACGAAAAAGTTCGTACGGTCGAAGATTTTTCGCTTCTTACAGCGGGGAGATTCCCAAATACCCGTAATATGAAAAACAAAAAAAGATTTCTGGAGTTTAAAGGAAGGGGGGATCATGAACATTCTGATGATAAACCCGGCGGTTCCGGATACGTTCTGGAGTTTCAAGCACGCGCTTAAATTCATTCGCAAAAAGGCCGTTCTGCCGCCTTTAGGCCTGTTAACCGTTGCCGCAATGCTGCCGGAGGAATGGTCCAAGCGGGTCGTGGATGTGAATGTGACCAAACTTACCGACCAGGACCTGGCGTGGGCCGATTATGCCTTTATCAGCGGCATGGTTGTGCAAAGGGAATCGGCGCGTCAAATCATCTCCCGGTGCAAGAAAGCGGGCCTTACCGTCGTTGCCGGCGGCCCTCTTTTTACCAGCGAGTACCGGCAGTTCGAGGAGGTGGACCACTTTGTATTAAATGAAGCCGAACTGACCCTTCCTCCCTTTCTGGCCGACCTGGCGAAGGGATGCGCGAAGCCGGTCTACCAGACATCCGAATTCTGCGATATCCGTCGGACGCCTGCGCCGCTGTGGGAACTTGCGGATATGAAACGATACGCTTCGATGAGCATCCAGTTTTCCAGGGGTTGTCCTTTCAATTGCGATTTCTGCAATGTTACGGCTTTGTTCGGTCATCATCCACGACTGAAAACCGCCGATCAGATTGTTTCCGAGTTAAACCGGCTTTATAACAAGGGGTGGCGCGGCCAGGTTTTTTTTGTGGACGACAATTTCATCGGCAACAAGAAATACCTCAAGACGCAGCTTCTGCCGGCGCTGATCCGATGGCATAAAGACAAGAAGGGTCTGCCGCTTTACACCGAGGCATCGGTCAATCTCGCCGATGACCGGGAGTTGATGGATATGATGGTGGAGGCCGGTTTCGATATGGTTTTTATCGGAATCGAAACCCCGGATGAAATCAGTCTGGCCGAATGCAATAAAAACCAGAACAAGAACCGGGACCTGATCCAGAGCGTTCGAATCATCCAGAGAGCCGGCCTGCAGGTGCAAGGGGGCTTTATCGTCGGATTCGACAGCGACACCATTTCCATCTTCAAGCGTCAGATCGATTTTATCCAGAAAAGCGGGATCGTGACGGCAATGGTCGGCCTGCTCCAGGCGCCTCCGGGGACCCGGCTGTATCAGCGGATGAAAGAGGAAGGGCGCCTTCTTGGGAATTTATCCGGGGACAACGTGGACGGCACCACCAACATCATCCCGAAGATGGGTCTGGAGGAGCTTCAAAAAGGCTATAAAGCGATCATGAATTATATTTATTCGCCGAAGGCTTACTACCAGCGTGTCCGGACCTTTCTGAAAGAATACAAACCTCCGAAGTTCAAGCCCGGCCTGGACTTTCAGCACCTGCTGGCGTTTTTGCGGTCCTGCATTCAGTTGGGTGTCATCGGAAAGGAGCGGTTTCAGTACTGGAAGCTGTTCTTCTGGACATTTTTCCGCCGCCCCCGGTTGTTTTCGCTTGCGATTACCTTTGCGGTCTACGGGCACCATTTTCGAAAGATCTGCGAACTGAGAATCATGTAAATTTTCCCCCGGGTGTTTTTGAAGAACCGGAAAACACCCGGCTTTTCATCCTCCGTCCGTTGCCCGCGGTCATTTAAAAAACGGGAAAAATCCGCCACGCTTTTCCCCTCCCTGCCGATTGACGAGAAGTGGTTTTAAAACCTCTCCTCGTGTCCAATCGCTGTGTTCGACAGAGACGTTTAATTCTTTAAATACTCAATGTATTAAGGCGATTGAACTTCTCGCCCCATCTTGATCGAAAACCCGATGAATGATTTTGAAACCACCTCTGCGTTTTTTTTTCTAAGCGATACCCCCCCAAACCCGTCTCGATATGTTTTTTATCAAACCGTCGCACCGATCCGTAGGAAGAACCGGTGGAAGCGAACCGCGATCCCCGCTTTGAAAAAAATGCCGCATTTGCCTTAAATTGTTGAAAAATCTTATGGACAAAATCAAATTTATCGATTATGCAAATTTCGATATAAAAAATGAGATTTCCGGGAAGAATTTCGCATACCGATCGATAGAACTGATAAAGGAGAAGGCGATGAGGCGTTTGGCGGCGATCGGTTGGTTTTTGTTGTTGATCTGGGGTTTTTCCGGCATGGCCTGGGCGACGAGTGCTTCGATATCCGTATCCGGAAATGAAGGGTGGATTACCATAACCGGTCATGGAGAATTCAGCAGTTATGAGCATTGTAATTCCAACGGATGCTGGACGGTTGATTCGGGCTATATTTACCTTTATTATAAAGACACACAACTTTTGAGCTATGAATCAGGAAACGGTTCTGCGACATGTTCATCTGAACTGAATGCTGCATATTTGCCGAACGGCACATATACATTCATTGCAAAAGCAACAGACTCCGAGGGGGTAGTGGCAACGGATTCAAAGTCCATTGATATTGACAATACCCCGGTTGCGGAACTTACCAGCATCAGTGACAACCAGGTGCTCGAGGGCACGTTCGACATTGCCGGTACCGTGGAGTTCAAGGAAAATCCTGCGGGCACTGAAGGCGCCGTTTATTGGTATATAGACGGTCATCTAAGATATTACAAGGCGTATGAGGGAACCAGCATTTCCTACAGTTATAATCAGGACACACCTTCCAGCTATTCGGATCTTAATGCCGGCACAATGACCAACGGAGAGCATAAAATTAAAGTGCTGGTAGGTGCCGCTAACTC
>JAHDSC010000149.1 GCA_018432925.1 Desulfobacterales bacterium | reverse complement strand
GGGCGGATCGCTCCCTTTCACCTTCCGGCATACGGGGTATTAGCAGCCGTTTCCAACTGTTGTCCCCCTCCCAATGGCAGCTTCTCATGCATTACTCACCCGTCCGCTACTATATGACACTTCAGCAAGCTTCCATGTCATACCGTTCAACTTGCATGTGTTAAGCACGCCGCCAGCGTTCGTCCTGAGCCAGGATCAAACTCTCAAATAAATAGTAACAGGACCTCGCTTGCATCTTTATGCACTGTATTCTTTTTTCAAGTTCCGGCGTCGCCCCGTGAGGCAACGGCGAAGAATATACCACGCTCAAAAGGGTTTGGCAAGCCCCCTTTTTTATTTTCCACGAAAAAAATTTTCCCGATGGGTGGTATAATCAGTCAGAATATGATGCAACCTGATTCCGATGCGTCCCCGAGGGGATGTTTTCTGTTTTAAGGAGGTACACCATGGCCCGTGTTTCCAGCTCGCCTTCAGAGAGAGAACCGTCGTCGTCGGGACGGCGGAAGGAGAAACCGCCCAAGAAACGATCGCTGCTCAAGTCGCTGTTTCTCGTACTGTTTTTAGTGGTTCTTGTTGCCGGTGCGGCCGTTTCGGTTTTTGTGGCCCTCTACCTGAGGGACATTGCAGAGGAGCTGCCCACCGCAACGGAGATGCTGGCCCACAAGGCCAACGTAGCGAGCGTGATCTACGACAGGAACGGAGAACCCGTCGCCCGGCTGTTTACCGAAAACCGCCAGCCTGTGGATCTCCGCAGCATTTCCCCGTGGATTATCAAGGCCACCCTTGCCGCCGAGGACTCATCCTTTTATCAGCACGGCGGGATTCGCCTCCTTTCCATCGCCCGCGCCTTTGTGGAAAACGTTACGAACCGGGGGGTCAAGCAGGGAGGAAGCACCATTACCCAGCAGCTTGCCCGAAACCTGTTCCTTTCCCAGGAGCGGACCCTTGAACGGAAGGCGAAGGAAGTCATTCTCTCTATCCGAATGGAGCAGCTTTTCACCAAGGACCGGATCATGGAGATGTACCTGAACACGATTTACTTCGGCCATGGCGCCTGGGGTGTGGATACTGCTGCACGGACCTATTTCGGCAAGCCTTCCTCGGAGGTCACCCTTTCGGAAGCTGCCATCATTGCAGGGCTGATTGCGGCGCCGGGGCGGTACAGCCCCCTGTCGAACTTCGAGAATTCGAAGATGCGGCAGAAGTACGTGCTGGACAGGCTGCTGACCCTTGGCTGGATCAATGAGAAAGAGCGTGACGAGGCCTACGCGGCCGAGCTGGAATTCAAGCATGTTCCCAACAAGGTGCAGGAGTTCAACCGGGCGCCCTATTTCGTGGCCCACCTGCTGTTCAACGAGCTGCTGCCGAAGTACGGCCCCGACCTGGTCTACTCG
>JAHDSC010000094.1 GCA_018432925.1 Desulfobacterales bacterium | reverse complement strand
GTCCTATTTCCGATTTTGCCGTCCACCGGCCCCGGGTCATACCCTTCCTGTGCCAGCAACACCTGGATCCGACGGACCGACGTATCGGACACGGATCGAATTTCCGCCGGCGGGTGAATCTCCCGTACCGTTATTGCATAGACCGCGAGATACGGTTCAGGTTTCATAATCGAGTAGACAACCAATACGGAATCGGCGGACCTTGTTTCAATGGTCAGCCGACGAAAGACGGAAAGATCGAGAGGAGCCCCCTTTTTGCGGGCGAAATCATCGAGATCTTTCACATCCCGTGGCCACCGGCCGTTACTGTTGCGGTATTCGAACAGGTTCGCTTCGACCTGCTTCAGAAGTTCCGAATCGGGCGCATTCGAAAAACAGACCGTTTCCCCCGCGGTTGCGGTATAACCTGCCGACATGATGACCATGATTATTGCCGCTACGCATAATTTTTTCATGACATGCTCCTTATTTTCCGGCTTTCGGTGGCGTTGTTATCGTCTGGACGTGATCGGGGTACTCATTTACCAGATCTACCTGGCCGTGCGGCAAAACCATGTCCACAACATACGTATCCACTTCCCATCCGCCGACAAACTTCTTGTCGGCATCGTATATCTGAATTACGCTGTATGTGTGGGCACCGATATTTTCTGGATTTCCGGTAAGCGCTCCAGAGAACGGAACCTTATAACCCGACCGTGAACCGATTTGAACGGTATGACCCCCGAGATCCACTTCTCCCGATTGAACCAGGTTTCTGATGTGATCCGCCAGCGCCGCCGCACGATCTTTCGATGCTTCAACGCAACTTTCCCCACCGGGCACGCGGGTGATGACATTATTTTTCATCCCCTCGACGGGATTGCTTCTCACCCACTGCGTCGCCCTTGTGCCCAGATCAAGCCAGGTTGCCGTTGAGGAACGGGTGGTTTTTGGCGGATCCTTAACGGTATCGGTCGGCTCAAAACCGGCCGGAGGCGTCGTTGATTCGCTACCAGCCTGAGATCCACCGCCTCCGCCATCTCCGCCTCCATAACTTTTCGCATACTGAGGTGACAGGAAGACTCCGACAAAGATTGTTACAAGTAAAATAATGAGCTTTTCTTTCATGAAGCACCTCTCCCATTTTTTCGAAATCACAATTACAGAAATGAAAGAACTCCGATACACGATCGTATAAACCATTATTCGTCACTCAGTAAAATCTCCTGAATGGCATCAGGCTCCAGGTCAACAAATTCCGGTGCGACGCAGGCCTGTTTATCGCCGCTGAATCGTGAAAGCAATACCGGTACACTTGCCGTGCCGTTCTGATCGATGTGCGTGATAAACAGTTCGGTATAGGGTGTATTGACTTTCGAACTAAACACAAGCCACCGGCTGTTCGGGGACCAACTGTGCCACGAGTTCATCATGCTTGTGTTGCATTCCAGTTGCCGGGCGGTACCGCCTTCGGCAGGAATAATGTAAAGTTTGCTCCCGGGCTGAATCGCCAGGCCCGTATCGCTTTGCGTGAACACGATCCATCTGCCGTCGGGTGAAAAACTTGGAAAGTAATTGCTCTTCCCGTTGCCGCCGGCGCCTGAGAGCGGCTCGGGGGTACCGCCCCTGCCTTCATTGAATGGAATCCGGTAAAGGTCATACATGATCCGGTACTTTTTGTTGAGATCATGAATCGTCACGTTTTGGTCAACTTCAATGTAGTTTTTGTCCCCCAGCGTTTCGATCAGATATGGGTCGACCTTGGCCCTGCTGAATACAATATATCGTCCGTCCGGACTCCAGGCAGGACATGTCTGGATATAATTCGGGTCATCAGCGCCCGGAAGTGAAAAAAATGTCCGATCAGTAATGCAATAGCATGCCAGGAGGCCGCGGGCGGGGAAAAAGAACTGCGAGAAATCGATATCGGCCAGAAGCGCAAAAAATGACCGCTCTTTCACGGTTCCGATAATGTACCTGCCATCCGGTGATATTTTCGCGAAAAATCCCTGGCTTTTTTGTTCATCCTCTTTATTAAAATCATTCCACGTGATGATATCTTCCGGTTTCAGGATCATGCGCCTGTCCACCGCTGAAATCGCATAACCGCCCTTATCGCCGCGATAGTCGATGTCCATTCCGAACATTCGTCCGTCACGAGAAAAATAATGGCAGTTTCCGCAGAATGGCAGATTTTTCAGTACCACGGGAGGTGGGTCATACGACGAAACGGCACCGAATCTCCAGAGGAACTCCTCCGGATGCTCCCTTCCCCATTCGAAAGGCAGCGGCATCTGGACATACATCAAGGGGGCGCCTACTTCATCCCGGGAGGTTGATACGGCAATAACGGTCTTCGTAATGATATTACGGGCACGTTCCGTATCAACGCCCAGGATTGTAACAAAAGCCTTCTGTTCCAGTGAGTCGGCCTTGATGATTTCCCAGATATCACGGGTCGGAGTCCATGAGGTTTGATCCGTTAACACGTGGATTGAATGATTGTTGCGGGCAAATCGAATGGTTATCAGCCATTGATCGGAATGGAGATAGCGGTCTTCCCATCTAAAAACAGGCGCGGCAAAATCCCGCGGAAAAAGCGTTTCATTGTAAGGATTCAGGATATCGGCTTCGGGATAATATTTCTTCGCATCGTAACCGGCAAGTATCGCGCCCACAATAGTTTCGATTTCCCTGGTCGATAAGTTGAGCGCGGCTGAATCAGCCGCAAGATATAAGTCCTGCCGCAATTCATGATCGGTTTTTAAACCATGATACATACAGCCGCCCGCTGCCGCGAGCAAACACAACGACAGGATCAGGAATGATTTCTTCATGCTTCAGGAGCGCCTCGCGTCTGCCGAAGATCGTCGGTGACTTGCGTAATCGGATCGCGAAATCGAAACCATGGAAATATGTCCATCGCGATTATTTAATAATGACCGCTTTTTTAATACTCGGGGTATATAAGATACATCAACGTCGTATGTCAAAGAAAATGCATCTATTTCAAATGGGGGGGTAGAGAATGAAAACGCGCGGGAAAAGATTGAGTGGTGTCGGAAGTGTGTGGACCGCGCTATCTTATTCCTATTGATAGATGGCAACTTGAGAAACAATCAGTAATTGATAACGATATAGCTGATTGCATCCTCATCCGCCTGAAGTACCTTTAGGCGAAAATCCTTTACAATGATGGTGCTCGATTCCGAAAGATCGAACGTCAGGCTTTCCTGTTGCTTCGGCATGGCGATTCCCGCGCCAAATTCCCGGTAGGTCACATGAATTATCGAACCCGAATTGCCCTGGTAGATCAGTTCCTTTCGATTATAATCATCTGAGTATTTGGTTCCAATGGTCTCCCAGCCGTCGGGGGAATTCAAAACTCCGACCCATCTCCTTTCTTTTTCGATGGTTCCCTCCTCGCGTATCAACATGGGGGTGCCGGCTTTGGCGGTAGCCTGCTTGCCTGGTTCATGAGATCGGTAGGACTTGGTCTCAAGAACCGTTGAAGCGCAGCCGGATAATAGCGCCGCAAAGGTACCAACCAGTATAAGCCCCAGGCAGATATTGATGCGATTACTATTTTTGCATCTGCTCTTCATCATATCGTTCTCCTCCATTAACTGACGGTTCGGTTGTTTCATACATTTTTTATTTTTTTTTCTTAACCATTTCGGGTGGGTACGCGACAAACGCGGACGTCCCCATCCGTGAATAAAACGGCAGCGGTTTCAGTACCCCCTCGATGGCCCCGGCCCGCGTTACGGCCTTATTCATCCATGTCCAGAACACGCCGGTTACTTTTTCGTTTTGCACCTGATTTTCCCATACGACCTTGCCAAGCGACTTGGAAAACAAGGTTGTTTTCAACACCACCTTCCTCACATCGAGTAAAATCGGGACAAATGCCTGCTCATCGATTACTTCGATTAACAACAGCAATTCCGTTTCATCGCCATATAAAGAATCCAAACCGGATGGACTGTTTTTTAAAAGGTCCGGAACCGTGCCGATGAAGCGTAGGGTTGGATCAACCGGAGCGTAATACCCTTTGTCTTCCAGGAACCACCTTGCGCCGGCGCGCAAGTCGCGATCCAAGACAGCGTAATCCTTCTCATCCATATCGGCTTTTCCGATCTGCACCGGTAGTATTCCGACACGCAAATCCGTCCCCTCCGGGTCTTGTTCTCGATCCTCGTCCAGAATTTGTACCGCAAGGCCGCTGACATATTCGGCTCCGATATTCACCCCCCGGTATTCGCCATGATAGATACCAATAACGGCATCGGCCCCCATGCCCATCGCCGGCCCCTTCATTTCTTCAACCATATCTTCTGGAGGAGTGCTTTGGTAATCCAATTCACGGACTGCGCCCAATCCGCCCCTTTTATAAGTCATCACCTTGCCCAGAACAGCGTATGGCTTGCCTATCGGCCTGCCGTATTCATAAAGGGAGATACCGTGAGATCCGACCGCGGCCGGGTTTCCCCGGGCTGTCTGAATGGAATAAGTTCGTATCGGGAACATCGATCCGCAACCATGAATTAAAAAAAGCCCAACGAATACGCATACTACGATTAATACTCTCCCTAGGCGGTTCATTTTTTTCCTCCTTGGGTTTTGCTCTAACGGAGTGTCGTGGTGTGGGGTGTGGGGGTCGTTCCGCGCAATTTTATTGATATTTATGGATTACCCTTACAAAAATAAACGTTTTCAACTCTTTAATCGCTATTTTCAGGGGTAAAATCACTGAGGTATTGTTCATCATATCAAATTGTAACCGAGGCTCGACCCAAGCCGGCTGCCAGACCTCCATCGCTCCGTTGGCATACTTATTTCATGAGCCGCTTCCCGGCTCCCCATGCCTTGCCGGCCTCAGCACCCACAGCCCAATAGCGGTTGTCGGGCATCGTGAGTGTGAATGGCTTGATTTTCTCGATGTCGGGGCTGCCGCCGGTGCAACAGCCTTCTTCTGCGTATGCACTGACAATCTCACCGATACAAAGCTCATTGGTGGGGAGATCCACCAGATGGGCCAGTTTGCATTCCATGCACACAGGACACTCCTCTATCATCGGCGCTCCTGTTTCAGGTCCTCGCACAACAGTGAAGAGCTCGGACTTGTCCACATTCCGACCGGAGACCAGGCCGGAGTAGTCTACTTTTTCCAGCAGATCCATTCCCGGCACATTGACAGTAAAAGCTCCGCTCTTCTTGATGCCGCCGTTCGTGTAATGAGGTTTGCCAAGGGCAACGGCAATCATCGGCGGATTGAAATTCACTCGGCTTACCCATCCGACGGCCATGAAGTTGGGGCGCCCTGCCACTACCGTGCCAAGCACAACCACAGGCATCGGATAGACAAAGGCGTTCTTCGCAATCTCAATTTTTGACATGTTTTCATCCTCTCTTCCGCTGAACAATTGAATCGGCGGCACGGTTGCCGCGTATGTTGAATTTGCCTTGTTGGGCGATATTTACGATCTCCTTGTGCCGGAAACAATCCATTGTGTGGTCGTTCACCATGCCAACCGCTTGCATGAATGAATAACAGATGGTTGAACCAACGAAATTGAAACCTCGCTTCTTCAAATCCCTGCTCATTGCATCCGAAAGCACTGTCTTTGGAGGGATTTCCGCCACGGCGTTCCACTTGTTCTGAATGGGGATGCCGTCAACGTAACGCCAGATAAAAGAGTCCAGAGATCCAAATTCCTCTATAATGACCAATGTCCCACGGGCGTTCTTTACCGTTGATTCGATTTTCCGGCGGTTGCGTACGATACCGGCATCGCCGAGCAGGCGCCTGACATCCCGGGATGTGTATGAAGCAATTCTTTCACAGTCGAAATCGTGAAAAGCCTTCCGGTAATTCTCTCTCTTCTTCAGGATCGTAAGCCAGCTCAGACCGGCCTGCGCGCCCTCCAGAATCAGCATTTCAAAAAGGCGCCGATCGTCATGAACGGGAACTCCCCATTCGTCGTCGTGGTAGGCGACGTAAAGCGGATCAACCCCGCACCATTCGCACCTCTTTTTCATTCCACTCCTATGCCCAACGCCGAATTTGCCGCCGTTCCCCCCTTTTAACCCCACGACTTACCGCAGGCCGGCTTATCCTCAGCTTTTTTGCGATTTCAATGGTTTTCTCCCCACGCTTTCGATGCGCCCAAAAACATTACAGCGCTCCGGCCTTGACGGTTTTTGGAGACTTCCCTATCAGGGTGTTGAAAAACAAGGACCAGGCCGTCAGGCAAGGCGCGCGGCGATACGACAAGCGCAGCATATTCAAGCCTATGTGAGCATTGGCGAGAGCCGTGCAACGCTGAATGGCGGCCTCAGGCGCAGTTTTTCAACACCCTGCTAAAGCCGTTACCCGCTCCGGACGCATGCCAATCACCCCGGCAACACGGTTAACCACCTGGTTGAAATCAACCCCTCCGGCTTTCAGCTCCTATTGCTCTTCAAGCGCCTCCCCGGCCGATTTGAGTACTCTTTCCACGAAATCGCCCAGGCGAAACACTCTGTTTTTGTCTCCGGCACCAATTCCGGGAGACGATTCAGAAAATTCATCCGGTCAAAGCCGGATCGAAAAATCTTCCGGCCTTCGATTCGCTGATAATCACATGGTGCAATGCCCCGGCGCATCGATTCTCGCCTTACGTGACAGGATCAATCGCCGGTAGATCCGATTTCAATTGTAAAGCATAAAACCATAGACGTCCCCATGTCTCGTAATGATATTCCATTGAAATCCGGCACCCGATTCCTCCGGCGATAATGTGGCGCAGCGCCCCTGTGCATCGATACAGGCTTTTCGCGGCATGAAATCAAAATATCAAACGGAACGGCAAAACGTATCTTATCATCTGACGAGCGGCCCTAAATACGCACAGTTTTTCATGCATAATCGATTGAAGCAAAAGTTCTGCGTATTCCTTTTTTATATTTCACGTCCGGATACCCGAATATCACAAACAGCCCTTCACGGCTTACATATTTTATCCCATGTTTTTTTCTGAATTTTTCCGCCCTCTTTCCTTTTTGAATCAGTGGATGTATCCCCCCCCTATCATGCAGGTTCCCAGACCGAGAGCTTCAGCGGTAAGCATGGCGTAGGTTGCCGCAATAATCGGATCAGCAGGGTCAGTATACGGTGAACCGTAAAAATACATCGCCAAAGGGGCATCATATGTTACAAGGTTTACCCCGTTGCGCATGTTTTCCGTATAAACGCGAAATAGAGGTCTGATAAAATTTCTGAACAATTCGTCATTGGCTTTGCCCCAGAAAGGACGCATCAGCAACAGAAACCAGTCGGATACAAACCATTTCAGACCTTCCAGATAGGAACAGAACTGCACGGCAAAGTTTCGTACTTTCTCTTTCGTATCAAAAACCAGCACATTCACATCAGACGGTGGCAGTCCCATCGGAGCTGTCTGTGAGGCATTCAATATTTTTGTAATCAGGTCATTTTCAACCGGAATTTCTTTAAATTCTCTTATGCTTCTTCTGCGTTTAAGGAGAAAAGAAAACTGTTCATATGTTGCGGTTTTTTCTCCGGCAGGCAAATCAAAAAGATCGTCGGGAGATAATGTCCGCCCGATAATTTCAATCGCGCCTGACGGACAGATTGCCATACAATGACCGCATCCTATACATCCGAAGTAAGGATTATCCGATTCTCTGACTTTTCCGTTTGCGATGGTTAAGCTGAAATCCTTGCATACCGATACGCATAAACCGCATCCGGTACATTTTTCCTCATTAATTCTTATATCAGCTTTCGTTTTTGTTCTTGAAGTCGGAATTGCCATATACCACCTGTTTTTTGAAGCCGGAGCGCGCGACAATGGTTATATGGTTTATTCATCCAAAAATAAACGTTTTCAACTCTCAATCGCTATTTTCAGGGGCAAAATCCCTCCCCTCTCACCCTCCCCTGCCGGCCCTTTGCTCGAATACCTGTTTTGACCGTTATGCTTTCTATAAAACTTTTACTTCCGGCAGAGATGCCTTGACTCCGCTCACTCTATCTGCTCTCGTTTTTTTCTTAATCGTATGTTTTTGCGACCAAAATGCCCTTTTAAGCCGATTTTTTCCTGAAAATTTCGGGACCAGTCCGCCGATTTTCATCGATCCGGATTTCCATGCCTGTGCAATTTCTTAACCGCACATTGCTGACATCTTCTGATATTTTTTTGTTAGCAGGGTGTTGAAAAACAAGAATCAGGCCGTCAGGCAAGGCGCGCGGCGAAGCGACAAGCGCAGCATATTCAAGCATATGTGAGCATTGGAGAGAGCCGTGCAACGCTGAATGGCGACCTCAGGCGCAGTTTTTCAACAGCC
>JAHDSC010000122.1 GCA_018432925.1 Desulfobacterales bacterium | reverse complement strand
GCTGCGCGACCTCGACGACTAGATTGTCAGGCTCATCGCTGATCGTGGAATTGGTTATCAGAAGTGCCGTAAGTATCTTGGGCAACTGACCCTGTTCGAATTCTACGTCTACGACAGGCCCCATAACCTGTGTAATTTTTCCTATATTTTCTCCCATTAAAAGACCTCCTATCAAACTATATGCGGTATTTTATTTTGTTATCCCTTCAGGGCTTCGGCACCACCGACGATATCCATCAATTCCGCAGTAATAGCCGCTTGTCGAGCTTTGTTATATGCCAGTGTGAGGCTGTCGACCATATCATCACATGCCTTTGTCGCATTATTCATGGCGGTCATGCGCGCTGCATGCTCGCTGGTAGATGTTTCCAGCAATGCGCTGTAAATCTGAACATATATATTTCTTGGAAGCAAATCGCCAAGGAGTACATCCGGGGAAGGCTCGCAGATATGCTCCGCCAGAAACGTTTTTGTTTCCTCCGGTTCCGAGGATTCATCAACTTTGATCGGGGGTACCGGAATAATTTGTTTTAAGGCGGTTATCTGTTTCGCCACGTTGATGAATTCGGAATATATGACATAAACTTCATCATATGTTCCATCCAAAAATCCATCAATCAGAATTCGGCCGGCTGTGGATGCGATGTTGAATCCGAACCTGCTTCCTACAATACCCAAGTACTGATTGGCGATCGGAATCCCCCTTTTACGGCACCAATCGCGTCCCTTCTTCCCGAAGTTGGTAAACGAAACCTCAACATTCCCACCCAATTTTTCTTTTAAAAAGGCCTCCGCCCTTAAAATAAGGGCTGAATTGAAACCGCCGCATAGGCCTCTGTCGGAAGTACACAAAACGACATGTACCTTTTTTACTTCATCTCGCGGTTTCAGCAGGGGGCTTGCCTCCTCCCCTGCCTTTTCAGCAAGGCTTCCCAGCACTTCCGAAAATTTCGTTGCATAGGGACGGAAACTCTCCATGTTGGTCTGGGCACCGCGCAACTTGGAGGCAGCCACCATGTTCATAGCTTTAGTTATTTGTTTTGTCTTCTGTACCGCAGCAATCTTTATTTTGACATCTTTTAACCGTGCCATATGAATCAGCCCTTATTGCATATCTCTGTTTCCGATTATTGTTAAATTCAGGCCCTTTTATTTTATGGTATCTTTAAAGGTCTCGTCATATTCCGTTAAGGCCTTTGTCATTAACTTGTCGAGATCGTTATCGATCTGTTTTTTTTCGGCTATCCCGGAAAATATTGCCGGATACCTGTCCTGAATAAATTGATAGAGCCCGGCTTCATATTTTTCCAAAACGTCTAACGGATATTTGTCAAGGAAGCCCTTGGTCCCTGCAAATAGTATTGAAACCTGCTTCTCAAGTGGCAGCGGCTGATATTGGGGCTGTTTCAAAATTTGAACCAGCCTCGAACCTCGAGTGAGCTGTGCCTGCGTTGCCTTATCCAAATCGCTGCCAAATGCTGCAAAAGCCTCGAGCTCTCGATATTGAGCCAGATTAAGCCGCAGGTTGCCTGCAACTTGTTTCATGGCTTTGGCCTGCGCGGCCCCACCCACGCGTGATACGGAAAGCCCGACATTGATCGCTGGCCGAACACCGGCAAAGAACAGACCGGGTTCAAGATATATCTGACCATCGGTGATGGAAATAACGTTTGTCGGGATATACGCCGAAACGTCACCTGCTTGGGTTTCGATAATCGGCAAAGCGGTCAGAGAACCGGCACCCAGCTCATCATTCAGTTTGGCGGCTCGCTCAAGCAGACGAGAATGATTATAAAAAATATCTCCCGGATATGCCTCGCGGCCTGGCGGTCGTCTCAAAAGAAGTGAAACCTGGCGGTATGCAACAGCCTGTTTGGAAAGATCATCGTAAATGATCAATGCGTGCTTGCCGCGATCACGGAAATACTCTCCCATGGCACAACCTGCATAAGGAGCAATGTATTGCAGTGTCGCCGGATCACTGGCACATGCGGATACCACCGTGGTGTATTCCATAGCTCCATGTTTTTCCAGATTGGCAACCACCTGGGCAACCGTTGACTTTTTCTGCCCGCATGCGACATAAATACAATAAACATCCGTATTTTTCTGACTGATGATGGCATCTATGGCAATAGCGGTTTTACCGATCTGCCGATCGCCGATGATAAGCTCCCGTTGCCCTCGGCCGACCGGAGTCATGGCGTCAATCGCCTTCAGGCCCGTCAGCATGGGTTCGTGAACGCTCTTTCTGGCGATGACACCCGGCGCGACCATTTCAACCATCCTAAACTCTTTCGCGTCGATCGGACCCTTCCCGTCGATCGGTTCCCCAACTGCGGAAACGACCCGACCGAGAACGGCTTCCCCAACGGGAACCTGCGCGATCCGTCCCGTGCGCTTGACCATATCGCCTTCTTTGATGTCATAGTCCTCGCCCATAATGGCAACACCGACATTGTCCTCCTCAAGGTTCAATACAAGTCCGAGGATACCGCCCGGAAATTCCACAAGCTCAAGGGCCATAACCTTCTCAAGACCGTACACCCTGGCAATGCCGTCTCCAACCGACAAGACGACGCCTGTTTCACTTAACTCGACCTTCTTGTCATAATCCGTAATCTGCTCTTTAAGTATTTGACTGATTTCTTCGGCTCTTAATTCCATTATACACTCTCACCCCTTTTTAAAGATTCTCGCATATCGAGTAATTGTGTTTTTATGCTACCGTCCAGAACAAGATCCCCGATGTGTGTGACAATTCCCCCGATGAGGCCGGGATCCTGTTCAACCTCTAGAATAATTTCTTTGCCCGTCTTTTTTGACAGGGCCATACGAATCTTTTCAACGGTTTCGGATGAAAGTTCAGTGGCCGAAACCAAGCTGGCACGAGCAACCCCTTTTAATTCATCAGCCAGTTTGTGATAAAATTCATTAATATGCCCCACGAATCCGAAACGCCCTTTATCGAACACCAAAAACAGGAAAGATTTCATCACTTTTGACAGTTTCAGTTTTTTAACGACTTCCTGTAAAACTTTCTTGCGAGCTGATGTTTCA
Organism: Desulfobacterales bacterium; assembly: GCA_018432925.1. Taxonomy (GTDB): domain Bacteria; phylum Desulfobacterota; class Desulfobacteria; order Desulfobacterales; family JAHDSC01; genus JAHDSC01. Next base: position 16,606 of record JAHDSC010000122.1, on the reverse strand, counting down.
TATAGCGGATTCGCGATGGCTTGTCCAAGCTCTTTTTCTCTTGAAAGTAAACCGGAGAAGCCGTCCAATTCCTCCCTGTAGGCTTCGGCCTTCCCATTCTCTTTCCCGATAAGCAGAAGTGCCTTGGCATAACGCCTTGCTATTGCTAAATTTTTCACTATGCCACCACCTTCTCTAGGTATTCGTCAACCAGTCGATCCTGGTCTTCCATTGTAATTTTGCTTTTAATGATCTCTTCGGCCTTCAAAAGGGCTTTTTCAGCAATTTCCCCCCGCAGTTTGGATTTGGCCCGCTCCATCTCATATTCGATATTTCGACGGGCTTGCTCCTTGATTCTTTCCGCTGCCGCTTCCGCCTCTTTAATAATTCTCGCCTTTGCCTCATTTCCCTGCCGGACATACTCATCAGCGATGTTTTTGGCCTCCTCGTCCAAACGGGAAAGCTTTTCATCGTAAGCCGCCAGTTTTTTCTCCGCCTCTTTCTTTTTTGATTCCAAATCATCCAGCTGATTTTTTATCCCGCTGATCCGGGCATTGAGCGAACTGGCAGCAGGTTTGCGCAAAAGATAAAAAAGCCCGACGGCCAGGACAAGAAAATTCATGAACTTATACGTATCCGTGGCCACCCATCCTTTTGTCGCGTGGGCTGCATGCTCCTCTCCGTTGGTCGCGTGCTCCGCTTCGCTTGAACTGAAAGCAACTCCGGCGAAGAAAAACATAAACAGCGCCATGGCAATGATCATGACCGACCTGATCGGAATCACATGGCGTTTGAGGCTGATACCATGAAATTTCATTAAATAGCCCTCCCCAGAATTTTTTCGCCAATCGCTTTGGCAAACACATCCAGTTGCTGTTCCAGCGCGGCCCCGGCTTCTTCGGCATCTTTTGAAATTTTTTCTCGAACCGCCGCAAGTTCCACCTGGGCCTCTTTATTAATTTTTTCGACTATCTTTTTTTCTTCCTCGCCAGCCGCCTGCAACAAAATCTCCCGTTCCTTTGCTCCTTTCGCTCTCGCATTTTTAAGCCCTGAAACAAACGCGTCATCCTTATCCTTTGCCTTTCCGTCCAAGGTCTCGATCCCCTCCTGAAGCCCGGATATCTTTTCCTTTCTCTGAATCAATATATTCCGGATCGGCTTGTAAAGGACCATGTTTAAGACCCATATTAGAAAGAGGAAATTGACGATCTGTATCAGGAGAGACCAATTAATACTTATCATAACAGATCCTCCATTGCGGATGTGGGTTAATTGTTAGAAGGGTCGGATATCTTTAATTATCATCGTTATAGCAACACCAAGGCAAGGTCTATAACATCAGCCATATGTGTTGTCAAAGGTTTTTTGAAAATTTCTATTTTCCTTTTTTTTCGGCAACCGCGGCGGGTTTGGGGGGCGAATCGGGTCCCTTTTTTTCTTGAATTATCCGAGGCTTCATGGAGCAATTTCCATTGAACGTAACCCCGGCCTCGATTGAAATCACCGGCGCTACAATATCTCCGACCACTCGGGCGGGCGGATAGATTTCAATTCGGTCCCTCGCTTCTATGGTACCGTTTACGCGCCCCATTACGATGGCTACGTCCACATTAATTTCCGCATCGATGACGGCCTTTTCCCCTACAATAACCGTACCTGCGTTGCTGAAGATTTTTCCTTTTACATTTCCATCCAGCCTTATCATACCGTGAAACTCGACGGTTCCTTCAATGCTGGCATCCCACCCCAGAAAAGTGGATATCGAATTTTCTTTTTTCGCGTTTTTCATTCCTCCTCCCGGATCGATTTGAGAAAGGTTCACCCAGAGAGAGTTCCGATCGACTGCTTTCGGTTTTGCGACCCTGAATCGACGAGGCCGCCGATCGGCTCTATTCAAACATAAACCGTCTCATGCTGATATTCATTAATATCCCAATGCAAATCATTAAGGAAACAACGGAAGAACCTCCGTAGCTGATGAAGGGCAAAGGAACGCCGACCACCGGCATCAGTCCCATCACCATTCCGATATTGATAAAAACCTGCCAGAAAATCATCGCGGTAATCCCGACGGATAGAATGATGCCGAAAGGATCCCTGCACCCATGAGCGACACTCAGGCCCCAGATAATGAGTATCAGAAAGACAAGGAGCGTGAATAATGAACCGGCGAAGCCCCATTCTTCGGCCAGGACCGAGAATATGAAATCCGTGTGATGTTCAGGCAGAAAAGAAAGTGCATTTTGAGTACCTTTCAGAAAACCCTTTCCGAAAATCATTCCCGATCCGATTGCTATTTTGGATTGGATAATATGATACCCGGCTCCCAATGGATCTCGATCCGGATCCAAAAATGTCAAGATTCGCTGCTTCTGATACCCTTTGAGAAGAAACCAAACCAGAGGAACGGATACCGAGCCGGCGGTCAAAAGATATATGAACGAACGCCGTTCAATTTTCACAAAAACCGTTATCGATCCGGCGATCAGCAAAACCAGCATGGCGGTACCCAGATCGGGTTGCCTTACGATCAGAAAAAAAGGAAGCACCGTTAGAAACAAAGGGGTGAAAAGTTCGCGCAAGGTAAGCCCCCTATCGTTTGCGTGCCTGGCGTAGTATCGGGCCAGAATGAGGATAACGGCGATCTTGACCAGCTCCGATGGTTGTATGGATACCGAGCCGAATGAAAGCCAACGCTTCGACCCTCCGACATACTTACCGAACAACAACACCCCGATCAAGAGACAAATGCATCCGATATAGATTACCGGCGCCCATCGATCCAATGTTTTATAATTGAACACAAAAGAAAAAACCATCATCACCAATCCGGCAAAATACCAGATCAGCTGCTTGAAGTATAATGATTTTTGAAGCGTTGGGGTCCCTGCCGTTACCGCACTGTACAATGCCACCAATCCGATTCCTAAAACCGATAAGGTGAGAATCAGCAAGCCCCAATCAAAATATTGAACCAACCGTCGATCAAACATCATTCACCCCTGGGCATTTTCTGCATATTCCGAAATCCGGTTAACGGTTCGATCCGATTCGGCAAGAAAAGAACGTAATACTTATCGCATCGACCGAAAACAGGGGACACGACAAATCAAAGCCTGGGAATTTTCTCTCGGGTTCCATTCCCCGAATTTCTAACAAGTTCCGATTTGCCCGATGCTTCTTTCAAAAGATAGGTTTTTATCAATTCCTTCGCAACGGGTGCGGCCGCGCTCGAACCGTGTTCCCCGTGTTCCACCAAAACCGCAACCGCAATTTGAGGATCACTCGACGGCGCGTAAGCTACGAACCAGGCATGCGATTTGAAGTGGTCCAGTCTGTCTTCATCTTTGGTGTTATCGTTTTTTTTCCGACCGATCACCTGCGCCGTTCCTGTTTTTCCACAGATATCGATGCCGTCGATTTTGGCGATGCTGGCTGTTCCGCGAACATTGTTTACCACTGCCCACAATCCTTTTTTGACGATATCCAGCGTCTTTTTGCTTACAGGTATTTGGCCGGCAATTTGGCCGCCACCTTCAAAAACGGTTTCCCCGGCGGCCGTTTCAATTTTCTTTACGATGAACGGAAGATGCCGGGTCCCATTATTCCCAATCGCTGAAGTCAAACACAGCATCTGCAACGGTGTGGCCAGGTTATAACCCTGCCCGATGGATATCGAAAGGGTTTCTCCTGCCTGCCATGGAACGCCGGTTCGAAGTTTTTTCCACGCCGCCGTCGGTATCAAGCCTGGCGATTCATGATCCAGACAAATTCCGGTCGAGGATCCAAGTCCGCATGCTTTTGCATAGAATGCAAGTCGATCGACTCCGAGTTTTTCACCCCCTGGGTAGAAAAAAACATCGCATGACTGGGCCAACGCCTTTACTACATTTACATAGCCATGCCCACCTCTTTTCCAGCAGTGAAAAACCCGATCTCCGAATCGGTAATGGCCGGGGCAGTAAAATTCGGTATTTTCATTGATTACGCCTTCTTCAAGTCCGGCGATGGCGGTTACAATTTTATACGTGGAAGCAGGAGGATACTCCCCCTGTATCGCCTTGTTTGTCATGGGACGGAAGGGGTTCGAGTTGAGCGAATCCCACTCCTCGTGAGACATTCCGCTGACAAAAATATTCTGATCAAAGGCGGGACTGCTGGCCATCGCAAGAATTCCCCCCGTTCGCGGCTCCATCGCGACAACTGCTCCTGCCCGATCTCCCAGAAGCTCTTCCGCTTTTTTCTGAACGTCCTCCACAATGGTGAGATAAATGTTGTGTCCCGGCTGGGCATCCACCATTTTTAAAATTCTGACGACCTGTCCATTTGCATTCACCTCGACCTGTCGCCCGCCGGGTCTGCCGTTCAGAAACTGTTCAAAGGTCTTTTCCACCCCGAATTTTCCGATAAAATCACCGCGGCTGTAACCCTGATATTTTGGGCTTTTCAGTTCATCGGTACTGATCTGGCTCAAGTATCCGATAAGATGAGCGGCACATTTTTTATTGATATAATTTCTGAGGGGTTTGACATTAACTTCAACACCGGGCAAATCAAACTTGTGGACTTCAATGGCTGCCAATGCATCTCGCCCGATATCGGATTTCAACACAATCGGTTTATAAGAGGAGATGCCTTTTTCCGTCGCGATTTTAGACATCAGCTCTTCAACGGGGACCTGAATGTGCCGGGCCAGTTTTTCGATGGTCTGTTCAACCGGTTTCGCGTCCTTCAGAGTGATGCATAAATCAAAAGAAGGACGGTTATCCACCAGTAAATTTCCATTCCGATCAAAAATCAAACCCCTTTGGGGGTCGATGGTCTGTAAACGGATGCAGTTGTTTTGCGAAAGTCGTCCGTACTCCTCTCGCTCAATAACCTGAAGATAAAACAGGCGGGAAATCAATATAAGAAAGGCCGCAATGGCGCAAAATATGACCCCGGTTAAACGCTGTTTGTACCAATCACTGTCTGTTGTGTTCAGGTATTTTCTCAAAATTTCGCTCAAAAAAAATGAAAAACGGCCGCTTATGGTCCGAATGCCGCCGAACCCTTCCGGTATTTTCTTCTCTATCTTTTCGTGTTCTCAATTTTCAGGAAGCACCTGCGTGAATTCGAAGAATTCCGGTAACGGACCGGAAAAGACCGCAGCTAAACCAGCCCGTTTGGTTCGGGAGATCGTTCCTTAAGCCATTGATCCCATTTTCTATATCCGCCTTTCAGCAAAACAATCAAAGGAGGTCCCGTACACAATCCCCAGAGAACCTGCGTCAGGATCGATTGCAGTCCGATTTCGGAAACCTGCGAACCGGGATCCGGCAGGATAATCGCCGCAAGAAAAATTGCATTTTCCATCAACACCCCGAAAACCACGAAAACAGGCAGAAGGAAAATATTGTCTCCATGCAAATAACTTATTATCCACCGGATACTGATATACAGCCAGATATACGTGGTAGTATAAAGGCCGAATGGGGCTCCGGAAAAAGCATCCATGAATAGCCCGGTTAGAATTGTCACGGGAACGCCCTCGCGGGCGGAACGGAAAAGGCCGAGATAAATGACAAGAAGGACCGGAAGGTCGTAAAATTGATCAAACAGCGGCAAGAAAGGCATGATGGTTGTTTGGAAAACAACCAAACAGATACTGATGCAGATATGAAAACAGTTGGTCATTGCCCGCTCACAAAATCATTATTTGGAGGATTCAATACAACCAGGATCTCTTCGATTTTTTCAAAATCCACATACGGGGTGACGGTAACATCCTGAAAGATGCCTGCGTTGCTCTTGACAACCTCCGAGACGCTTCCGATACGAAGTCCTTTCGGAAACACACCGTCCAATCCGGAAGAAACAATCACGTCTCCGACTCGGATATCATGCTTGCGCAAGGCATATTTAAAGACGCATTGACCCGTGGACCCGCCTTTGACAACTCCTCGATCCCGGGTCCTTTGAACCATCGCGTCGACCGCACTGTTCCGGTCGATCATCAGCAGTACCTTCGAATAATGGGAAGACACTTCAACGACCTGTCCGACCACACCCTCCGGCATTACTACGGGAAGCCCTTTTTCAAGTCCATCCGATCGACCCTTGTCGATGATTGCCGTTTGAAACCAGGAAGAAGGATCCCTGCCGATTACCTCACCGGCAAGAACCCGGTGAGGAATGGTTTTTTTAAAGTTCAACAGTTTGCGCAGCCGGGAGTTGGAGAGGTCGATTTCATTGTATTGATTGGTCTTTTCAAGGGCCAGATTCAGCGCCCGCCGGAGATCGGAATTTTCTTTTGCCACGGAAACATGGAAGAAGTAGTCGCTCCATATCCCTCGGATGAAGCGAATCAAATGAACAACCCCTTTTTGTAGAGGAGCTACAAAAGAGATCGCGATTCGTCCGGGTTCATTGGAACCGCAGCGCTGTTTGCTGGTAACGGAAAGGATTATAGCGTTGGCAACGATCAAAACGACGATACCGACGACCATCACCATTTTTTTTGGGAACATCGTATTAGGTGATTACGATCTGTTTGAGAATTTCAATACTGTCGAGAGCCTTACCGGAACCCAGGGCCACGGTCGATAACGGATCCTCGGCCACGGTGATCGGAAGGCCGCTTTCCTCACTGAGAAGTTTGTCCAGATTTTTCAACAACGCACCGCCACCGGTAAGAACGATACCGGTGTCGACGATATCGGCGGCCAACTCCGGCGGTGTCTGCTCCAGGGCGATTTTAACCGTCTCCAGGATCGCGTCGATCTGTTCGGAGATTGCCACGCGTATCTCTTCCGAATCAATGGCTAGAATTTTTGGGATGCCCGATACCAGGTCCCTTCCCTTGACCTCGATCGTTTCCATATTCTCGGGATCCGGACATGCATTGCCGATGGTGACTTTGATGATCTCGGCCGTCCGCTCGCCAATGAGCAGATTGTATCTCCGCTTGATATACTGCATGATTGCCGCATCCATCTTATCCCCGGCTACCCGGATGGATCGGCTGTATACAATGCCCGCCAGAGAAATGACGGCAACTTCCGTGGTTCCGCCGCCGATGTCGATTACCATATTGCACCGGGGTTCCGTAATCGGAAGCCCCGCACCGATCGCAGCGGCCATAGGCTCCTCGATCAAATAAACCTCCCGCGCACCGGCGGATTCGGCGGATTCCTTCACGGCTCTTTTTTCAACCTGGGTAATACCGGAAGGCACGGCAATGATGATTCGGGGACGGACAAACGTCCGCCGGTTGTGGACCTTGTGAATAAAATGCCGAAGCATCGCCTCGGTAACCTCGAAATCCGCAATCACCCCGTCGCGCATCGGTCGAATGGCTACAATATTACCCGGCGTTCTACCCAGCATGTTCTTTGCTTCCAGGCCGACCGCCATCACGCGGTTCTTCGTCCGGCTGTCCGTGCGAACCGCAACCACCGACGGCTCGTTGAGCACAATACCCTTGCCTTTCACGTAAACAATGGTATTCGCGGTTCCCAGATCAATCGCGAGATCACTGGAAAATACGCCCAAAATCGCATCTAAAAATAGACTCATGGTACCTCGTCCTGCACCCCCTGAAAATGTGCATTGGCTTTATTGTTTTTCCATCACCACCGCCATTTGATTTTGAAAATGGCTACCAAAAATAAACCGCCATTACAAGCGGAATTTGCCGGATTACAAACTTCTTTCGCGGAATCATCGGAAAATCCCAGGTTATCTTCGGCTTTACCGATGTTTCGACCGGAATCCCGCCCGTTGACTCCGTATCCGGACCATCCATTTTTTTCAGCCCTCGCTTAAAATGCTTTTCATAATCGCATCATGCAGTTTCGGCCGGAAGACTTTTATTCGAATGTTGGCACGCGAAGGGTGGATACGGTTCGTCAAAAGGATAACAATGATGAACCGATCCAGGTCCACCCAAAAGGAGGTTCCTGTAAAACCGAGATGGCCGACGCTTCTCCGGGAAAAATAATGACCGGAACTCGAACCGGCCGGGGACGGCGTATCAAATCCAAGCGCCCGGTCCGAATCGTAGGATCGTTTTAAAAACCGCCGAACCAGGTCCGGCTGAAATCCCGGACGGGACGACCGGCCATGAAAAGCGGAAACAAGCTCCGACAAAAGAACGGACAGGGATTGCGCGTTACCGAAAAGCCCGGAATGCCCTTCAATTCCTCCCGCCGCCCAGGCGTTTTCATCATGGACCGCTCCGGTCAGCAGAATATTTCGCCAGGGGCAATGCTCGGTTGCCGCAAAGTTTGCCTGGAGCGGCTCCGAATCCAGATCAATGAAAAAAAGGTTTTCGATACCCAACGGTCGGTAAATATCTTCTTTGAGAAGTTGGTCGAGCCTTCTGCCGGATATGTTTTCAACCACCCATTCAAGAATCATGAACCCGATATCGCTGTAAAGGGTGCATCTGCCCGTCGGCCGAACCAGGTTTTCTTTCACAAGAAGATCCCTCAGGGTGGATTTCCGGATATTTTTCGGAAGCGGATCCAGCTCTTTATAGTAAGGCCGGTAATCCGGAAGCCCCGAAACGTGGGCAAGAAGCTGTTTGATACGGATCGGCCCCTTGTCCGTCTTTTTAAACGGCGGCAAAACGGATTCGAGAGTCTGTTCCAGACCCAGTCTGTTTTGCTCGATCAGATTCATCACCGCCAGGGTGGTTGCCAGCGGTTTCGTCAGTGAGGCCAGGTCGAAAATGGTGTCCCTTGTCATGAGCCGTTTGCTGAATATATCGGCATAGCCGTAGGCCTCAAAAAACAGAACCGAATCGTTCTTCAAAACCAGCAGGACTCCCCCGGGGAAAACGTCATCACCGACGGCATGTTTCATTAGACGATCGACTTGGCGCATAATATATGGCCGGTTGGGCCTCGGCTCGCTGGTTCGAACCCGAAGCCGGAACCGGAAATCCTCTCCCGCAACGGTTTATTGCAATCGAGTGGGTTTCATGACCCGGCTGCTACGTCCGTCTGTTGTTTGGACTTTTTTAAAATCCGTGGGCGGCCGCCGACCGGCCGGCGGCTATCCTGCCGTTGGAGATTCATGAAAGGTCAGTGAATGGTTGACGGCGTCGAGGGTCGCATCGATTCCAAGAGGAATCGTGAGGTTGCTTCTTCCATGTCCCACATCCAAACCGGCGAGTATCGGAATCGAATACCCATCGAAAATGTTATCGACAATTTCGAAAATTTCATTAATCGGACCGCAGGCTTCAAAAGAACCGAGCGCCAGCCCGGCAATTCCGTCAAAGCACCCGGCGATTTTCATCTGGGTGAGCATCCGGTCGATCCGGTAACCCATCTCCCCCCGGTCTTCCAGAACGAGAATGTGCCCCTTCAGGGAAGGTTCAAACGGGGTTCCGAGCAGATGACACAGGGTGGTCAAATTGCCGCACAGAACCGGCGCGGAAGCCAGGCCGGGCCGAAGGGTGATACCGTTTTGCAGCCAGATCTCGGGCGGAAGTTCCGAGGTAATCGCTAAACGCATGGCCTCCTGCGTTTCCGGGGTTACATCACCCAGAGAGGCGACCGTCGGTCCGTGAAAGGTCACCAGACCGCACCTTGTATACAGGGCGGACAACACCGCTGAGATATCGCTGAATCCGATAAAAATCTTCGGTTTTTCAATAATCGTCTGAAAATCAAGTAATGAAAGCATCCGGAGCGAACCGAACCCGCCTCTGGCGCATGCAATCGCCTGAATGGAGGAATCGGCAAAAAGCCGGTTCACCAGATCGGCCCGGTGGGAATCGGTGCCGGCCAGATACCCGTTTTTTTTAAAAAGATCGTCCGGAACAAACGTACGGAACCCCATGGACTCCAGAACACCGACCCCCTGATCAAACCGGTTCCGGTCAAACGGGCTGGCCGGCGCGGCGATTCCGATGGTATCTCCCGAATGGAGCCGGGGGGGTATCAAAAGAAGATTTTTTCGGGTATCCATCAAAAGTCGTTTCCAGACACGAATGATTCACTCAAGTTGATGAGTCGTCAAGGGAAATTGTGATCATACCCTCCAAAAGAAAAAAAATAAAAGATTTTTTTAACCGGAAATACAAAATTATGTCCATATCAAGTATTGACATCATCAGCCGAAAATGAGATGAATGTCTGCCGTCGGGGCGTGGCGCAGTCTGGAAGCGCACTTGAATGGGGTTCAAGGGGTCGGAGGTTCAAATCCTCTCGCCCCGACCAGGAAAATCATCGTAAAAAAGCAGGTTGGCCGGATCGGGCCGCCTGCTTTTTTGTTTTTTTACCCTTCATCGCTTTCGGCGGCAAAACCTTTTAAAATATCTCAGTACTCGGGTGTTTTCATTGCCAGGCCTGGAATAGAGCGGAATAAGTTTGTCCGGTAATAGGGGAATAATTCATGAAGCGTTCAAATCAAAAAATATCCTGGCTGTTGAAATGTCCGGTGCAACAAACCCTGGCGGCCTATGTGCTTTTGCGCGAACAAAATCCGGTCCCGGCTTTCCCTGCCGCATGTTCCATAAACTCGCCTCGTTTGAAAAAGCGTTCCTTCCTGCCGATTGTCTGATCGGCAAAACGTTTCCATTCCTTAATATATGATAAGAATAAAACTCCGGTTGTGCCTGCCGGATCAAACGACTTTTCCATCACATCCTGCTGCGACCGATTTTTTGATCGGAATCCCGGCGCGAAAACCTCCCTCAAACAAGCGACTGAACCACTTTTGCGGTGCCTTTCAAACATCCCGCAAAAAATTTTTTTAAAGTTTTCATCCGAGGCGTCGATAACCTGACTAAAGATGCAAAAATATTCGGCACCGAAAGGAGGTGAAAAAGGAGTCAGGGAACAGAGGCCGTGAGATCGGGGAACCGATCCCGGGCCGAAAATCGAGAAACAAAAAAATAAAACTTACCAGCCATAAAAAACCAAAAGGGCATTGATGCCCGAAACGAACAAACATTCAAGGAGGAATCAATCATGGCACTTACCATCAATACCAATGTCGCTTCATTGAACGCCCAGAGAAACCTGGGTGGAACCCAGAGCACCCTCAACCGATCCATTCAACGACTTTCATCCGGTCTTCGCATCAACAGCGCAAAAGACGACGCGGCCGGTCTTGCCATTTCCGACCGTATGACCACCCAGATCCGCGGCCTCAACCAGGCGGTCCGTAACGCAAACGACGGTATCTCCCTGGCCCAGACCGCAGAAGGCGCACTTGCGGAATCAACCAATATTCTGCAGCGTATCCGAGAGCTGGCCGTTCAGTCGGCCAACGACACAAACACCGCATCCGATCGGGCTTCTCTGCAGGCGGAGGTCGCCCAGCTCCAGGATGAAATCGACCGGATTGCAATGACCACCCAGTTCAACGGGCAGAGGATTCTGGACGGTTCTTTCTCCGGGGCAACCTTCCAGGTGGGCGCAAATGCCGGACAGACCATAACCTTTGCCATCAGCAGCGCCAAGGCCTCCAGCATCGGCAGCATCGCGGAAGAAACCGGCACGGAAGTAGCGAATGCCGCCGCAACGGACATCACCATTGCAATCGGCGGCGGTGCCGCTACCAGCATCGCCAGCAGCGCCAACTTTGCCGTCTCGGGCGATTCGTACCGGGGCGCAACTTCCGCCTATGCCAAGGCCGCGGCCATAAACGACGCCGGTATCTCCGACCTGTCCGCAACCGCCAGCACCACCGGAACCGTTACGGCAGGCACTATTGGAGGCACTGCTCTTGATACATACAACCTTTCGATCAATGGGGTTGCCATCTATACCGAGGTGGATGCAGCTGCCGGACTTGCCTTAAATGATGTCCGAGACGCGATAAACCTCCATTCCAATGAAACCGGTGTGATCGCTACGACAAATGGCGGCGATATTACGCTGACTGCGGCCGATGGCTGCGATATCCTCGTTACCGAGTCCGGAACCGGGTGGACGGCAGGCACTGACGGTATTTCGGTAACCGGCAGCGCCTTCGCCGATCAGCTGCGCGGGACGATCACCCTCAGCGCGACGGACAACATCGATCTGGAGGGTACCGTTGCCAATATCGGTTTCACCGGCGATGTCGCAAAGGACACGTCTGGTGTGGACAGCATCGACATTTCGACTGTGGCCGGATCGAACACGGCAATCAAACGGTGCGATGCGGCGATAACATCAATCGACAACATCCGGGCGGGTCTGGGCGCGGTGCAGAATCGTTTCGAATCCACGATCTCCAACCTGCAGAGCGTATCGGAAAACCTTTCCGCAGCCCGTTCGCGGATTCTGGATGCGGACTTTGCCGAGGAAATCGCCTCTCTGACAAAGGCCCAGATCATGCAGCAGGCGGGCACCGCCATGCTGGCCCAGGCCAACCAGCTGCCGCAAACGGTGCTGAGCCTTCTCCAGTAAACCAAAATATAAACGGTAAAAAAGAGACCTGACAATGGGAGCCGCCTTTTGCGGCTCCCATTGAATCATTCAATTCGACGCATTACATGGAAGGTGGATCATGGGTCTTTCAGTAAGCGGCCTCATGTCGGGCCTTGATGTCGATAGTATCGTCAGCGGGCTTTCGGATATCGAACGCCAGCCGATTGTGAAACTCCAGCAGAAGGAGGCGGATTACCAGGTCCAACTATCCGCCTACGGCACCATGAAGAGCTGTCTGAGCGCCCTGAAATCGGCGCTGGAAAACCTGAATTCCGTTTCTGATTTTGAATGCTTTTCGGCTGCTTCCGGAAACGAGGAACTTTTTACGGTATCGGCTGAAGGCAGTGCCTCACCCGGCTCTTACGATATTGAAGTCGTTCAGTTGGCCCAGGCCCACAAGATGGCAACCGGCGGGGCCTTTCAAGAAAATGAATCCCTTGGGGAGGGAACCATCACCCTGCAGGTGGGAAGCGGCGAAGAAGTAGAGATTTCGGTCTCCGCCACCGACACCATCGCGGATATCGCCGCGGCAATCAACGATGCCGATGCCAGCCTTCGTGCAACCCTCATCAATGACGGAACCGGATCCTATCTGACGCTGGAGACCGAGGAAACCGGTTCTTCCAATGTCATCAATTTTCAGGTGGCTGATGCCGACGGCAACCCCGAGGACGATTCCGGCCTTTCCCGGCTGACCTGGGGCAGCAGGGCACTGACACAGACCCAGGAACCCATGGGATCGATCATCCGGATCGACGGCCTGATCGAAATCAACCGGGATACCAATATTCTCGATGACGTGATCGAAGGACTCACCCTTACCCTTCAATCCGCGCCCGTATCACCGGATAACGCAACCACATTGACGGTGGAAAGAGACACATCCGGGATTGTTTCAAAAATCAACGCCTTTGTCACTGCATACAACGATTTGGTGGATTTTTTCGGGGCATCCCAGAGTTTCGACCCGGAAGCCGAAACCGCGGGCGTTCTTCTGGGCGACCGGACCGCAAACCTGATCCGCAGCAAACTAAACAATCTGATCAGTTTTACCGTATCGGGGATCGATGAATACAAAAACCTTTCAGATATCGGAATCACCATAAACGATGAAAACCATCTGCAGGTAAACTCCGGGAAACTGAACGAAGCGCTGAACAATCATTTCGACGAAGTCACGGCATTCTTTGCCCGGAACGAAGAAAGCGTCGATGGGTTTGCCGTTCATATGACCGATGCGCTGGGCGACATTCTCGATTCTCGCGACGGGATCATTGCCGTGAGGCAGGAAGGCATCCGTAACAGCATCGATGATATCGACAATCAGATTGACCGGATCGAAACGCGTGTTGAGGCGTATGAGGAACGGACAAGAAAACGTTTCGAATCGCTGGAAGTTCTTCTGGCCCAGTATCAGAGCATCGGAGACTATTTGACACAGCAGATTGAAAGCCTGTCAAACCTGAGCCAGTATATTTCCAGCAAAAACAAGTAACCACGACGGGCAAGCTCCGATCATCGCCGGAGCCGAACGTTCAACCAAACGATCTAAAGGATCTGATTTCCATGGCACCTGCAACTCACCAAGCTTACACGCATTCCGCAATCCAGGGCACCGACCGAAAAGAGCGGATTCTATTGATGCTTTACGAGGGAGCGGTAAAATTTGCAAGATTTGCAAAAAATGGTATTGAAAAAAATAATCCGAAGATAAAAGGCGAAAATATTTCCAAAATGATGGCGATCCTTACCGAACTGGACTGCGCCCTGGACCGGGAATCCGGGGAGGTACTGGCGGACAACCTGTCGGGCCTGTACCGGTATATGATGGATCGTTTGACCTTTGCCAATATAAAAAACAATATGGGTGCCCTTGATGAAGTGGAAAGGCTTCTTCTGGAATTAAAGGAGGCCTTTGAAGAAGGCGCCCGGAAAAAACCCATAAAATCATCCATTCAACCATCGGCGGAAACGCCGGAAATTCAGAAAGGCTTGAGTCTTGCAGTCTGAAACGCACGAAGCGGTTTACCGGAGGCTTTCGGATGTTACCGCCGGGGGCAGAAACGCCCTCTGCGGAAAAAGTCCCAAGGCCCTCGAATCACTGGCCGAAGCCAATAAAACCCTGCTGGACAAAATCAACCGGGTGGGATTCGCCCGGGATCCGGGGTTGATCGGCCTGCTGAAAGCCGCAAAAAAGGAGGTCGACGAAATTGTCGCGCAAATAAAAGTAGAAAGGGATCGGATCGGCCTTCAATTGAAAGCGGCCGGGAACCGGAAAAAGCTGGCCGCCGCATACGGATTGCAAAGTCGAAAGTAAGGTGACAACATGTTTGAAGGAATCCATGCAACACAAATCCAGACGAATCAGTCCAGCCCTGCCATTGGAGTTTCATCCGTGGTTTCCGGTGATGCGAACCGGAATTTTCAACCGGAAAAAAAGATTGAGGGAAAAGCCACCCAACACCAGATGTCGCAGGAGCTTCTGGACGGATTATGCAAGGACATGGAATCGATGCATAACGTGGGGCTTGAATTTTCAGTCCATGACGCATCGGGGCGAACCATTGTAAAAGTCGTCGACAAGGAGACAAAGGAACTGATTCGGGAAATTCCACCGGAAGACATTTTGGACTTTGCAGCGAAGATGCAGGAAATGATCGGAATTCTTTTCGATAAAAAAGTGTGATCATCCTTCCCCGAAGATCGGATGCCTGTGTGAATAGGGGCTGTTCTGGACAATCACTTGAACCGCCTCGCACTTTTTTGTGTTAATAACCAGCGGCCCTACCAGGTTGGCGGTTATTTTCTCCGGAACGTCTCCGGATGCGTTCACCACAACGTACAACGCCAGGTCATTCTTCGAATCCGCCTCCCAGGACATTTCCCTGATGGTCGATTTCAGGTCCACGGAATAATCCGGCTTAAAAAGTCTGGGGTTCATGATCGCAAAGGCCAGATCGGAGCTGTCCACGCATTGATACCAGTAAAACGGGCGCGTTTCTTTACGATCCAGAATAACGAAACGTTTCATTCCGGGAAAGCCCGGCATGCCGCCCGGCATGGTAATGATCTTGCCTTTTTCAACCTGAATGGTTCCAAATCTTGTGCATTCGAGTTTCAATATTTTACCCCTTTAAGTCCTTTTCCCGCCACCGCCGCGCCGCTTTTTCAATTTCCACGGAGCTTCCCTGGGCTGATTTCAGGTTTTCTTCACGAATTCTTTCATATACTTCGTGTCGAAGAATCGATATATTCCTGGGAGCCTCGACACCCAGTCTCACGCTCCCTTTGTTGATCTCCAGAACATTGACAATAATATCGCCACCGATATTAATCTTTTCGCCGACCTTCCTTGTCAGTACCAGCATTTGCCCTCCCTGGCGTTACGGGTCTTCACCAGTTTCCATAAATGGCCTGTTTGCCCAATCTCTGCGTCAATCTTCACCATTACTTGTACGGCGTACCCAGGTACGCCTCCGCGTAATGGCTTGATTTCCTTGACCTTGGACAAAAATTTTCATTTCCGGATTGAAAACTTCTATAGGTGCTCATCCACGTAAAGGGTTCGTCGTGGATGGGAACCAATTCGCCACAGACCCACAGAAACAAAAGATAGGAATATTTTAATTGTTATAATTTCAGTTTCCTGCAACACCGTCCCTGTGCCCAGCCCGGGTGTCTATAATCGGGTACCGGTGAACAGCTCCGGTATCGTTATTTTGCCCCCAAAAATTATATTCGAGGTCACCGGAATCGGTGCCATGGAGAAATCAGAGTTGCGAAATCTTGGTTATAAATAGTCCGCGAGGCCCAGCTGCATCACCCTCGCCGAAGAGGCCAGGGCGGCCTGATATGCCAGCTCCTTTACATTGAGATCCGAAATCGCCGCAACGATATCCGCGTCTTCCAGTTTAGACCGGTTCGTCTCATAACTCAAGTTCAGATCGGCAATTAAATTTTCCTTCATATCCAGCAGAGTCCCTTTTGAACCGATTTCGGAAACCGAACTGACCATGTGGTTAAAATGCGTGTCCAGACGGGTGAGAGTTCTCTGGATTCCGCTTACATCGTCCGCCTCGAGATAGCTCTTTAGATCGATCAGGGTATCGAAAAGACTCCACTGAACTTCCGAAACCCCGTTATAAACAGACCCTCCCGTGTCATCTCCCGATTCTCCCAGCCCGATGTCGGGTCCCACGCTGGTTCCGGAGTGC
>JAHDSC010000016.1 GCA_018432925.1 Desulfobacterales bacterium | reverse complement strand
GCTCAACGGGCCCGCGCTTCGCATTCTCGCAGGCCTCATCGGTTCGGCAAACGGTTCAAACTCCGAATGAATTCAGGGCAAAATCCTCATCCGGTTTTTTCCGGACATCCGAAATGATCCTGCCGTCTCTAAGGTTGATGAGACGGTCGGAGCGTTCCATGACCATGGGATCATGGGTTGAAAAGAGAAATGTGATCCCTTTGCTCCGGTTCAGTTCACGCATGATGTCCAGCAGATAGGCTCCGGTTTTCTGATCCAGATTGGCGGTGGGCTCGTCGGCCAGCACGATATCGGGTTCCGACACGATTGCCCGCGCCACCGCCACCCGCTGCTGCTGTCCGCCGGAAAGCTCATGAGGGAGCCGGCGCATTTCCTTTTCCAGGCCGACTTCTTTCAGTACTTTTTCTGAACGGGCGATTCTTTCATTCTTGCCGGTTCCCCGCAAAAGGAGCACATATTCGACGTTTTCAAGCGCGCTGAGAACCGGAATCAGATTATAGGCCTGAAACACGAAACCGATTTTTCTCAGACGCAGATCGGAAAGCGCTTTTGCCGTCAACTGATTGAGTATCATGTCCCTTACCGTCACCGTACCGGAGGTCGGGGAATCGAGTCCCCCGATCATATTCAGCAGAGTGGTTTTTCCGGATCCGGACGGTCCCGCCAAGGCCGCGAACTCGCCTTCGGAGACGGCAAGGTCGATTCCGCGAAGCGCCGATACCCTGGCGCCGTTTGTTTCATAGTCTTTGTAAACGTTTTCGAGCACAATGATACTCATTTTCCTTCTCCACTGCTAAAGATAATGCAGCGCTTCCAGCGGTTTGATTCGTGCGGCCTTGACGGCCGGATAGAGGGATGCGAAAACCGTCGTGACAAGTACGATCAATGTTGATGCCAGGATGTCCATCGGTTTTAATGTTGGGTATATCACATGGCCGGTGCCCCATGTCCGGACCGAATCCATGTAAAAGGAAAGATCGATGCCGACAATGGAAAGAAAAAAAACGGCAAGCGCACCGGAGAAAATACCGGCGATAAGCCCTACCAAACCCAGGTTGACCGCCTCGAACAGGACCATGGCGAAGATCCGGGAGGGGCGGGTGCCGATCGATTTCATTACTCCGATTTCATGGAAGCGTTCCATAATCGACATAATAAGGGTGTTTGCGATGGAGAATACGACCGTCGTAAAAATGATCGCAAAAAATATGTACATCATGGTGTCAAAGATAGTGACGGCACGAAAAAGATTCGGCGCCATTTCCTTCCAGGTAAGAATTTCGAATGAGGGACGGCTGATGGAATTCCTGAGAAGATCGGCCGTTTCATCCACCTGGTTGCGATGGGCCGTTCGGACCGATATTTCGGAAATCCGGTCCGCGAGGCCGGCAAGTTCCTGCATCGCCCGGATTCCGATATATACCACGTACCTGTCGAAACTGTCGACAGGACTCTGGTAAAGCCCTTTTACGGTCAATGCGGTTCCCACGATATCCTGGTTGATATCCTGAAACATCAGTACCGCTTTATCGCCGACCAGCAAATCCAGTTTATCGGCGAGGGTTTTTGACAGGAGGATATCATGTGCTTCGGGACTCGAGAGAAATTTGCTCTCCCCATCGACGAGCATGTATTCAAGGATTTTTGAAACGGAAGGTTCACGGGCCGGCTCGATTCCCATGATGAGAACTCCGCTGGAAGCTTCGCTGGAGCGAATCATCCCTTCCAGCTTGACGCGGAAACTGAAGCCTCTGACTGAAGGAATTTTCAGTAATTCGCTCTCCATCGCCCCGGAAGGAGAGAAACTGTTTTGCAGTTTCATGTCATCCTGGAACCCTTTGCGATGGATGGAAATATGTCCTAACGAGGTGCTGATGGTGTTTTCCACCATTTGATTGTTCATTCCGTTCATGATTCCCATCGAAAGGAGCATGGCGAAAATTCCCAGCGCAATTGAAAAGATTACCACAACGGATCGACGTTTGTTTCTCCAGAGATTTCTCCAGCCGATCATCATGAAAATTTTCATTTTTTTATCTGTCTCCGATTCGACAGGGCCGACGGGCTCATAATTTGCGTATCGCTTTTACCGGATCGAGTTTTGACGCCCGCTTTGCAGGAAAGACGGAAAAAATAATTGCCAGTAGAAAGGTCAACGCCGAAGTCACCGAAATATTTAAAGGCGTGACCCTTGCCGGATACACGGTGGTGGAAAATCCCCAAACCGCGATTTCTTCGGAGAAACGGGAATAATCGATCGGGTTGAATTGAAAGTACACACTGATTCCGGTGCCCAGTGCGATACCCAGCGCAATTCCGATCATGGTAATAAAGACCGATTCCATCAGAATCATCGATGCGATCCGCAGCGGTCGGGTGCCGATCGAAAGCATCACCCCGAATTCTCTCGTTCGTTCAAAGACGGCCATCTGTATCGTGTTGAGAATCCCGAAAGCCACCACCAGGAAAAGGATAAAATCAAAGATATAACCCCCGATATCATCCATGATGATAAACTGAACCAGTTCCGGCATGAGTTCGTCCCATCCCATTACTTCCAGTTCGGCCCGGTTCATAGATACCATGGATGTAATTTCTTTTTTGACTTCGGTAAGGAAAGAAGGGTCATCCAGACGGATCACGATGGAGTGAATATAGCCCATCATTGTAAATGTGGACTCGGCCTGAGAAAGGGGCATGAGGACCAATTCCCGATCATACTCCGGATTGCCGCTTTGAAATATTCCCACGATCGTGAACTTGTCCGCCGCCACGGACCCGTCGAATCCCTGGGAAATCATCGAAATCGTATCATTGACTTCGGCGCCCATATTTTTTGCAAGTGTGCTGCCGACCACCACCTGCATGGAATCATTTTGATTCAGATATCTTCCGCCCGGAATAATCTTTTGATGAAGGTTTCCGATCCGCTTTTCCCGTTCGGGATCGATACCCTGAATAAGCGCACCCCGGGTATGATCATTAAAATAAAGG
>JAHDSC010000167.1 GCA_018432925.1 Desulfobacterales bacterium | reverse complement strand
TCTCTTCACCTGAAAGGCAAGTTGCTAAATTTTAAAAGAGCGCCATCTCCCTCAATAAAGCAGGCTTTTATCAGTTGTTATTCACTATTCCAGATTTGACCCCTCTCTCCCACTATTCAAGATTTGACCCCTCTCTTGACCCCTCTCTCTCCCTGCCAGAAAAGCCATTTTTTTCTGGTAAAGGGGGAGGCTTTTTCATTGACAGAGGGCCTTTTAATGGGCGACCCCTCTCTCCTCCTTACCTATATTTAAGATACAAAATGAAGTAAGCAAAAACAAAAACAACACAAAAGAATAGCAGAAAAGATGGTAGCATGTAGTATATTTCCTGCCATGAATGGGGGTCAGAATAGACACCTCCTGCAAGCAGCCCTCCGAATTTTTTATGCAAAACATTAAATAAAGAAATACTCAAAGCAACAAGAAACGAAAACATTAGCCTTTTCTTAGTATTTTTTTTCATATTATTTACAAGGGTCATGTTGAGGAAAAAGATCATTAAAGAATTCCCATATCTTACTACCGAGGTAGAAATATCCCGGTTGACCTGTCCCATATATATCCCACAAAGCTTTATTCGTAAAATCTATTGCGATTTGTCCCACCTCAGTTCCTGCAGCCGTCATAATATATGGGAAAGCAGTTGTAGCGGCCGCTCCTGCAAGTGGCGCAGCCTCGCTAAAAAAGGCTATACCTAACGCGGCTTGCGCAAGCGGGGGGCCATTCATTGCTATATCGGCAGTTGCATTAGCCGCTTGACCGACTGCATATGCACCTCCTTGGAACCCCTGGAGAATTGCTGTTCCAATGCCGGGAAGAATATCAGACCAAGATAGCCCATACGGATCAATGAAAATTATCGGATTATTTTGTACATAGGCATAAAGATTAATCCCCCCAACCAGCCCAATCGGATCAGACCTCAGATACCTACCTGTCACTGGATCATAATACCGATGATAGTTATAGTGCAGCCCGGTCTCGCTGTCATAGTACTGTCCCGCGAACCGGAAATTATTCCCCAAGTCAGAAACAACCGCATCCACGCTTCCAAACGGCTGATAATCGCCTTTCCAGACAATATTGCCGGTTTCATCGATGATTATCCGGGGCGTACCGAGATGATCGTTGATGTAATAGTAAACCGCATCATCATCGCCGGTATCGGCAAATACCTTCTGGACCAGATAACCCGTGATATCAAAGAGCGACGCCAGAAAAACAGGCTCTTGTTCCAATGCGGGCGGCGTGCCGTCAAACCTAACAGGATCGGGATCGTTGGTCAAGTCCATGGCCAGAAGATCGAGCGCAAGTTCCACCGCGGTCTCTTCATCCGGCAATACATGGACTGCATCCGACCAGCACTGCGTGCCGTTGCAGTCCACCCGGAATTTATACGCTCCGGCCGGTATCAAAAACCTTGCCATGCCCGCGCTGTCGGTTCTTTGCATCCGTCCCAGATACGATCCGGTTTCGGTAAACAGGTACACCGGCGCATCGTAAATGTCGGAGCCGGTCTCGGCGATATGCACGTCGGCCCGGCCGTGCGCGATGTCCACGGCAGCATCGGTTGCATTAAACACCTCGGACCAATGCTGCCCGCCCAGATAATCGGCCCTCACTTTATAGTCCCGGGCCGGCAGATGGAACGTGACCTGCCCCCGGGCGTCTGTTTGCAGGTTGATGCCCTGATATGCCCCGGATGAGGCAAACAGATACACGTTCATGCCTTCTATCGGTGTAAAGCCGGATTGATACACTTCGTTTACGGTCACGGTTACGTCCTGATGGGCGATGGTCAGCACGTCCGACAGCATGCCGGGAACGGCCGCGATTTCGCTCCAGAATTGATATCCTAAGTAATCGGTCCGAAACCGATAACTGCCGTCGGAAAGATCAAAGGACACCCGGCCCTGGGCATCCGTCTGCCGCGTCATTGACAGGTAGCTTCCGGACGAAGAAAACACGTAGACCGGAACCCCGGTCAAGGGAACGCCTGCTTCTTTTTCTACCGTCAGTACAAACGTCCCGCCGCCGGTGTCCAGGACGGCCTCATTGACCTGATGGGCGATTACCGCATGGGTGGCCCAGAATTGAGCGCCCTGATAGTCGGCCCGGAACTTGCAGGCGCCTTCCGGCAGAATGAATTCAACCACCCCATCGACATCGGTCAATGCATGAATACCCAGGTATGCCCCGGCGGACGAAAACACGTAAACCGGCACATTTGCCAGCAGCGTCGATCCCTGCGAAACGATTATGCTCGCCAGGCCCTCATCAATCGTCAGGACCTGATCGGTCTGGTTAAATGCTTCCGACCAGTACCGGCCCCCCAGATAATCCGCCCGCACTTTATAGTCCCGGGCCGGCAGATGGAACGTGACCTGTCCCTGGGCATCTGTTGCCAGGTTCAACCCCATGTAAGCGCCATCGGCGGTAAACAGGTACGTCTGGAGGTTTTCTCCGGCGACAATGGCTTCATTGTAATTGCGCTGTACGGTTATCACCGTATCCTGATGGGGTATGTCAAGGGAAAGAACGGAAGCGGCCGGGATCGTAAACGGCTCCGTCCAGAACGGATACCCCAGGTAGTCGACCCGGATCTTGTACGTGCCGTCGGCAAGTTCAAAGGAAGCCTCGCCCTGATCGCTGGTCGCCGTCTGATGTCCCAGATAGGCTCCGTCGGCGGAAAACAGATAACCGGATACCCCGGCCAGGGGCTCGCCGGCTTCTTTCTGAACGGTCAGGGTAAAATTGCCGCCGCCGGTGGAAACCGTCACCGGATTGACCTGAGCCGCGATCAGGGTGGTGTTGCCAGAAAAATACCGGTTGCCCAGGTAGTCGGCCCTGAAATTATAGTCTCCGGCAGGCAGTCGAAACGATGCTTCTCCGGAGGCCGCCGTTGAACCGCTGATTCCTAAATAGACCCCTGCCGCATTGAATACATACACCGGGACCTGGCTTAAAGGATTGTTCAGCCGGGTAACCGTAATCCGGGCCTCGCATTCCGGTATCGTAACCGTCCGGTCGGCCTGCACAAACCCGTCCGACCAGAACTGCTGCGACAGACAATCCACCCGCGCCTTGTATTCCCCGGCAGGCAGGCTGAATATGACCTCCCCTTGGGCATCGGTGGTCCGATTCCGCCCCATGTAAGCGCCGGACGGGGTGAACAGATACACCTTCAGGCCTTCTTTCAAAACCACATCGCCGTTATGATCGCCCATTACGGTAATGGCGACATCCTGGTGCGGGATCGATAAGGGCACGGACAGATCCGCATGCACCGATACCTCGGATGTCCAGAATTGGTACCCCAGGTAGTCGGCCCGGATTTTGTAGCTGCCGGCAGGAACGGCAAAGTCGGCCTGACCGGCCGAACCGGTCGGAGCGCTGAGCCCCAGGTACGCACCCTGCGAACTGAAAAGATAGGTCGAGACGCCTTCCATGGGTATGCCGCTTCCTTTATCCAGCGCCAACGTCAGCACGCCGCCTCCGGTTTCAACGCCAAAGATGTTGGCTCCGCCGGAAACGATGGTAACGGTTTCCGAAAAGAACCGGCCGCCCAGCACATCCGCCCGAAACTTGTACGTGCCGCCTTCGGGCAGATCAAAGGACACGTTGCCGTTTTCATCGCTGGTCTGATACAGACCCAGATATGCCTCGGCCCCGTTAAACAGATAGACATTCACACCTTCTCTGGGCACGCCGCCCTGGGTGACCTGCAGGGTGGCGGTCTCTTCGGGAATCTGGATCGAAGTGCCGGTCGATTCGGGCAGGATGATCGGCTCCGACCAGAATTGAGAACCCAGATAATCCGCCCGGAACTTGTAGCCGCCGTCCGCAAGGGCCGACAGGTCAAAAACGGCCCTGCCGTCCGGATTGGTCACCGCGCGGATGCCCGTATATGCCCCGGCTTCGGTAAAAGCATACACGGAAACGCCTTCCAGATTCCTGCCCTTGCTGGTGGTGACATAAACGGCCGTTTGAAAGGAAAGAGCGCTTCCGATGGCCGACAGACGCAGGCCGTTGAAATAAATATATTGAGCGGCGAAAATCCCGTCCGAACCGGACTCGCCGATCAGGTTGCCGAAGCGGTCGTAGTGATAAACGGTTGTCCCTTCATCCGTTTGCTTGATGACCCGCCGGCCGTTGCCGTTATAGGTATATTCCGCCGGAAGCGCGCTGTTTTCCGCCGCCTGTATCAGCCGGTTGTTCTGATTGTAAACCAGGGACTTAGATCCCGTTGCGGTGGTGTTGCCGGCGGCATCCAGCGTAAAGCTTTGAGGATCGGCGCCGCTGATCTCAATCAGCCGGTTGGTGCCGGACTCATAGTGATAGGTGTCGGTCAGTCCGTCATGCGTCCGGGTCAGCCGGTTGCCGACATTGTCATAGGTGTAGCCGATGGCGCCGTAAACGCCCGTGGCCGAGGTCAAACGGTACAGGTCGTCGTAACCGAAGGTCTGATTATTGGCCGCGTCCAGATTGTCGGTAATGGCTGTGACATTGCCGGTCGCGTCTCTGGTAAGACCCACGCTGTACAGACTGCCGGCCGAAATATCGACCGGACGGTGTAGCGGGTCGAAATTTAAAGCCAGATCGGTGCCGTTGCCATATGTCAAGCCGGAAACCGGTCCAAAGGGCATGTAGCGGATGTTGTCGGCCAGGGTTCGGGTGATGCCCTCCCGGGTGGTGGCGACCCGGTTGACCCTGCCGGCCGCATCGAGTTCATACGTCACCATCCTGCCGTCCGGGTATGTCATGCCGGTCGGCGTGCCTGCCGCATCGTAGGTATAAGACGTGGTAAAAACAACGCCGCCGATGGTCCTTGTTTCCGTTATCAGGTCCCCCTTTCCGTCATAGGCATAGACGGTATCACCGGAAGGATCGCTCATGCCGGTCAGCCGCCCCTTGCCGTTTGTCCCCTGATCATAGGTGTACGTCACATCCTGAGCCGAATCCGGATAGTGGATGCCGGTAAGCCGGTATTCGTCATCATAGGTGTAGGTGGTGGCGATACCGTTGGCGTCGGTTTTCGATACCAGGTTGCCGGCCGCATCGTACGTGTAGACCGTCGTGCCGGAATCCGGGGATATCGTTTCAACCGTGCGGCCCAGATCGTCGACCACGTATTGAGTGCCGTGGGATTCGGGGTCGACCACCAGAACCAGGTTGCCCTGGCCGTCATATACATAGGTGGTGGTGACCGCGCCCGGCTGAACCATGGATACCGGCCGGTTGAACAGGTCATGGGTGTAGGTGGTGATTTTTCCCGCCGGATCGGTGACCCGGCTGATGTTGCCCGCGGCATCGTAGTCGTATTCAAAGAAGCTGTCGTCCGGGTGGATCGTTTTCCACAGCTTTCCGGGACGATCCGGGTGCTGGTAATCGAAACGCTGCCGGAAGGTGCGGGTTTCCGACGGCAGGTAATATCCGGTTTCAATGATATTTCCCTGGCTGTCATAAGCGTGCGCAACGGAATTTCCCAGCGCGTCGGTTATGCGGACCAGCCGTCCGTACACGGATTCATAGTCGAAGGTGAACGTTGCGCCGTTGGGGTGCAGGACGGCGGCAAGATCCCCGGCGATATTGTAGGTGAAGCCGGTAACGGCGCTGTCCCACAGCCGGGCCATGACGGAAAGACGGCCCCTTCCGTCGTAGGCATAGCCGATGCTCTTCAGGTTGGGATCGGTGACCCGTCCCGGGCGACCGGCGGCGTCATAGTTGCTGAAAACCGTGGTCCCGGATACCGGCCGGGTCAGGCTGAGCAGGTCTCCGGTTGCCGGATCGTAGGTACAGACAGTGGCATCACCGGTTCCGGGCAACGGGCCGTCCACTTGTGTGACCTGGCCCTTGGCGTTGTAATCAAAGGTTGTGATATTCTCATACAGCACCACGGCTCCGGAGGCATTGCGGGTATATCCCTTCTCGATCAGCCTGCGCAACAGGACGCCCGGAGCTTCGTTGGGCGTCGTGTTGCCGTCGTCATCGTAATCCCAGGTGGTTACTTTGGTATCGGCACCCAGAACACTCTGCTCGGTTCGGGTCAACGGCTGGTTTAAGACCGGATGCCAGGTATAGGCGATCGCCTTTTCTTCCGCCGAATCGGCAGCCTCTGTAACCGTGCCGGGATTTCCCCGGAGATCAAAATCCGCGTATTGGTCGATGCGGCCATTGGCATGTTCCTTTTCGACAACGTTCAGGTGTTCATCGTATTCCCAGCGAACCGGTTCATCGACGCAGTCAGGGCAGCCGGACTCTCCGGTCACGCCGGCGATGCGTTTGTGGCCGCCGACGGTGGTCAGATAATAGGTTTTTGAATCGCCGTATGCATCGGTAACGATAACGGCATCCGGGGTGGTGTCGTAATCCAGGGTCACACCGCGACCGTCTCCGGTCACGTTCATAACGCAGCGATCCTGATCGTCATAGTTCCAGGTAGCCAGCAGATGCCCGGCGGCATCGGTTTTGCGGGTCAGGTTGTTGATATAAGGCACCGTCTCCGGATCATTATCGATGTCGTTATACTCATAGACAAATCCGGAACCGTCGGCAAAGGTCGCGGCGGTCAGGTTGCCGTCATCGTCATGGCCGTAGGTCACCTGGACGCCGCCGTCCACCGAGCCGGAAAAAAGGCGGATGGATGCGAGAAGGCCGTTTGTATAGGAAAACGCGAACGAACGGCCGCTGGCCTCGTCCAGCACGCCGGCAAGAAGGTCGGGGTCTGCCGCATCATAGGTCAGGGTCTGACGGTTGCCGATCCGGTCCTCGATGGAAAGCAGTTGGTAAGTGTCTGCATCAAAGGTGTAAATTCGGCCGTCTTCACGATACCAGATGTAGGTTCCGGCACCGGCGGCCAGGCTGGTCCGCTCATTGAACACCGCGGCGATTTCTCCGGACTCCGGGTCCTGGCTGAAATAACGGCCGAAACCGGTTTCATCAACAACCACCAGGTAATCGGATTCCGTGACCAAACGGATATTGAAGTTGTGGGTCCAGCCGTAGCCCATCGCACTTCCATCTTCGCTCCGGCTGTTATAGAACCGCTTAAAGAAAAAAGCGTCGGCAAACGGTGAACGGATGGAAAAATCGACCTCCGACTCCATTTTGTTGCCCGTATAGATGGAGGTTGGATTTCCCTGTTCCGAATGTTTCTTTGCTTCCTTTTTATTGATATCGATACATTTATTCGGATCGGAAGGACATTTGCCGGATTTTGTGTGCTCATGCTCGCACCCGTCCTCGGCATCGCCGTAAACCGTCGGGCATTTATCCTTGCAGTCAACTACACCGTCACCATCGTAGTCCAGGGCGTAATCGGGGTCGGAACAGCCGATGATGAAACATGAATCGGCCGATATTGATGCGTTATTCGCGGCAACACCTTTCACCAGAACCGTGTGAAGGCCCTTGCTAAAATTTGCGGTGTTAAGATCCGGATAGCTGGAGTCCGCATTATAACTGAAGGAAATACCGGTGCCTTCATACGACTTGTAATATCTTTGGTGACGGTCTATATACCAAAAAACGGTCCCTTCATTTCCCTCGGGATTGTCCTTGAACGCCACGGTTCCGGCGATATCGAACCCGCCCTCAATTTTTTCTCCGGGTTCCGGCGTGGTGATAACGATATTCGGCGTGTTATCAACAATAACTCTCTTTTCGATGGTAACAGAAGAGGAATTAGCGGCATTTGCTATCACCTTGATCGTATGCTCTCCGTTGGTCATTGTGCCGGCATTAAGATCCGAATAGCTGGAAGGTGTGTCCTGATTATAACTGTAGGAAATGCTGGTTCCCTCATACGCCTTGTAATATCTTTGGTGACCGTCAATATACCAGAAAACGGTGC
>JAHDSC010000073.1 GCA_018432925.1 Desulfobacterales bacterium | reverse complement strand
TTTCTTCCCCTTTGAATTTCAATGCCTGGGGATCGGCACCTATGGAAGCATACGGGTAAATTCGGCAATCCGGGCCTATGGACACATATGAATCGACAACCACGTGAGAACCGATCACGGTTCCGGATTCGATGGAAACCTTTCCCCGGATGATGGAGTAGGGACCGATTTCGACACCGGAATCGATCTCTGCCCGGGCATCGACAATTGCAGTTGAGTGTATCATTCTTTATCTCCGATCATGGCCATCATTTCCGCTTCAGCTACCAGATTGCCATCAATCGTTGCAATTCCTTGCATCTTGACCGCTTTTTGGCGCTGCTTCAACATCTTTACTTCAATGATCAGCTGGTCTCCCGGAACAACCGGTTTTCTGAACCTGACTTTATCCATTCCCATGAAATAGATGATCTCGGCTTGTTTTTCTTCGGGACGGGAGGCAAAAGCAAGTACACCGCCGACCTGCCCCATGGCTTCGATGATAAGTACCCCGGGCATGATCGGAGTTGTGGGGAAGTGTCCCTGGAAAAAAGGTTCGTTTATTGTGACATTCTTAAGACCTCGAATTTTTTCGCCGGGCAACAGTTCGAGGATTCGATCGACCAGGATAAACGGATACCGGTGCGGCAAAATATTCATGATTTGTCGAATATCATAAGGTTTTTCCATCTTCTTTTCTCCGAGGTCTTTTTTTGAAATCATCCTTTGATTTGGTTTTTTGATGATCATTCGGGCGGATTCGCCTCAATTTCAGTTCCTGTCTTTTGCTTCGATCGCGTTTAATCTTTTTTCCAATTCCGATAGCTTCTTTTTCATTTCGGGAAGCCTGGGTATAATCCACTGGACTCTCAGCCATTGGCGGTGAGGCATTTCAGGCGCTCCGGACATCACCTGCCCGACCGGGACCGATTTGCTCACCCCGGCTTTCGGCCCGATGACGGCGTTGTCTCCGATGGTCAGATGTCCTGCAATTCCGGCCTGTCCGGCCAGAGTGACGTGGTTTCCGATGGTGGCGCTTCCCGCGATGCCGACCTGCGCGACAATTAACGTGTTTTCGCCGACGGTGACATTGTGGGCGATGTGAACCAGATTGTCCGTCTTTACTCCCTTTTTGATCCAGGTTTTCCCGAAGGTAGCCCGGTCGATCGTGTTGCATGCACCGATTTCCACATCGTCATCGATCTGAACCATGCCCAGCTGAGGTATTTTGCAATAGGCGTTTCCTTCAGGGGCAAAACCGAACCCGTCGCTGCCGATAACCGTCCCCGCATGAATGATGACCCGGTTGCCGATGCTGCAGCGATCCAGAATCGTTACGTTCGGATAAATTTCCACGTCATTTCCGATCACCACATCATTTCCGATCACCACATTGGGATGAATTCTGGCTCCATTTCCAATGCGGACATTATCCTGAATCACAACGAATGCGGCAATCGAAATATCCTTGCCGCAGATGAAATTTTTTCCGATCCGGGAATTTGAACTGATCGCCGCTTCCGGTTTCGGAGGGGAGAAAAAAAGTTTCACAAGCTTTGCGAATGCAACTCGGGGATTATCCACATGAATGGTGTCTTTGGAGCATCCCTTGAAATTTTTGGGCACCAGGACGGCTCCCGCGGCCGTTTCCTCGATTTTTTTTAAAAATCCCGCGTTCACCGCAAGGGTGATATCATCGGGCGTTGCCGTTTCAAATGGAGCGGCACCGCAAATCATTTTTTGGATATCGCCTTTGACTTCTCCGCCCACAATCTCGGCGATCCGAGCAAGTGATAGGACCATTAAAATCAACCCCGTTGTCTTGTTATCGGTTCAGCAGACAGGAAAATTCGGACTAATCCGTTCCCTTGGCATAAACCTCGTTGTACCGCTGAATTAATTTATCGGTTATGTCGATCGTATTCGGAAAGTACAATAAACCGCCTCCTCGTTTTTCGATGATGAGAAGGTAACCTTCTTTTTTTCCGATTTCCTCGACCAGTTCGAAGATTTTATCTCTTATTTTTTTGACGAGCCCCTGCTCAAGTTCCTGAAATTCGGTCAGGTATTGTTTTTGAAGCGCCTTGAAATCGTTTATTTTTATCAGAACCTCCCGTTCCTTTTCTTCCTTTTTTTCTTTGTTCATCACCAAGGCTTCGCGTTCCAGCTTTTTTTTAAGTTCTTCAATTTCAACGCCCTTTTCTTTGAGCGTCTGTTCCATTGCTTTTCCTTTTTTGTTGATTTCCACCTGTGCAGACTTGCCGCCGCTGGAGGTTTCGAGGATTCTCTGAAAATCGACAACACCGATTTTCGCAATGTCCGCCCCATATGAGGAAAAGGCAAAGAAAAAAGACGGAACAATCGCCGCCAAAACCGCAATTTTAAGTTTTTTCATTCTATCCCCCGGTATTAACTGGATATTTATAAATTGTCCATTGATTCCTGGTTTCGATTCCAATTGGAGCCGCACCGGTTAGGGCGCGGGTTGAAGCGACATCGGGCGAATCGGTCCGATGTGGGATGCGGAAACCTCCCGGTCGTTCCTCCGGGATGATCGCCCGTCTAAAAACCCGTGCCCATGGAAAATTCCACTCGGCCGCTTCGGGTATCATCTTCCTTGCGATCCAGAATGTATCCGTACTCAATGCGAATCGGGCCCACCGGAGAGTACCATCGAATTCCAACTCCGGCGCTTTTACGCAGGTTCCCCAGGTCGATGCTCTGGTTCACGCCGTACACATTACCCGTATCATAGAATATAACCCCGCTGACACCGGCCTGTTTAACCAGCGGAAACATATATTCGAGGTTGAATTGAACATACTTGTCTCCGCCGATTTCGTCGCCTTCATCGTCCCTGACGCATATATCCTGAAAATCGAAACCGCGCAATGAATTAATGCCCCCGAGATAAAAACGCTCATAATCGGGGAGAATTCCATTGCCGTTTTCGGCGACGTAGCCGGCTTCCCCATGCAGGAAGCCCACCGTACCCAGAAAAAGAGGAATATACCAGCCGACTTTTCCTGTATATTTGGTAAAGCCGATATCGCCGCCAAGACCGGCATACTCAACGGTTACGCTGTGGTTCTGTCCCTCCGTGGTGTTAAAAAGCCGATCCCTGGAATCGTAGGTCAGCATGGTACTCACGCTGCTGGTAACGTTTGTTCCCTCGAGCTCCTTGATCGATTTCGCCGCGTCTTCCTCGATATCGGTGATATCGGCGATGTCATAAGTGTAAGAGAGATATACCCGGGTAAAATCATAAACCGGATAACCGAGTTGCAGTGTGCCTCCCTTGCTGTCTCTGTCATAATCGTCATACTCCCGGATCCAGTTATACAGATCGGTTTTTGCGGACAGGGGAATGTCAAACAGCCAGGGCTCAAGAAAACTTAACACAAACTGGGTGGTCCGGCTTCCCACCTGACCCCTTAATTGAAGCGTCTGCCCGCGCCCGAAAAGATTTCGTTGGGAAATGGACGCCATGCCGAACACATTTTCGACACTGCTGTAACCGGCGCCGAAGGTAAAAACACCGGTCGGCTTTTCCGTAACCTCGATCTTCAGGGCCATCGTGTCATCGGAACTTCCCTTTGACGTATCGACTTTAATATCTTCAAAGTAGTCCAGGCGATGAAGGTTGCGGATGCTCCGTTTGAGCTCTTTTCCGCTGTAAAGTTCCTGCTCGTACACTCGAAGCTCACGGCGAATCACTTTATCCCGGGTCTTGGTGTTTCCGGCGATCAAAATTTTTTCATAGGTGACCTGGTTGCCTTTTTGTATGGAATAAGTGATATGGACAAGCCTTTCATCGAAATCCCGATCGATTCCGGGTGTAATATCCGCATAGGCATAACCTTTGTCCGAATATAAATCCGTCAATAATAAAACGTCGTTACGCACAATTTCCCGGTTAAAAAATTCTTCCTTGCCGATTTTCAGATTTTTCAGCAATTCGTCCCTGGGCAGAACCAGATCCCCCGCGACATCGACCCTGCCGACCGCAAACCGCGGCCCTTCATCAATTTTTATGGTAATATCGATCCAGTCATCCTTGAATTCGACTTCCGGCTCTCCCACCCTGGCCTGGATGTATCCGCTGTTCTGATAAAAGGCGGAGAGTTTGCCGACATCCTGGTTCAAATCCTCCCGGTTCAGATCTCCGGCGGATGTCAGCCATGAAAAGAAGCCTTTTTCCGATGATTTCATAATTCCTTTCAGCTTCTTGTCGTTATATGCGCTGTTTCCGATAAAGGTGATGCTTTTAATCCGAACCTTTTCTCCCTCCTCGATTTCAAAATCCAGATCCGCCTGGTTCTTTTCCAGCTGCCGGACATTGTAAACCACTGTTACATTATGGAAGTTTTTGTCTTTATATAGCTCTTCCATTCGTTTAATATTACTGTTTATTTTAGAAATATTGAGAATCGAGCCCGTCTTGATGTCCATGCTTTCCAGGAGTTCTTTATCTTCAAAGGTCCGGTTGCCTTTGAAACGAATGACTCGGATCGTCGGTTTTTCGGTCACTCGGAATATGACGGTCTTTCCATCGGGTTTGCTTTCCATTTCGATCCGGACGTCCTCAAAATATCCCATGGAATAGATTCTTTTGAGGTCTTCGGAAAGGTTTTTCGGGGAATAGATGTCGCCCGGTTTTGTCTTGACTACCTTTTCAACGGCGTCGGACTCGATTCGCTGATTGCCGACGACTTTCATTCCGGCAACCTTTTCCTGTTTGAAAAGCTTGATGCCGATATCGCCGGCAAGTTTCTTTACGATTCCAAGAAGGTTTTCAATGTTTTCTCCTTCTTCAAAAAAAACTTGCGGTGGTTTTTTCTCCAGAGATTCAATCATCTTCGCATCCAGACTGAATTTCCGGCCGATCCAGGTCAAGCTTCCCCAAACGACATATTCCGCGCCGTTTTTTAAGCCGATGGCCCGAATTTCTTCCGTGCTTTTAAACGTTTTTTCCCGGGAAGCATCCTTTCGTTCATCCGGTTCGATAATGACCGCCCCCTCCTGTTCCAGATGTTTTTGAATGATTCCGGGGAGTTCATCCCGAAGGTAGGAAAGATTTTCCCGCGCCAGAATTTCAAAGGGAAGTACGACGACACGGACCGTTTCAAAAGAAGATACCGAGGACGGGAAACAACACCATATTGAAATTACAAGCAGCCACCAGCGCTTTTGCATAATGATTTCTTATTTTGTTTCAGTGACTTGGCCATCGATAATCGTTACCGTTTTCGACATGTAGGCCGCGAGCTCCATGTTGTGCGTAACGACGACCAATGTCATGCGAAATTCCTGATTCAATCCCAGGAGCAGATCGTGAACCTGATCGCTGTTTTTCCTGTCAAGATTACCGGTAGGCTCATCCGCCAGAAGAACCAGCGGTTTGAGAACCAAAGCCCTTGCGAGGGCAACCCGTTGTTGTTCGCCCCCGGAAAGTTTCCCGACCATGTGATTCAGTCGATTTTTAAGTCCGACCCGGACGAGTATCGCCTCGGCAGCCTGTCTGGCCTTTTGTTTACCTTGCCCCTTTATGAGGGCCGGCATCATTACGTTTTCAACGGCATTGAATTCCGGGAGCAAATGATGAAACTGGAAAACGAAGCCGATATATTCATTTCGAAATTTTGCCAGCTTTTCATTATCGAAAAGAAAGACATCTTCACCCTGAACCCGAAGGGTTCCGCTGTCGGGCCGGTCCAGCGTGCCAAGTATATGCAGAAATGTGGATTTGCCGATTCCCGAGGCTCCCACAATCGCAACCGTCTCTCCGGCATGTAAATCAAAGTTCACATCCTTCAGGATCTCAATGAGAGAGCCGCTGCTGTTAAAACTCTTGTAAAGATTCCTCACCGCTATGATATGATTCGGACTCAATTCCTGCACCCGTGGCTCATTCGCCCCGCTTCCGGAAGAAAAATGATTGCTGCTATCCATAGCGGATCGCCTCAACCGGATCGAGTTTGGATGCCTGGCGAGCCGGATAAAGGGTTGCAAGAAAACAGATCGCCATCGCGGCGGAGGCAATGAAAAAAACGTCGATTGCTTCCAGCTTTACCGGAAGGGTTGTGATATAATAAACATCTCCCGGAAGCTCAATAAATTTGTAATGCTTCAGTAGCGCGCACAGTATAAATCCCAGGCACACACCAAGTATCGTACCGATGGAGCCGATCGCCATCCCTTTAATTACGAAAATCCTCTTGATGCTTTTATCCGTGGCGCCCATGGCCTTTAATATGGCGATATCCTTGGTTTTTTCCATCACCATCATAATCAGCGTACTGGCGATGTTAAAAGCCGCCACAAGAATGATCAGCGTCAATATGATGAACATCACCGTTTTTTCCAGTTTCAGGGCGGAAAAAAGGTTTTGATTCATTTGCATCCAGTCTCTCGCCCAGAATGGAAACCCCAATCCCTCGATGATCCGGTCCGCAATTTTTTTAGCATGATAGATGTCTTTTACACGGAGTTCGATTCCGCTGATGGAATCGTCCATCCGAAGAATTTTTTGCGCATCGCTCAGATGAATGTAAGCGAGGGATCCATCATATTCATACATACCGGACTCGAAGAATCCGGTTACCTGAAACGGCTTCATCGATGGCATATGGCCGATCGGGGAAATCATTCCCCGGACGGATATCAGATAAACCGTGTCACCTTCGGTGACCCCCAGGTTCCCGGCAAGTTCCTTGCCTAAAATGACTCCCGGTGTTTCCGGGAGGTCGGTTTCTTCCCGGCTCGCTTTCCGGATGGCGGATATTTTTTCCAAAGCGGACTTGTCGAAAATTTTTATGACCCGGGCCACTGATTCCGGGTCGATTCCTCTCAAAACGGCACCCGACACCCCGGATGATGAACGCACCATGATCTGTGAAAAAATAATCGGGGTGGCGGCTTCAACTCCTGTAACGTTTTCCACGTATTCCAACACCCGGCGGTGGTCGGAAATCGGTCCGCCATGTCGCATAATCACTGCGTGGGATTCTACTCCGAGGATTCGGGATTTGAGATCGGATTCAAAGCCGGACATAACGGCGATAACAATGATCAGCGCCATTACCCCGACTGTAACCCCTGCGATGGAAAGGACGGTGATGAGTGAAATAAAAGCCTGCTTCTGTTTTGCCCTCAGATAGCGACCGGCTATAAAAGATTCAAGAGACATGATGAATAATCGGGTCAATGGCGAAGGGCCGGATACCGAAGGCAAAGGCAGTCCGTCCTTCGGCTGTACACCCTTAACCCTTTGTCCTTTCAACTGGTTTCATGTGGGGAAAAAGGATGACTTCTCGGATGGAAGCGGAATCGGTGAGAAGCATGGCCAGTCTGTCGATTCCGATTCCCTCGCCGGCTGTCGGGGGCATCCCATATTCCAGCGCTTCGATATAATCTTCATCCATGTAATGCGCTTCTTCATCGCCGGCTTTTCTGCATTCCACCTGCTGCAGAAAACGCTTTTTCTGCTCCGCCGGGTCGTTCAGCTCGGAAAACCCGTTGGCAACCTCAATCCCCCCGATGAAAAGTTCAAATCGTTCGGCAAATTCGGGCTGTGAATCGCTTTTTCTTGAAAGAGGAGATACTTCGATCGGATAGCCGGTAATAAAAGTAGGCTGTAACAATTTTGGCTCCACAAGCACATCGAAGAGTTTGGTAA
>JAHDSC010000175.1 GCA_018432925.1 Desulfobacterales bacterium | reverse complement strand
TCCGCACACCAGCACAATTCCATGCGGCATGGAAACGAATTGATTATATCGGCTCAGATCCGAAGGGGTAAAACCTAAATCGCTCAGGTCCTGGAAAAGAATATCCGGATCCATAACCCGCATGACCACTTTTTCTCCAAAAGCGACCGGAACGGTGGAAACCCTTATTTCCACCTCGACTCCTCCCTTATCGGTTTTGATTCGACCATCCTGGGGCCGCCGTTTTTCGGCCATGTTCAACCTGGACAGATTCTTTATCCTGCTGATAATGGCATTATGCACCTTTTTCGGAAGCTCATAAACCGTATGAAGCACTCCGTCGATCCGCATTCTTACCAGACTTGTATCCCGCTTGGGTTCAATATGCACGTCGCTTGCACGTTGATCAAAGGCGTAATTAAACAAGTGGTTTACCGCGTTCATGATGTGCTGGTCGTTGGATGGGAGCTCATCCGCCGACTTCAGTCGAACATATTGTTCCAGGTTGCCCAGATCCACCAGGGGGGCGGTGAACTGAATTTCCGCCTGGGCGATGGAGCGCTTGAAACCGAAAAATTCGTTGAGTATCTTTATGATATCGGATTTAGAGCTGACGACGAGGTTGACTTTTAAATTGGTTACGCGAGTGATATCATCGATCACCTCGATGTTGAACGGATTCGGCGTTGCAACGGTCAGCGTTCCATCCTTTCTGGCGACGGGAAGGACCAGATGTTTCAATGCAAAAGAACGTGGAATCGTCGTGGTTACCATGTTGAGATCGAGTTTCAGCGGATCGATTTTCTGATAAGGGATCCCCCATTCTTTTGAAAGAGCCTGATAAATGACATCCTCATCCAGCCCTCGAAAAGAGTCGTCCGCCCTTTCCAGTTTAAGAGGCGTTAAAACATCGATGAATGTTACAGGATTGTTGATCCTGGAATCGGATGCCGGGGAAGAGGTTTTTTTGGCTTGAAGCCTTTCCAGCCGTTTCTGGAGGCTATCCTTTTTATTAAGGATTTCTTTTGCTTGCGCTTTTGAAATAATGCCGTTTTTCAGAAGCGCACGGCAAACATTCTGCGCTGAAAAGGGGTCGTTCAGATCGTTTGTCATTTCACGACGGGCATTCATCCCAGTATTTCATGGCGGGTACGCTATCCAACGCCATCCGGAGCGCCGCAACGGCAATTTTGGGGGGCGATGGGAAAGCAAATAAAGATACGGCGATTTCGCTTTATTCCTTATGATTCAAAGGTATTACTGCATCATGCTCCGAATATTTTCTTCCGGATGGATATCTTCAACGGAGCGGGTGATCAGCACGGTTGAAGTGGTGTTTTCGGTGTGAAGGACAAGGAGGGTTCCCAGATCCATCGGTGTCAGTGGAGCATCTTCTTTCATTTTTGGATTGAACCGGCCTTTTTCCTGGTAAAATATATTGTAGAATTGTCCGGGAGTGACACCATCTTCCGTTCCCTTGTCGATAAAAGCGATGGTATCCTCCGCAAAAATCCTTTCATGCTCCTCTGAAACAAGAATCTTTCCCGAAAGCCCCTTTACGCTTTCATTCATAAGAATCTTTGGCGACCTTTTTGTAAAAGGCATCAAAAGGTCATCCGGTTGAATGCTTCGGAAGGATGAAACAATTCGGCCCACGGCAAAATCGGGCTCTGTTTTCGTGATTTCGATTACTCCCGTGATATAGTACTGCGTTCCGATCGCAGCGCTCTTTTTTTTGTCTTCCAGGGGGTTGCAAGTCCGATAGACCGTATATCTTTCACCTACACCAAAGGAAGTCCCGTTTTCCTGCCGAATGAAAACCAGGTCTCCCTGGCTGATGTTGTACTTATCATCTTTTGCCTTGAAAATGGTTCCGCACGCTGTGACAGGCTCCTTCCGGATGAATCCGATTTTGTCTATGGATGGATACAGGTAATAGGACGGCTCCTTTTCTTGACACATCCTTGATCCCATATCCGTCTGGATCGGGGTTTCGATCCCTTTTCGCAGATAGAGGCGAATCCGTTCTCCGGGGTATATCCAGTGCGGATTTGAAATCTGTCGGTTTTCCTGCCAGAGATCGGGCCATTGCCACGCTACGTCAAAGAACCGCTCGGAGAGATCCCAGAGTGTGTCTCCCTTTTGAACCGTATAGTAAAAACCGGCCTCATGTTCAATCGCATCTCTGCTTTCCGCAGCAAAAAGATAAAGGGGAGATGTGATGATTGCAGTGAAAATCAACAGACATTGAATAAATTGTAAAAAAAATCTGCTAAGCATCGAAGGCTCCGTTTTTTTGGGTGTCATTCATATTCCCGCGTATTCTGTGCGGCAAATAAATACTCATTAATTTCGAGGAGTTGTCCGATCTTAAATGATGTGTGATTTCAAGACTAAATATATTATCGGCACCTTCTTCGGAAACTTTACCGGGACTGATTTCAAAACCACCGCCTCCGTCCGGATCGTTGCGCCTATGCAAGGCATTCGATCTTCCATTGCCGCGGTTGAGGTTTTCCGCACGCCTGATTCTTAAATCCGATGGAAGATTTTGAGACTTTCTCGGGAAAATGCGTTTTTTCAAAACAAAAAAGCCCTCATGAAAAATACATGAGGGCTTTTTCCGAATCTTCGCGAAAGTGAGGGCTGACTACATTCCACCCATTCCGCCCATTCCACCCATTCCGCCCATTCCACCCATTCCGGGGGCGCCCGGCATCGCTTCCTTTTCTTCGGGCTTTTCAGCGATCATCGCTTCCGTTGTAAGCATCAGTGATGCAACACTTCCAGCATTTTGAAGCGCGAATCGAACGACCTTGGTCGGATCGATCACGCCGGCATCCATCAGGTTTTCATATGTTTCGGTGTTGGCATTGAAACCGAAAGCCCCTTCACCGGCTTTAACCTTGTCAATTACGACCGAGCCTTCATGGCCTGCGTTATTGGCAATCTGACGGAGAGGCTCCTCAATGGCGCGCATGACAACTTTTACACCGAGCTTCTGGTCGGCTTTAATTTTAATTTTATCCAGTGCATCCAGGCAACGAACCAGCGCTACGCCGCCGCCCGGAACGATACCTTCCTCAACAGCCGCTCGAGTTGCATTTAACGCATCTTCCACACGGGCTTTTTTCTCCTTCATCTCCGTTTCGGTCGCTGCGCCCACATTAATAACCGCCACGCCACCGATCAGTTTGGCCAGGCGTTCCTGAAGTTTTTCACGGTCATAATCTGAAGTCGTTTCCTCGATTTGAGCTCGAATCTGTTTGACCCGTCCTTCCAGAGCGGAGCGTGCGCCTGCCCCATCTACGATCGTGGAGTTGTCTTTATCGATACTCACGCGCTTGGCTTTGCCGAGGCTTTCCAGGCTAATGTTTTCCAGCTTGATTCCCAGGTCTTCGGATACCACCTGGCCTCCGGTCAGGATTGCAATATCCTCCAGCATGGCCTTTCTTCTGTCCCCGAAGCCGGGTGCCTTTACGGCGGCAACCTGCAGTGTCCCCCGAAGTTTGTTTACTACCAGAGTGGCCAGAGCTTCGCCTTCCACATCCTC
This sequence comes from Desulfobacterales bacterium, assembly GCA_018432925.1. Lineage (GTDB taxonomy): Bacteria > Desulfobacterota > Desulfobacteria > Desulfobacterales > JAHDSC01 > JAHDSC01. The sequence goes on along the minus strand of JAHDSC010000175.1, from coordinate 12,594 downwards.
CGCAATAATGATAAGCGGTTTGCCCATTTTGGCGATTTGCTCAAGAATGGGAAGGAGATCCTTCATCGTGCCGATCTTCTTTTCGTGGATGAGAATATACGGATCTTCCAGCGAACAGACCATCTTTTCCGCATCGGTTACAAAATACGGAGAAAGGTATCCGCGATCAAACTGCATCCCTTCCACCACTTCGAGGGTGGTTTCCATCCCTTTAGCTTCTTCAACGGTAATCACACCTTCCTTGCCGACCTTGTTCATTGCTTCAGCGATAATATTGCCGATGGTTTCGTCGTTGTTGGCGGAAATCGTTCCCACCTGGGCGATTTCACGCTGATCCTTGGTTGGTTTGCTGATGTTGTGGAGTTCTTTCACGGCAACTTCAATGGCTTTGTCAATTCCTCGCTTGATTGCCATGGGGTTATTACCGGCTGCAACCAGTTTCTGGCCCTGCTCATAAATTGCCCTTGCAAGCACGGTTGCCGTGGTAGTACCGTCACCGGCCATATCGCTTGTCTTGCTGGCAACCTCTTTTACCATCTGGGCTCCCATGTTTTCGAATTTGTCTTCCAGTTCGATTTCTTTTGCAACCGTTACACCGTCTTTTGTGACCATTGGAGAACCCCAGGATTTATCAATCACAACGTTTCTCCCTTTGGGACCGAGAGTGACCACTACCGCATCAGCGAGTGTTTTGACCCCCTTCAGCATTGCTTCTCGGGCTTTCATATCATATTTAATTATTTTTGCACCCATCTTGATTTCTCCTCCGTTTCATTTAATCATTCAATTACGCCAAGAACGTCATCTTCCCGCATGATCAAGTATTCTTCGCCCTCGATTTTAACTTCGGTGCCGGAATACTTCCCAAATAGAATCCGATTTCCTGCCTTCAGTTCAAGCGGAATCCGCTTGCCGTCGTCGCCGATTTTGCCATTGCCGACGGAGACGATTTTCCCCTCTGCCGGTTTTTCTTTGGCGGTATCGGGAATGATGATTCCCCCCTTCGTTGTTTTTTCCTCTTCCAGACGTTGTACCAAAATTCGCTCCTGCAATGGTCTGAGTTTCATTGTTCAAATTCTCCTTTTACTTTAAACATGAATTATTACATCGCATCTATATCGGCTTCAAAAAGCCCGGAAGCTTATTATAACCCTTACCTATCTATATCGTTGTCATCGAAGCAAAAATGCCGCTTACCGGCGATATGAGAAATGACGGATTTTCATTTTTAAGTGAAAACTATAATCACCCATTTTTATTTGTAAAGAGATGGGTGTTAATTTTTTAAGCCACTTGCCTTTCGGCTCCATTCTATCTTATTGAAAGAATGCGAAAAATTATGTTTTTTATAATTAGGAAGATTCCATCCGGTTCAACGGAAACAGTTTGATCCGGAATCATGTTCTTTTTCGTCCTCGGCTGTTTAAATCCCACCACATCCGAGTCCGGATCGAATCTTCAATGCATCGAATTATGATGAACCATCGAATGTTAATATAACAGGCCGGTTGAACGATCCATTGAAAATTGCAATAAAACCCCCATTCGGTTCAGGAAGTAATGAAAAAGGCAAGAATTAAATATTATGAAGTTTTATCGATGGCTTTTTTGGGTTCATCCGGTTTTTTGGAAGATGAATCAGCTATCGTTTTAGGAGGAGCGGAGCAACTCTGGGATTTGCTCGCATAGTCTGTGACGTACCATCCCGAACCTTTCAGATGGAAGCTGCTATGAGAAATCAGCCTGTGAAGCTTTCCCGAACACTGTTTGCATTTTGCCAGAGGCATATCGGAAAATCTCTGTAAAACTTCTTCGATTGCGCCGCATTTTTCGCATTCATATTCGTAAATGGGCATGCTTTGAAACCTCCTGTTTTTCAAAAATTAAAATACGTTGACAAGTCTTTTGAGTTTTCAAATTCAAAACGGACGGTATTTGGTTTTAAAACCTTCCATCGGATTGGCGATCAAGGTGGTATGGAAGATTTAACCATTTGAATGCATAATAATAATTAGAATTAAACGCCTCTTCCCAACACAGACATTGGAGCCCGGAGGAGGTTTTGACATCGCTACTAACTATAATAAGTTTTATCGGATTGTCAAGAATGAGAGGGCATTTTTATCGAGGGCTCCTTATCCCGTCAAACGGGATGTTCCATTTATTATAGAATGAAAAAATATCCGATAGTCCTTGAACGCGAACACCGCGGAGGATTTCATGGGTTTCTTTATGAACACGGATTTCTTCTTCTATTTTTTCTTCGGGTGACGCCTCAAAGTTTTGCAGGAATTTGCTGAACCGGACGATGTGGATCAATTCGTGAGTAACAATGTAGAGCGTGAAAGGAAAAAATTTCAGTTCCGATGATTGTTTCAGGGCGGCAAGGATGGAGTGGTCCTGAAGGCATATTTTGTAAAAGTCGTAGGTTAAAGAACCCAAGGATGTGTTTTTTCGCTGGCCTTTGTAACGGATAATTTGGGCGAATGGGCCGTGAACAATTTCTTCGGCGCGAAGTTGATCCAGGGTCCGGATATCATATTTGGGCCGAAGCCATTGGCTCGCCGACATTTTATAGAAATTACTGGTTAATTCTTCAGCCATTGCAACCGAATTATTCAAGACGCGGATTTGAGTGGTACTGAACCTTTTGAGTTCGTTGATTTCATTGATAATTAAAGGTTTCGATTGCATGAAGAGTTTCACCGTACAAAAATGGGTATGCGCATGGAATCGGCAAGGGAGGCCGTTTTTTTATGGAAACTAACACAACATGCTTCCGGAATCAACCGGTTTAAAAAGTCAAGAAAGTGTACATAATTTTTTAACCCGATTTTCCACCCTTTGCCGGGGGTGAAACGTTACATGCCATGCGCGTTTCTCCATTGGTTCAATCGGTACTCCGGAGAACGGAGGGGCGTGAAACCTGCGTTCTTAAAAAAAACAGTGGACAAATAATTGAAAATGATGATATCGGTATTCCGAATTAAAAAAGAGGATACATTAGGGAGGTGATTCGTTGAGCAGCGTTGTAAAAAAAAGAAGAAAAAAAATGAGGAAGCATAAGCACAGGAAGCTTCTGGCGCGCACGCGACATCAGAGAAAGAAGAGATAAGTAATTATTTTCGAAATCTCTACCATATAAAAAACAGAAAAGGCACCGGATGGTTAAGAAGCGTGGGTGCCTTTTCTGTTTTTCGTTTTTCAGGGTTTGGTTGAAAATCCTTTCAGATATTTTAAAAACTCCGAATCCGTTGAAAGGACAAGGGAGTTCTGTTCGTCTAAAGACTGATTGTAAATCTCAAGCGTTTTGGTGAATGAATAGAAGTCAGGATCCATTCCGTAAGATTTGGCGAAGATGACGGTTGCCTCGGCATCGGCTTTTCCCATGATTCCCTGGGCGGTTTTGTATGCTTGAGAGGTAATTTTTTTCAAATCCCGCTCTTTTTCTCCGATAATCTTTTGGGCCTCACCTTTTCCTTCGGAGCGGAATTTTTCCGCAATCTGTCTTCGTTCCGCGATCATTCGCGCGTAAACCGAGTTTCTTACTTCTTCCACGTAATTCACCCGTTTGATTTTGACATCGACCAGTTCGATGCCGAACTTATCCAGCTTGGGTTGCGCCTGTTTCAGAATTCCCTCGGTTATTTTTTCCCTACCGGTTGCTATCCGGTATGAGACCCTTTTTTCTTGCATTATGTCTTCCAGGCCGATTTCGAAAGTGTCCAACTCCCGGTTACTCTTTCGAACTGTTTCGATGAGGCTGTGAGAGGTAATAAAATTTCTTACGGCGGGATCAATGATATCATCCAGTCGCCCCAAGGCGCTGAGCGTGTTGTTCACGGTCTGAAAAAATTTAATCGGGTCAACAATTTTCCACCTGGCAAAGGCATCAACCCATAGATAGGTTTTGTCCAAGGTGGGTATCTGGCCCGGATCGCCGTCCCAAATCTGAAGGTTTTTCGGAAAATAATTTGTATTTTGAATGAAAGGAACTTTAAAATACAGCCCGGGTTCCGTTTTTGGGGTGCCGATTACCTTGCCGAATTGGGTTATCACCACCTGCTCGGTTTCATCAACGATGTATGCGGCGGCAAAAACAAATACAAACGCAATTACGACAACGGTTAAAATAATATTTTTGGATTTCATTTTTCTATACCATATTTTTCTTTTTCGAGATTTAGAATAGGTAAAAGATTTTTCTGGTTTTGATCAATCAGGTACTTCTTTCCCAGTTTGGGGAAAAGATCTTTCAGCGCTTCAAGATAAAGCCGTCTTCTGGTGACATCCTTTGCCTTGACATATTCCTCATAAACGGCCGCAAACCTTTCGGCATCCCCCTTCGCCCGGTTGACCCTGTCAAGGGCATATCCTTCCGCCACCTTTACCGTTCGTTCCGCCTCCCCAATGGCGGCGGGAATTTCCTTGTTGTATTCTTCCTTGGCCTGGTAAATTAATTTTTCCTTTTCTTGAGTGGCCTGGTTGACCTCGTTGAACGATGGCTGAACAGGTTCGGGCACGTTGGTTCTCTGCATTTCTATGGTGACGATGTTGATGCCGGTTTCCGCATTGTCAAGTTCTTTTTGAAGGAGGATTTCAGCCTCGTTCGCAATTTCTTCCCGCTTGCTGATGACTTCATTGATGCTTCTATCTCCGACCACAAGCCGCATGGCGGCCTCAGACATATCCATGAGAAGCCCCCGGACATCTTTCACCTTGAACAAAAAATTGTAGGGATCTTTGATCCGGTACTGGACGATCCAGGGAACTACGGCGACGTTCAGGTCTCCGGTAAGCATCAGAGACACGTTCGAGTCTTCCGAAGAAAAAGTCTTTTGTTCGCCGGCCCTTATTGTTCGAAACCCGAACTCTTCTTTGTAAATGCGTCGGACCTTAACCTTCGTAACCTTTTCGATACCGGCCGGTAGCTTGAAATTAAGACCGGGCTGACCGATGCGGACATATTTGCCGAATCGCTGAACAACGGCCACTTCATCTACTCCGATGGTATAAAACATGGAAGAACCCAGAAACAAGGCAATAAGTATGAGTATCAGAATCGGACCACCCGGCAGCTTGAATTTTTTGAACTTTTTTACCAATTCATCCATCTGGGGGGGCACATTGCTTCTGCCTTCCTGTTGTTGCTTCAGTTTTTCCCAATCCCAATTCATAAGTTTATCCTGCAGATCCATTTTGTTTGGTTGATAATTTAAGAAGCGGAATACTCGAAAATCGAAATTTTATTATAGTTGGCAAATATTTCAAGTCAAGGAAAAAGCAAAAGCCGGGTAAAACGCAGGTTTGGATTTTGATATTTTTTGTCCTCTGCTGAAAGGTCGTCGGTGAAAGATCCGGATGGTTTTCCTTGACACGTATATCCATAACCCGGTAAATTCCGCTCCCATGAAAGATCGGAGAAAATACAACATCGAAGCGGTTCATATCGGAAGTGTACTTAAAAAAGTAATGAAGACCTGCCGCCGGGATTCGGACAAAGAGCTGACAGTGATTTGGAGTCTGTGGGATACGGCGGTGGGAAAGGCTGTCGCAGAAAACGCCCGGCCGGAGGCATTCAAGGGGAAGCTTCTTCTGGTGAATGTAACCAACTCGATATGGCTTCATCAGCTTCAGTTTTTAAAAAAAGAAATCATTGCAAAGATCAACGATGCGATGGGAAAGGAACTCGTTGAGGAAATAAAATTCAAAATCGGTTCAATCCGAGGATAATCATATAAATGGCGGCGATCGAGAAGGAATGGAATCAACCGGTTCGCCGTTCCATGCAAATAAATCTCTTTCCTCCTTATTCCTGTTTGTTTTTTTAACGCATCAATCATGAAATCTCTGACGACGGACACTTTCTTCAACGGTCGTATCCGGGTTAAACAGCACCGGAACGGATACCGGTTTTCCATCGATGCCGTATTGCTGGCTTTTCATGTCAGACCGCGTCCACGCGACCGGATTCTTGAACTGGGCACCGGATGCGGGATCATCTCGCTGTTGCTGGCTTATCGTAATCCGGATATCAGCGTTTATGCAATTGAAATCCAGGAGATGCTGGCTGAAATTGCATCCCTCAATGTAGAAGAAAATCAAATGGCGGACCGGATTTCCGTTATCTGCAAAGACATGAAGGAACTGAAGCAGAATATGCTTTCAGGAGCGGTGGACTGGGTGATCAGCAATCCGCCATACAGAAGAGTCCAAGCCGGAAGAATCAATCCGGACGATCAACGTGCGGTTGCCCGCCACGAAATCATGATCACCCTTTCGGATGTCTTGGAAACCGCCCGATCCATGCTGCGAAACGGCGGAAGGTTCGCAATGATCTTTCCGGCGGAACGAACCGCGGATATTGTAGAGAAAATGCGATCTCTCCACATTGAGCCGAAATTTCTTCGAATGATTCATTCCGGCCGGCATACGGAAGCCAAATTGATCCTGGTTGAGGGAATGAAAGGCGGAAGGCCCGGCGCAAAGATTGGTCCTCCTTTGATAATTTATCGTGAAAACGGTTCTTATACCGATGAAGCGGAAAAAATGTTTTTGCCCTGATTGCAGGAGCTGAATTGTAAACGCGCGGGAAAAGGTCCGATCACAAGGGATGCGAGGAAAAGCTTTTGACGGGAGGGTCAATCCGGGTTCAGGTCATTCAGAACCTGGCCGGTTATTACCTTGGGATAGAAATAAGTCGATTTCCTCGGCATCGTCAGTCCTGTTTTGGCAATATCGCGTACCTGCTCGATTTTTGTTGGATTGAGAATGAAGGTGATATCGCATCTTCCGGAGGCCACCGCTTCAATGGCTTCTTTTTCAGTGCTTGAGTAAGCAATCTGTTTTTCGTTATCCAGTCGAGAATTGTCGAAACCAAGGATCTCTACCAAAATGAGACGGGTCAAAACGGTCACATCCAGCTTTCTTAATGATTCCGGAATCTCGTCACCGAACCGTTGTTCCATGAGATTGGGTTTCAGTGTAAGAAGGAAAAATTTCGAACACCCCTTCAGGAAGGCGCCAATGGTGTTCTTTTTCCCGCCGGATCGGAGATCGGATATGAATTCGGCTTGAGATTTCTCTCGTCCGTTTTTTTCAAATGGAATCGACCGGATGTCAAAATATTTTTCCGCTTTCCGGATAAATTTTGAGAGTACCGACTCCTGAATGTTTGTGAGCATCCGATGCGCCGGAAGGATCACGAGGCCCGGATCTTCCATGCTGCAAAGACACATCATTATGTAGTTGGCCGGATGATCGTCGGAGAAACCGGGATTATCTCTCGACACCCGTTCTTTATAGTTTAAAGCGGTTTCGTACCGATGATGCCCATCCGCTATAAAAAGCGTCCGGTTGCCCATGGCATCCGTAACATACCGGTGAACGGATGGGTCGGTTATTCTCCAGAGACGGTGCCTCCGATCCTGATGATCCAAGAGATCAATGTCCGGAGGGTTTTTCAAGGCCGCTTCTTTTAACGTGCCAAGGATGTTGTTTCGATCCGAATACAGCGAGAAAATCGGGCTGAAATTGGCATGGCATGTTTTCATAAGCTCCAGCCTCTCCGATTTGATTTGGGAAAAAGTCTTCTCGTGGGGAAGCACCACGCCCGTGTCAAAAGGTTCGAGGCCGACCCGTGCAATGAGGCCATATCGTGAAACGGCTTTGTTTTCCAGGGAAAAATCAACCGAGGTCAGATAGAAGGCCGGAGATTTGTCCTTCAGAAGGATCTTGTCGGAAAGCCATTTTTTATAAAACGCCGCCGCTCGGGTGTGAACGTTGTTTTCGACCGTGTCAAATTCGGTTGTTTTACCCAATATCAGACGGATAATGTTGTTCGGATGACGGTCATAAAAATTTTGCTGGTCCTGTTTCGAGATCACATCATAGGGTGGTGCCACAACATCCGATAGATCCCCGATCTTATCCGGATTATATAGAATTCCTCTGAAAGGAATGACCTTTGCCATGGTTTGGAAGCCTTTCCATATTTTTGTTTAAAAAAAGATAACAGATACTCGAAAGAATTATATTATTCAAGTTAAATTATTGACAGGTTTTGTCAAAAAGGATATTTAAACTGACTTCCACCCGGGTTCCGGAGAGGTGGCCGAGTGGCTGAAGGCCCCGCTCTCGAAAAGCGGTATCCTGTCAAAAACGGGATCGTGGGTTCGAATCCCACCCTCTCCGCCACGGATTCAGGGCAATCTAAGCCGTGATGTGCCGCTTGCAACCCAATTGATTTGAATGCGTTGCGATTGCATCCCTGATTTGTCCGGAATAGGATGTTTTTTTGGGAGAGATGTCCGAGCTGGCCGAAGGAGCACGACTGGAAATCGTGTGTGCTGTCAAAAGCGGCACCGAGGGTTCGAATCCCTCTCTCTCCGCCAAAAAATATCATGTCCTTTAAAAAAGTCTTCGCGACCGTCACTCTCTGACGGCCGTGAATCCTGTCGATTTGTTGGAACCGAACAAACCGGATTCGGTTGTTACGTTCAAAATTTAAAACACTGAATACGAAAATGTCCTATCTTGTTCTTGCCCGAAAGTATCGTCCCCAGACCTTCAGTGAAGTCATTAATCAGGATCACGTTACCCGGACCCTGATCAATGCCATTTCATCCAAGCGGGTTGCCCATGCGATCTTGTTTTCGGGTCCGAGAGGGACCGGGAAAACCACCGTCGCCCGTATCCTGGCAAAGGCCATGAATTGTCAGGAAGGACCCACCCCGATTCCGTGCAATGAGTGCAGATCGTGCATCGAAATTACTTCCGGAAGTTCGGTGGACGTGTTTGAAATTGACGGAGCATCCAATAACAGCGTGGACCAGATCCGGGAATTGCGGCAGAACATCAAGTACATGCCCGCCCACAGCCTTTATAAGATCTATATTATCGATGAAGTCCACATGCTCAGCATAGCCGCCTTCAACGCTTTGTTAAAGACGCTTGAGGAGCCGCCCCCCCATATCATGTTTGTGTTTGCAACCACTGAAGCTCACAAGATCCCGATAACGATACTCTCCCGATGTCAGCGGTATGATTTCCGCCGCATTGACAACGAATCGATTTCACGGCACATGGAGAATATCTGCAAAAAAGAAGGTGCTGCGATCGATGCGGAAAGCCTCTGGCTCATTGCACGAGAAGCCGGGGGAAGCATGAGGGATGCTTTAAGCCTCCTGGACCAAGTTATAACCAGCGCGGAAGGAGCGATTGAGCAGGACGCGATACTGAATCTGCTGGGTGTGATTGACAGAAAAATTATTTTTGATATTTCCGAAGCCATCTTGCGGGGGAATATGTCCGGTTTTCTGGATACGCTGGATGAGGCATGCCGCCGCGGCCATGATATTAAAAAGCTTTATGCGGATCTGCTCGAACAATTCAGAAATTTGCTGGTAGTGAAGATTGGGAAAAATACCGGCAAACTGGTTGATCTTCCTGCACACGAGATCGAGTGGATCCTTGATCAGGTAAAAGATGTTTCCTCAACCTTTTTGAGCCGGATTTTTGATATCCTTTTTAAGGAGGAAGCGGCGATCCGGTTTTCATCTCAACCCAAGCTGGCTCTTGAGATGGCATTTATCCGAATCCTGCAGACCCAACCCGTTCTGCCGGTTGACATGCTTATAGAAAAGCTTGATCGTCTGAGAGATGATATTCATAATAATCCGGCAAGCTGCGTCGGCGCTGAAAAAGAAACCGTTTCTTCCGGCCAAATACAGGACTTTTCCGGCGCTTTATCCGATCCGAGCGGCACCGCGGAACCGAAAGCCGCTTTTGTTTCCATTTCCGGGAACGTCGATCCGGATCTAGACCAGACCTGGAAAAAAATAATTGATCTGGTTTCGGAAATGCATCCCTCCCTTGCCGCCAGCCTGACCAAGTGTTCCTTAAAAAAGCCCGCCGCCCGGAATCTGGTTATTGAGGTAAGCGGCGGTGAGTTTAATATTAAGGTTATTCGACGAAATAAAAACATCGCAATTTTGAAAAAGATCTGCTCCAAATTTTTTGGGGATGCAATCGATCTCGATATTATAAATCATTTCGATCCGGACCGTGAAAATCAGAGAAAAACTCAGACCGCCCTGCTGCAGCAGGATGCCCTGAGTCACCCTCTGGTTGCAGATACCATGGAAATTTTCAATGGCAATGTTGTTGATGTCAAGATTCTGTGACCTTTGGAAAATGGTTCATTTCGTTCAAGGACGGCGACAATTTTTAACCGGACGAAAACAAAAAGTATTTTACGACCTTAAACTGGAGCCGGACTCAGAAAGCGAACGGAAGGGGACCTCATGCAAAGGTTTCATTCGATAGGAGGTGTTTTTCATGAAAGGCATGGCGAATATGATGAAGCAAGCTCAGAAGCTTCAGTCCAGGATCCTGAAACTGCAGGAAGAAATGGCGGAAAAGACGGTGGAAGCAACTTCCGGCGGCGGCATGGTGACGGTCCAGGCAAATGGCAGGCAGCAGATCGTTTCCATTCGAATCGAAAAAGAAGTTATTGATCCAGAAGATGTTGAAATGCTTCAAGATCTGATCCTTGCGGCGGTAAACGACGCACTGGTGAAATCTCAGGAAATGATTTCAGCGGAGATGAGCAAGCTCACCGGCGGCATGAACATTCCGGGATTAATGTAATTGATTCGAAATGGTTTCACGACCTCTCCCTGAACCCAATCTCTGTGGCGGGATGAGGCGTCGGATCCTAAACCCAATGTATTCCTGCGGTTGAACTTCTCGGCTCCGAGTTGCTCTTTAACCCGATGGAAGGTTTTGAAACCGCTTTTTAGGAATTCGGGATTTTTTTAAATCAGAAGGCACTTGTGGTTATGGCCCATTATCCTCCATCCATACTGAATTTAATTCGAAACCTTTCCCGATTGCCGGGAATAGGGGAAAAGACCGCCGAGCGTCTGGCAATGCATATCCTTCGTTCGCCCCGCAAAGATGCCGAGAATCTTTCCGGCAGCATATTGGAGCTGAAAAACAAGATAAGGATTTGTTCCATGTGCTTTGGCCTCAGCGACAAAGATGTTTGCGATATTTGCAGCGACCCGAAAAGAGATGCCGGAATGTTATGTGTGGTGGAACAACCCGCGGATATGGTCGCGATTGAAAAAACCGGTTCATTTAAAGGACGTTATCATATTCTTCAAGGTGTGCTTTCTCCCATGGACGGTGTCGGGCCGAATGACATTCGAATCAGAGAACTGTTATCAAGGATCGCGAAAGAAAGCATTGAGGAAGTGGTGCTTGCCACGAGCACAACGGTTGAAGGAGAGGCAACCGCATCCTATCTCGTCGAGTGCCTTAAAACGCACCCGGTGAAATTGACGAGAATTGCTTCCGGGATCCCCGTGGGAGGCGACCTGAAATATGTCGACGCGGTGACCCTGCAAAAAGCCATGGAGACCCGTCGGGTCATTTAATGACCAAGCCACCGGTTTGGACGGCAGCGGTAAGCGTATTCGTTGATTTGCCGGGGAGAGTTTCAACTGGCTTGTCGTGACTGCAAGAGGAAATCCTTTTAGAAATTCATTGAACCTCGCCCCAAAGCACGCCGGCGTCTCGTCATGAAAAACCCGCAAAAAAAGGGTTGCCGGTATCGGTCAACCCTTTGTAATCATTTGGTGGAGCTGATCGGGATCGAACCGACGACCTCATGACTGCCAGTCATGCGCTCTCCCAGCTGAGCTACAGCCCCTGTTCAAAGTATTTTCGATTAACAAGAGCGATAATAATTGTCAATAGTTATTTTGACAAGCAAGGCCGCATGAAACGGATTTCGGGTGGATGAAACGCTGGATGACCCGATCGGTCCCGATGGATTCAATTTCCAAAATTTCCAGCCGGTAAATGGAATGGGGAAATGGTTGACAAATGGCATGTTTGAAAATAGTATATTTTCTTTTCAAACGCACAAGATATTGAACATATGAAGACTTTTTTTGTTTTTACAAAACCCGGGCCAGGCTGACATGATATTTACATCCAATGGAACGAAAGCAATCGGCGAACTGATTTCCATGGCCGCCGAAGACATGTTTTAAATTTATATTGAATGGATAGAAACGTACGATGAAACCATTCGATTCATTTTACAAACGAACGGGTCGCTTTGACACATTCAAGGAGTTCAATGCAACCGAGCTGTATTGCCCGCGCTGCAAACGAGCGGTGCCGGTACGCGAGCGTCTTCTTCTCGTTCTTCCGGAGGGTGACGAGTATGAATACCTTTGTGTATTCTGTTCAACCTCCGTTGGAATGAAAATCGACAAACATGACAAACCGGTTACAATCATTACTTCTTGATTCGCACGTCAAAAAGCCATTTTTATCGACATTTTATTGATTCCGCTGAAGCTGGTTTCCGTTCGAAAATGGTGAGGACGGCGGGCGGAATTCTCTTCCGGCCATCGAAATTCATTGATGTATGGCACGATCGGGCGGAAGAAGAAAATTTCAGCAAATGAAAGATCTGAAAGGAATGCTATGCTCCGATTGATGCGAAAAAATGCAGGCACCTGGATCATTAAGATTCTCTTGGGCGCGATTGTCATTGTATTTGTATTCTGGGGTGTT
>JAHDSC010000174.1 GCA_018432925.1 Desulfobacterales bacterium | reverse complement strand
TGGATTTTCCCGGAAAAAGTGGACACGGTCAAGCGCAAAGGTTTATTTTTTGTTTTTCATATTCAGCCGGTGAAAGATACCCCAGTGTGGAGTGTTTTCTCTGCCGGTTGTAGAACACCTCGATATATTCAAAGATCGAATGCAAGGTATCTTGATGACCTTCATAGCGTTCGTGATAAACCAGTTCTGTTTTCATAATACCAAAAAACGATTCGGCAACGGCATTGTCCCAGCAGTTTCCCTTGCGGGACATGCTTTGAATAAATCCGCAGTTATCGAGTTCCTTGCGAAAATCGCCGCATGCATACTGAATCCCTCGATCCGAGTGAAAAACAACCCCCTTGCCCGGACGACGGCTCCTTACCGCCCGTTTCAGTGCCGTAACCACCATTTCATGGCTCAACGAACTGCTCAGCGCCCAGCCGACCACCAGACGGGAGAACAGATCGATAATCACGGTCAAGTACAACCACCCTGTACGGGTTGCCAAGTACGTAATATCCGACACCCACGTTTGGTCGGGAGCGTTTGTGGTAAAATTTCGTTCCAAAAGATTCGGCGCTGCTGGAAAATGATGTTTGCTGTCAGTGGTCACCCGGTATTTCCGGCGGATCTTGGAACGAAGCCCGATGGCACGCATCCTCCGGGCCACCCGGCTCTTGCTCACCCGGCAGCCTCGATCCTCAAGCTCTCGAGTGATCTTGGGACTTCCGTAGCGCCCCTTGCTGCCGTCATAGATTTGCCGGATCTGCGCATCCAACCGCTCATTATCCATATCGCGCCGGCTCGGCTTGCGCTTCAACCACCGATAATATCCGCTGCGAGACACCTCAAGAACTCGGCACATCTCCAACACACTGAAAACCGTGCGGTGCTCGCTTATGAACCCGAATACCGATGCGGGTCCGTCGAGAAGATGGCCACTGCTTTTTTTAAGATATCACGCTCCCGGCGAAGGCGCTCACATTCTTTTTTTAACTGCCTCAGTTCATCATCCTCGGGCTTTAAATGCCCCTTGCCGGGGAAAGCATGCTTTCCGTCATCCTTAAGCTGTCGCTTCCAGCGGGATAAAACCCCTTGGCCGATTCCAAGTCGCTTCTCCACATCCCTTGCGGTCACTCCTGGCTCCGATGCCATCCGCACCGCTTCCAACTTGAATTCTAAATCGTACCTCCTTGGCATAGACACACCTCCTGCTTCTCTTTACAATTTTGCTCTTCGGTGTGTCCACTATTTTGAGAAACCCCAAAATCCTTCCTTTACAGCATCCAACGCAATTGATATAGGAAGGACAATCTCGATCATTTCCCGGAAAAGTTCGATCAAAGGGAGTGGTTTCTAAATGAACACCAGCATTTTGATCATTCTGCTGAGCGGAGTCGTTGTAGGCATCGGTGCTGCTTTCGCCGGATTGGGAGGCGGCTTTCTCATTGTACCGCTGCTGCTTTTTATGGGCTACTCCGCACAAAAGTCGGTAGGCACTTCCTTTCTCGCCATTTTAGTCATTTCAATCTCTGCCCTTCTGGCTCACAACAAACTTGCCAATATTGATTACAAAGCCGGTATCCTGCTCGGTGCCGGTGGGATCGTCGGCGCCCAAATAGGGGCTCGCCTGGTTGAACATGTTTCAACGGCTAATTTCAAAAAAATATTTGCTCTCATTCTTTTTGCTCTTGCCATCTATCTGTTCGTAAAAAAATAAAAGCAACCATCACTGAATTGAATTAACCGTTTGCCCGCCGATCGTATTTTCTTTTTCTTTCTCCAAAAAAACCTGACGATTGCACCCGTCGCGGTTTTGATGTATTTTTGTATCGAAAACCCGGATAATCGTGACATCGAAAAATAGACTCCAAGCCACACGGAATTTTAAACCACCGTTAGTAGATCGGACGGAAAAAATGATGCGCGATCACCATCCAGCTTCCACCATTCGAACCCTCCTGATTTCTGCGGCTTTCGCGTTTTTGTTTTTTTTGATCTCAACAGCCGTTGCCGGTGGAATATTTTTTTCAACCGAATACGACCTCGGAAACGTGAAAAAAGAGGGTATCCGATCTTTTGAATTCTTTGCAGAAAACACGGAAAGAAAGAGCCTTGAGATAAAAATAATCAGCTTGTGCGGCTGCGCTCATGTCAGCCCGACACATATCATTCTTCTTCCCGGGGAAAAAGCGGCTATAAAAGTTGTTCTGGATTTCTTCGAAGAAGAAGAAGGGGAATTTAAATATATTCTGATTATAACGACAAACCGTCCGGGTATGGAAAAAGTTATTTATACCATTCGAGGCATTGTCGTGTCGAATGAAGATGAAACCGACGATTCCGGCGTGACCAAAGTCGAAAAAGATTATAAGAAAGATAATGAACCGGCTGATCGAATCACCGTTGAATATTACTTCACCCCAAAATGCAAAAGATGCATGCAATTTCTTGAAAATGAGATTCCCAGGCTCGAAAAAGACTTGGGAAAATCAATCGCGGTTCGAAGATTTGATGTCCTGAAACCGGATGTGTTCGTAGCCTTTCAAAGAAGAATGAAGGATCTGAATGTGGAAAATACTGCATTTCCCGTATTGATTCTAAGGAACCATGTTCTTCAGGGAGATAAACAGATTGGGCAGGTTTTTAAACAACTGGCAATTAAAGAATTCTCTCAAATCGCTCCCACTGAAACGGAAGCCCTGAATGAGGCACCTGAATTATCCGCAGGAAAAAAACTTCTTTTTTTGCCCGTTATTACAGCGGGTCTTCTCGATGGAATCAATCCATGCGCCTTCACAACCCTGATATTCCTGTTGGCCGCCCTGTCTTTTGCCGGAAAAGGAAAACGAGAAGTTCTTGTCATCGGACTGTTTTATACCGCATCCGTATTTATAACGTATTATCTTATCGGCCTCGGGTTCTTCAAGACCTTGAGAATGGCGGAATCTTTTTCAATTGTTTCGCAAGTGATTCATTGGCTTCTTTTTACCGCTTTAATCGTTCTTTCAGGGTTAAGCCTTTGGGATTATATAAAAATACGAAAAGGAAAAACAAAGGATATGATACTTCAGCTTCCTTTGAAAATGAAGCAGCGAATACACAAATCGATTCGAACCCAAACGCAATCGACAGCACTCATCGGAAGCTCACTTTTAATGGGATTCTTTATTTCGGTATTTGAACTCGGATGCACGGGCCAGATTTATTTTCCGACCATTGCTTATCTTGTTCAGGCTGATAAGGAAATTGAAGGCTACATTTTTCTTGCGATTTATAATGTCGGTTTTATATTACCGCTGTTCCTTGTATTTTTTCTAACCTACAAAGGGATAAGCTCGGAACGAATTACCCGTATTTTTCAGGATAACATGGGCAAGGTCAAATTAGGAACGGCCTTGCTTTTCTTAGGGCTTGCGATGCTGACGGTCATTATTTGAACGGAAGTAACACCCCTGCCGTTCGTTTGTATTTTTTTTAAGTTCATTTTTTGTAACGGTTTGGATTGATTCAAGGCTCCGATGTCGAAGTGGGGGATACTGCCGTGATGAAGATCATAAAACAGATCAACAGAAAAACTCGAAACTTTAAAATTTGTTTCTCATGGAAATTTTAATCCCAGATGGATAATAAAGGAAGGTTGTTGCTTATCAAGAAGATTCCCACCAGAATCAGCAGGATTCCTGCGACGCCATTTATATATTTCATGATCGGGGTAATTCGATAAAATATGCGGAGCAAAAAATTGATAAAAACAGACAGGATGATAAACGGTATCGCCAATCCAACAGAATAGACGCTAAGCAGCAGAATTCCCTGCCAGACCGTTTCCTTGCTGCCGGCGATAATGAGCATCGATCCCAGAATTGGACCGATGCAGGGACTCCAGCCGGCTCCAAACGCCATACCGACAATAAAAGACCCTAAAAAATGCAACGGCTTGCTACCCAAATGGATCCGCTTGTCGTAATGAAGATAACGAATGCGAAAGATACCGATCAGATGGATACCAAATATAACAATTAGCACACCGCCGAGTATTATGATTAACTTTTTATACCGATAAATCAAACCTCCGAGGTAGGAAGCGGAAGCGCCCAATAGAATGAATATGAATGAAAAACCAAAAACAAATAATAAAGTGGAAAACAATATTTTTTTCCTGAGTTTTTTATCCCCCTCCCCTGTCAGATCTTCCAAAGAAACACCCGTTATAAAGGAAAAATAAGCCGGCATAAGCGGAAGGATGCAAGGCGAAAAAAAAGAGATTAGCCCGGCCAGAAGAGCCGCCGGATAGGATATGGTTTCGGTGAACATGAGACTCACTTTCCATGTGAACTTTTTAGCACGGAGTCGCTTGGTTGTTATATGGATGAAAAAGCGTTCTAACAACCAACGGGCTTCCAATCAATCGGAACAATTGCATCGCGGAGCAGGTCGATTTTTTGTTTATAATCATTCTGCACAAATAAATAAAATGCGGCCTGAGAACTCGGATACGGGTTCGAAAAAACTCTCGCACAACATCATCGGGCTGGATTTAGAGTTTTCTAACACAATCCATTTTAATTTGTACATAAGGAAAAATTTTTAATCTGATGAAAAAAAGCTCATCGCACCAAATTCGAGACGTTTTCATGGTCGCCAGAAACAAACCGTCTGTTAAAATATTAAATGGATAGCCAAGAACCTTGGGTATTTATAGAGTTTTTCATTGACGCATACGATTGGGCAATGGTAGCTAATATCCATGGCCTGAATCCATTTTCTGGTGGGGGCATTTAAGTCTCTGCATCCGGCTTGATCCGCAAAATCATCTTTCAGGCAGGTCTAACGGTATTGCTGATGCCAGGCCTTGCTCATGGATCGCATTTCCGTTCTTCCGGAATTTTTCAAAACTCACGGCTTTTTGAAAAACGGGCATCCAGTCACTTGAAATTGATCCGTCCGGTGATGACGGTTTTGCATCATTCATCCGCATCGCCCTGCAAAAAATTCTCGAAAGGGTAAACTCCGAGGCTCAACCGCATCGCGAGAACTGAACGATCCGCATTTAAAAAACGCCCGATCATCGATATGGTAAAAAAAATGGAAAGCAGCAGGTTCGAAAAACAAATTCGGTTTATAAAAGAAATTGACAAACTGAAACGCATATCGCGGCAAACGATTCTGATGGACGGTAGTCGACAGGAAAATTCCGCTGAGCACTCATGGCACGTTGCAATTATGGCCATTGTATTATCCGAATATGCCCAAAATGCGGCAATCGATTGGTTGCGGGTCCTGAAAATGCTGTTGATTCATGACCTGGTTGAAATCGACGCAGGCGACACCTTCTGTTACAGTGCGCAGAAATGCGAAGACAAGGAATTAAGAGAACAAAAGGCGGCGGATCGTATTTTCAATTTGCTGCCGAAGGATCAGGGAGAAGAATTTCGCACTCTATGGAATGAATTCGAAGCTCAAACTTCTTCGGAATCGCTTTTTGCGGCTGCGCTCGACAGGCTGCAGCCTGTCTTGCACAACTACCATAACAACGGTAAAACCTGGCAGAAAAATCATGTGATCAGCAGGCAGGTGCTTGCAAGAAACGAAATTACGAAGCATGAGGCCCCCTTTCTCTGGGAATATACCATTAACCTCATTGAAGAAGCAGTCAGCCGGGGAATGCTTTCCAGATAACGTTGATCAAGGCACCGTGTATCGGGTGCTTTTCGTTTGTGGCCCCTTTCTTTACTGCAGCTAAAAGTCCTTTTCAAATACTTGAACAAAAGCATTAAAAACAGGTATGCAAACGACAATCCCAAGAACCCGCATTCAAGGCTTGAACAGCCTGCGAATAAGAAACGGCAGTTATGTGATGTACTGGATGCAGCAGTCCCAACGTCTGGAATACAATCACGCCCTGGAATTTGCGATACATAAAGCCAACAAATTGGGGCAGAAACTGCTTGTCGTTTTTGGATTGAGTGCGCATTACCCGGAGGCCAACCTGCGTCATTATACTTTTATGCTTCAAGGGCTGAAAGAAACCCAATCCGCACTGAGTGACAGGGGCATCAAAATGGTGATTCAACGGGGCTGTCCTTCGGTAATCGCCTTGATTCTGGGTGCGGACGCATCTCTTATCGTTTGCGACCGGGGCTATCTGAAGCATCAAAAAGCCTGGCGAAACGAAGTCTCCCTTAAAGCCCACTGCGCAGTGGTTCAGGTTGAAAGCGATGTGATTGTGCCGGTTGAAATCGTTTCCGACAAAGCAGAATATGCCGCTCGAACCATTCGTTCGAAAATTAAAAAAAACATGGATTCCAGCCTTGTCCGATTTCGGCATGGCCGTTTAAAAAAAGATTCGCTCAACCTGAATGTTAATAGTCTGGACCTGACGGACATCGATTTACTGTTAAAGGATTTGAACATCGACCGGAGCGTACCTGCCGTGAGCCCCTTCTTGAAAGGCGGAACAACCTCGGCAAAAAAGTCTTTGAAAAAATTTATCCGCAACGGACTTCCTCGGTACGGTAGGAATCGAAACCAACCGCAGACCGATGATACCTCTCAAATGAGTTTGTATCTGCATTTCGGTCAAATCTCACCGCTCCATATCGCGCTGCAAATTAAGAATGCGGACGATCAACTACAAAAAGAAAAAGAGACCTTTCTGGAAGAACTGATCGTAAGGCGGGAACTGTCAATCAACTTCGTTCACTATAATCAAGCGTATGATTCGTTTGACTGTCTGCCGGACTGGGCAAAAAAGACCCTTGCGGAGCATCGAGCCGACAAGCGGGAGCCTATTTATACCCGGGAACAGCTCGAAAACGCAAAGACGCATGATGACTATTGGAATGCCTCAATGAAGGAAATGAAATATACCGGATTCATGCATGGCTACATGCGCATGTATTGGGGCAAAAAAATCTTGGAATGGAGCGACTCGCCTGAAAATGCCTTTAGAACGGCCCTGGCAATCAACAACAAATACTTTATTGACGGCCGCGATCCCAACTCCTATGCCGGCGTCGCATGGTTATTCGGTCTTCACGATCGAGCATGGAATGAGCGTCCGATTTTCGGTAAAATCCGTTACATGTCCGCTTCCGGCCTGGAAAGGAAATGCGACATTCACGCATATCTTGAAAAAGTGGAAAAAAGAATTCGATTTTTTCAAAAAAACCGGACAATCTAAAAAAGAATTTCTTCAAAAAGGTCAAAAATGTCTCTGCTGAAACGAATATTCGGTATTTGTGAAACGAAACCTCCCATTGAACCGGAAGCCTGGTGGTATACGGATGACAGGGTGGTGCTTGATTTGAAAAAATTGCCGGAACTCTCTGAACCGGGAAACGCCATTCGCCTCGAGGGGAAAAAACTTCCGGAAAGAATTCTGCTGCTTTTCGATGCGGACGGAAAGTTCCATGCCTTCCGAAACTGCTGCGCCCACATGGGAAGACGAATTGATCCGGTTGCCGGCACACGGAACATACGCTGTTGCAGTGTGTTTCAATCTACCTATGATTATTCCGGCAGCCCTATTTCCGGAGCTGCAAAAAGTCCCATAAAAACCTATCCCGTAGAAGCCGAAAACGGTAAACTGATTATTTCATTGAATTCGAGCATCGGTTTTTAAGCCTATTTCGGATAAGCTTTTATGACCCATTGTTTTCAAGTTTAACTTGGATTCGATCTGAAACCCCCTGAAACGGAAAGGGCAGGATTATAAAAAGAGCCTTTCAAAATCCAAAATGAGGAGGACATCATGAAAAAAATCTCTCTGATCCTGTTTTTGATTTTGAATTTTTTAACCGCTCCGGCAGCTGTTGGCGTTGAGGCTCCCATAAGTGAGGCCACTCAGGAGTGTTTGGAGTGTCACGCCATGACCCATCCCGGTATCGCCGAAGCCTGGCGAACAAGCCGGCATTCCATGATTACCCCAAAACAGGCCATGACCGTTAAGGGCCTGGGGCTCAAAGTTTCCGCGAAATCGATCCCCGAGGATCTTCAAAACACCTCGGTAGGCTGCCGGGAGTGTCATACCCTCCGGCCGAAGGAACACGCGGATACTTTCGACCATAATGGGTATGATATCCATGTTGTCGTCAGTCCGGAAGACTGCGCCACCTGCCATACACAAGAGATGGAACAGTACTCCAGAAACCTCATGGCACACGCCTATGGAAATCTGGTAAATAATCCTGTTTATCAGGATCTGAAGCAAACAATCGAAGGTGAACCGAAACGAAAAAACGGAAAAATTGTTTTTAATCCGGCCGACACCGCAACGCAAGAGGAATCCTGCCTTTACTGCCACGGCACGAAACTGGAAAAAACCGGTTTCGAAACCCGGGATACCGCACTGGGTGAAATGGAATTTCCCAAAATCAAGGGGTGGCCAAACCAAGGCGTCGGTCGTATCAACCTGGACGGCAGCCGGGGAGCCTGTTCATCCTGCCATACCCGTCACACTTTTTCCATTGAAATGGCCCGGAAACCCTATACCTGCAAGGAATGCCACATAGGACCGGACGTTCCGGCATTCAAGGTTTATGAAACCAGTAAGCACGGGAATATTTTTTCAGCCATGAACAAGGAATGGGATTTCAAACCGGTCCCCTGGACAATCGGGAAGGACTTCACTGCCCCAACCTGCGCCGCATGTCACATCAGTCTGCTTGTAAACACAAATCAGGAACTGGTGCTGGAAAGAACCCATCAAGTAAGTAATCGGCTGTCGTGGCGTATTTTCGGCTTGATTTACGCCCATCCGCACCCGAAAGATCCGGATACCACACTAATTCGAAATAAAGACGGGTTGCCGCTTCCCACCGGTTTTAATGGTGAAATGGCTTCGAATTACCTGATCGATGATAATGAAAGAAAAGCCCGTACTCAAATCATGCAGGCCGGCTGTTTGAACTGTCATGACTCCTCCTGGGTTCGTGACCACTGGCTGCGGTATGAAAATACGATTTCGAAAAGCAACGAGGCGATTATGGCTTCAACGGATATCATGCTAAAAATCTGGAAAGCCGGATACGCCTGTGGAATTGATTCCGGTTGCAGTCCCTTCGATGAGGCGATCGAAAAAAATTGGGCGAATTCATGGCTTTTTTATGCCAATACCATTCGCTTTACCTCGGCAATGGCCGGCGGAGGAGATTATGGCGTCTTCGCCGATGGCCGATATCAACTTTCCGAGCAGATCCAGCAATTATCGGATTGGTATGATTTGAGATCACGCATGAGGTCCCAAGAGGATTTTGAAAAACCCCGATAAGCCGGTCCGTATACAAAAAAAATTATTAGCCGACCGACGAATCCGAATCCCGGACAATATTCGGTCGGCATTTCCCTCACTCATTGCTAAACAAAAGCTGTTTTTCAATAAACTCCGACATAATCGATGAAGGAGAATTTCTCGATGCCCACAAAACCAATTTTGGTAACCGGCGCCACAGGATATGTCGGGGGACGATTGATACCCAGGCTGCTGGAATCGGGTTACCGCATTCGAGCGATGGGAAGATCCG
>JAHDSC010000070.1 GCA_018432925.1 Desulfobacterales bacterium | reverse complement strand
TGAAAAACAAGAATCAGGCCGTCAGGCAAGGCGCGCGGCGATACGACAAGCGCAGCATATTCAAGCATATGTGAGCATTGGCGAGAGCCCCGCAACGCTGAATGGCGGCCTCAGGCGCAGTTTTTCAACACCCTGTTAAAGGAGAATCGAACCATGTCAATGAAGATTGACACAGGCAATCTTATCTATGACATCGCTGAGACTGAACTTGACAATCTGTTTGCGCCGTTTGAGAAGGTCGAAGGCATTAAAATAATAACCGGTACTTATTCCGAAAAATCCAAAGGATTTGCTTTTGTCGAAATGTCGAATCCGGAAGAAGAACAAAAGGCTAGCAATGATTTAAGAAGATGAATTCTCTAATAATAAACGGCAGGTACATAGAAATTCTGGAAAAGTTCAGCACGAATTTGTCATTATGAGTTTTATTTAAACAAAATAGATCGGATTACTTGTGTAAGATTTTTTGAGGCAGGGCACTTAAGGCCCTGCCTTTTTTTAACGAAGTTGATTTGTGCTGTACGAAGCCATTTCCTATCGTTCAAAAAAACAGACTTTCATTGGGGTGAAAAAAACCTGATTGATAAAAGGGGTATCCTTCGCACTCGGCATATTACGATATGTGTTGAAATAACCTCAAACTGCAAAACAGGAAAATGCAAGAAAATGAAAAAGATGCTTGACTGCTTAATGGAATTCACTCTAAACATTTTATCAATACAGGGGGGAGGGGTGGAATTTTCCCCCATCCACTCACCCCGGAAGACTAAAAGCCTGTAACCACCCCTTCCGATTGGATTGCACTTCAGGGGGGATTTTACGATATTGCGGGCCGTATTTTTACGGCCTAATTTTCTTTTGAGTTTAATTTGTCAAATCGAATATCGGGCCAAAAATGACAAAAAAAGACAAAGAACAGGTGCTAAAAGAGGTTAGAGATCAAAACATCCGGTTTATTCGTCTCTGGTTTACCGATGTGTTGGGTTTTTTGAAAAGCTTCACGATCTTACCAGATGAGTTGGATGCAGCATTCGAGGAAGGAATGGGATTCGATGGATCATCTATTGAAGGATTCGCCAGAATTGAAGAAAGTGATATGGTTGCCAAACCGGATTCCGATACCTTTGTCATGCTTCCTTGGCGCACCGGGCAACAGATGAATGTGGCCAGAATGTTCTGCGATATTTTGAAGCCTGACGGCAGTCCTTATGAAGGGGACCCTCGTTATGCTCTAAAGCGCAACCTTAAAAAGGCCGCTGACATGGGATTCACTTTTTATGTCGGGCCGGAGCTGGAATATTTTTATTTCAAAAATGCCAACGGTACGGAAATATTGGACCATGGCGGTTACTTCGATCTGACTCCGCTGGACATTGCCAGCGATCTTCGGAAGGATTCCATTTTAGCCTTAGAGAGCATGGGAATTAAGGTTGAATACAGCCACCACGAGGTGGCTCCCAGCCAGCACGAAATTGATCTGAGATATTCGGACGCACTTTCCATGGCCGATGCGGCAATGACATACCGTTTGACGGTAAAAGAGGTGGCAATGAAAAACGGCGTCTATGCCACCTTTATGCCCAAGCCGATTTTCGGGCAAAACGGCAGCGGTATGCATGTACATCAATCGCTTTTTAAAGGCGGTAATAACGCTTTTTTTGACCCGGATGATAAATATTATTTCTCAAAAATCGGCAAAAATTATGTCGCCGGGCTTCTGAAATATTCCCGTGAGATGTCCATTGTGGTTGCGCAATGGGTAAATTCATACAAACGACTGGTCCCCGGCTATGAGGCACCGGTTTACATTTCATGGGCCCGAACCAATCGTTCCGCATTGATTCGTGTTCCGATGTATAAACCCGGCAAACCGAATGCCACGCGAATGGAGTACCGTTGCCCGGATCCGGCCTGCAATCCCTATCTTGCTTTTGCGGTTATGCTGGCAGCCGGCCTGAGAGGAATCGAGAACAAATATGAGCTGCCCGACCCGATTGAGGAGGATATCTTCGAGATGACCACGGATCGACGTCTGAGCAAGGGGATTAAATCATTACCCGGAAGCTTGGGCGAGGCGATTTCGCTTGCCGAAAAAAGTGAACTTGTGCGGGAGGCATTGGGTAATCATATTTTTGAGAAGTTTCTCTTAAACAAAAAAATTGAATGGGATAATTACCGAATGCACGTCAGTGATTATGAATTGGAAAAATATTTACCGATTCTTTAACGGGAGAAAAAATGAGACAAAAGTATATTTTTGTTACCGGTGGCGTTCTTTCCGCACTTGGCAAAGGGCTTGCTGCCTCTTCCATCGGAACCCTGCTTGAATGCAGGGGGCTAAGAGTGACTCATCAGAAACTGGACCCCTATATAAACGTGGACCCGGGGACGATGAATCCCTTTCAGCACGGAGAGGTTTTCGTTACGGATGATGGAGCGGAAACCGATCTGGACCTGGGCCATTACGAACGTTTTACCGGCACTCCAATGGGCAAGGCGAACAACCTGACGACCGGGCAAGTTTATTTTTCCGTTATTTCCAAAGAAAGGCACGGAGAATATTTAGGTGGTACCGTTCAGGTTATCCCCCATATTACCAATGAGATCAAAGAAAATATTCGAATGGCTTCCACGGGGTTCGATGTGGCAATTGTTGAAATCGGAGGAACCGTTGGTGATATTGAAAGCCTTCCATTTCTGGAAGCGATCCGGCAGTTTCGGAATGAAGTTGGAAAAGAAAATGCGATTTTTATCCACCTGACTTGGGTACCCTATCTAAAAACAGCCGGTGAGGTAAAGACGAAGCCCACCCAGCACAGCGTAAAAGAACTGAGAGAAATCGGCATCCAGCCGGATATCCTTCTATGCCGGGCGGAAGACTTCCTTTCAAAGGAAATTCGGGCGAAGATATCGCTTTTCTGCAACGTGGAAATTGAATCGGTTTTTACCGCCAAGGATGTGGATTGTATTTATGAAGTCCCTTTGATTTTCCATAGAGAGGGAGTGGATCAGAAGATTGTTGATCTTCTGAATATCTGGACCGGCCAGCCTCGTCTGAAAGAATGGGAAGAAGTGGCAAACAAATTAAAAAATCCCTCCCGTGAGGTATCCATTGCCATTGTAGGGAAATACGTAAATTTGACCGACTCATATAAAAGCTTGAACGAAGCTTTGATTCATGGCGGCATCCCTAATGATTGCAAAGTGAAATTATGTTTCATTGATTCGGAAGAGATCGAAAGAGAGGGAATCCATGACCAGTTCAACGGCGTTGGAGGGATATTGGTTCCGGGAGGGTTCGGCAAAAGAGGGATCGAAGGGATGATCGAGGTCATCAGCTATGCGCGGATTCATAAAATCCCATTTTTCGGAATCTGCCTGGGTATGCAACTGGCAGTGGTGGAATATGCGAGAAATGTCTGTAAACTGGAAAAGGCCAACAGTTTCGAATTTGACCCAGAGACCTTATATCCGGTGGTCGATCTTCTCCCGGAGCAAAAAAACGTTACGGAAAAAGGCGGGACCATGAGACTTGGCGCTTATCCCTGCGTGTTGGAAAAAGACACCTTTGCCATCGCGGCATACGGGGTGAAGGAAATCAGCGAAAGACACCGTCATCGTTATGAATATAATAATTCGTATCGGGAGATACTTATTGAAAACGGAATGCGGATTAGTGGGGAATCTCCCGATGGTCGTCTGGTCGAGATCGTGGAACTGGATAACCAGCCATGGTATCTGGGATGCCAATTTCATCCGGAGTTCAAATCAAGGCCGAGAAAACCCCATCCGCTGTTTTCTAAATTTATCGGAGCGTCGCTGAGGCACTGGTTAAACAGAACCGGTTGAAAAATAAGAATCAATTGTTTTTTGCCTCGGTGGCGGGGTACATGGAAAATTAGAAAAAACAACTAAATGATGTCCATTTATTTCCTACATAATTGTAAGTTCAAACTTGATAGTCCTACAAGATTGTAGAAATATTCCCCAGTTTATCTCGGCAGCTCCGAATCGTAAAACACATATTATATTTAGATATCGGTCGGTTATCACATATTGATAAAGATTGGTTGTTTGGCATAAATTTTGCCAATTATCTCCTATCGATTCTTATATGATCAAGATTTTAAATTTTTTGCTTATATAAGATTAAGATATTGATTAACTGCAAAGGCGAAAGCGTAATGCCCCCAAAAAAATATATGTGTTTCGATCCGGTGGGTCATCCGAAAGAGTTTTGCGGAATTTTCGGAATTTTCGGAGACCCCAGATCTGCGGAAAAAACATACATGGGGCTTTATGCACTTCAACACCGGGGTCAGGAAAGTTCGGGAATCGCGACATCCGACGGCCGATCAATTTTCCTTCATAAGGGTACGGGGTTGGTGTGCGCCGTCTTTTCGAATCCGCATATCCTTTCCGGTTTATCGGGTATGTCCGCCATTGGTCATAACCGATACTCCACAACCGGTTTATCAGGCATCATGAATGCCCAGCCCATTCTCATACAGTTTAAGAAAGGACAGATTGCCGCCGCTCATAATGGAAACCTTGTCAATGCGTTTCACCTTCGAAAATTCATGGAGGAAACCGGATCGATCTTTCAGACGACATCAGACAGTGAAATTGTTCTGCATCTGATTGCAAGATCAACCGAAAGCTCGGTAGAAGAAATGATTTTGGATGCTCTTTCCCGGTTGGATGGGGCCTATTGTTTTATCTTTCTAACCCCTTCGAAATTGATTGCCGCTCGAGATCCTTACGGTTTCAGACCCCTTTGCCTTGGAAGAGCGGGTAATGCTTTCATTATCGCATCTGAATCCTGTGCCCTTGATATTATCAATGCGGAATATATCCGAAGCATCGAACCCGGAGAGGTTGTAATTATAGACAGTGCGGGCATCACTTCTAAAAAGCTCCCGGCGGCACCTCGAAACGCTTTCTGCATTTTTGAATACATCTATTTCTCCAGACCCGACAGCATTATATTCGGTGAGAAGGTAGATAAAGCGAGAAGACAGCTCGGCAAAAATCTTGCGGAGGAATCTCCCTGTGATGCCGACATCGTTATCGCTATTCCTGATTCCGCAAACACAGCCGCTTTGGGATATGCACAGGCCTCCGGGATACATTTCGAAATCGGCCTCATTCGAAATCATTACATCGGCCGGACGTTTATTGCTCCCGACCAAAATGAACGTGACCTGGATGTAAAGATCAAGTTTAACCCCGTTTCAGGTGTATTGCGAGGCAAACGCGTCGTAGTGGTGGACGATTCCATTGTGAGAGGCACGACTCTGAAGCAACTGGTTCGTCTCATACGCAGTGCCGGAGCGGACGAAGTCCATTTGCGAGTAGGTTCTCCACCCGTCAGGTTTCCCTGTTTTTATGGAATTGATATTCCGAGCCGCCGAGAACTGATTGCTTCTTCCTGCTCTGAAGAAGAAATACGCCGGCATCTTCAGGCGGATTCCTTAAGTTATTTATCCGTGGACGGAATGCTGGATGCGGTTCCGGAAAAACATTGCCAGTGCACCGCATGCTTTACCGGTCATTACCCGACCCCCGTTCCTGAAAATTTCAATAAAAAGCAATTTTCTGCTAATGGAATAAAGTCGGAACGGAATTGAAAAGGAAACTTTTATAAAGAGAAATGAAAGCCTTACTCGCACTTGAAGATGGGAGAATATTTGAAGGGATATCTTTCGGAGCGTCCGGGGAGCGTGCCGGAGAGGTGGTTTTCAACACGGGAATGACGGGCTACCAGGAGGTATTGACGGATCCATCCTATAAGGGGCAGATCGTGGCGATGACATATCCGCTGATCGGCAACTACGGCATTAACGAGAGGGATTCGGAATCCCGCTCCGTTTGGTTGGAGGGGTTTGTGGTACGTGAATTAAGCGGGATCGCGAGCAATTGGCAATCCAGGGAAGATCTCGTTTCCTATATGCACAGACATCATGTAGTTGGAATACAGGGGATTGATACCCGTGCGTTGACAATGCATATTCGAACCACGGGGGCAATGAAAGCAGTGATTTCCACAATTGACCACGATCCACAGACTTTGCTGAAAAAGGTTCGAAATTCCCCGGACCTTGAAGGAAGAGATCTTGTTTCCGGAGTTACGTGCCAGGAGTCGTATGATCTGCTGTCGAAAGATGGTACCGGCCCCAAGGTAATCGTTTTGGATTTTGGGGTAAAGACCAGCATTCTGAATCAACTTCGCCATGCAGGCTGCCATGTGACGGTGGTACCGGCGGATACGACCATTGACGAAATTCTGGGTTTCAAACCGGCCGGTGTCATGCTGTCCAACGGACCGGGAGATCCAGCGGCGGTTACTTATGCGATTGATACCATTCGTGCGCTTTTAGAAATCGGTTCCATTCCTCTTTTTGGTGTCTGTCTGGGTCAGCAACTCCTGGGGCTGGCTTTGGGTGGCAAGACATTTAAGCTTAAATTCGGGCACCATGGATCCAATCATCCGGTCAAGGATATGCAAACCGGAAAAGTTTACATCACCGTGCAAAACCATGGGTTTTGTGTGGATATCGATTCACTCGACAGGAGCATCGTGGACGTCACCCATGTGAACCTGAATGATCGAACCCTGGAAGGAATTCGGCACAAAAAATTGCCGGTGTTCTCCGTTCAGTTTCATCCGGAGGCAGGGCCGGGACCCCATGACGCTCGTCATTTATTCGGGCGATTTGTTGAAATGGTAAAGAATTCAAGAAATTGAAAGAAAGATGGAACGGCCTAAACCATAATGCATGTTTTCGACTGACTCAGTCACTTCCGGTTTTTCAAGAGCCAAAAGGATTTTTTAATCCGTGCCGGAACATATGAATGAAAAAACCAAGGTGAATGCGGGATGAATGAAAGGGTATTGGTTCTAGACTTTGGCTCGCAGTATGTCCAGCTTATTGCCAGGCGAATCCGAGAAATCGGTGTATACTGTGAAATCGTTAGGCATGATATTTCCCCTGATGAACTTTCCAGGTTAGAACCTTCAGCGCTTGTGCTTTCGGGGGGGCCGTCTTCCGTCCTTGACCCCGATCATCCGGTGATGAATCGCTGCATCCTCGATCTGGGCATTCCGATACTGGGTATCTGTTATGGAATGCAGTTGCTTGCGAACATGCTTGCCGGAAAGGTGGAAAAAGGAATGGGCGGAGAATACGGGCCGGCCAGGGTTGATGTAACCCGTTCCGAGAATATTTTCGATGGGCTGAATACCTCCCTGAATGTCTGGATGAGTCATGGAGATCACGTCATAGAGGTGCCGAAAGGATTTCATGTTTTGGCTTCCACCTCAGCCTGTCGGGTCGCTGCAATGGGAAACCGGAGCCAAAGAATCTATGGACTCCAGTTTCACCCGGAGGTGGTGCATACGCCAAAAGGTGCTGAAATTCTCAAGAATTTCTTGTTTCGCATCGCCGGTTGCAGGGGCGGTTGGACGATGAGTCGGTTCGTCGAAGATTCTGTGCGTGACATAAGGAATCGAGTGGGGAGCTTACGAGTCATCTGCGGGCTTTCCGGCGGGATCGACTCCGCGGTCGTTGCGGCTCTGATTAATCGGGCTATTGGTGATCAGATGAAAGCCATATTCGTGGACAATGGTCTGCTGAGGGCTAACGAGCGCGAAGAGATCCGTTCCATATTTTGTTGCGATTATCCTCTTAACATTCACATCGTGGATGCGAGAAAAGAATTTTTAAGTGCGTTAAAAGGCGTGGTTGATCCCGAGCAAAAAAGAAAGATTATTGGGAAAACATTCATAGACATTTTTCGTAAGGAGGCGGCTGGTATCGATGGGGCGAAATTTCTGGCTCAGGGAACCCTGTATCCGGATGTGATCGAAAGCTGTTCAGCACGCGGAGGGCCATCCGTTACCATAAAGAGTCACCATAATGTGGGAGGGCTTCCCGAAGACCTGGGCTTCGAACTGATCGAACCCCTGAGATATCTCTTTAAGGATGAAGTAAGGCTTCTCGGCCGGGAACTCGGTTTGCCCGAAAGGCTGTTGACTCGCCAACCTTTCCCGGGTCCGGGTCTGGCCGTTCGTATTCTTGGCGAGGTGACGGAAGAAAACTTAAAAATACTTCGCCACGCGGATTTAATCGTACAGGAAGAAGTGGCTCTTTACCAGGGATTCAAAGATATATGGCAGTCTTTTGCGGTTCTTTTGCCGGTAAAAAGTGTCGGGGTGATGGGTGATGAACGGACCTATGCCAATGTGGTGGCATTGCGGGTTGTGAACAGTCTGGATGGAATGACGGCGGATTGGGTTTCTCTTCCTTATGACATCTTACGTCGCATGTCTTCAAGGATTATCAATGAAGTAAAGGGCGTCAACCGTGTGGTTTACGATATCAGTTCCAAACCGCCGGGAACGATTGAATGGGAATGAAATAAAATTCCCCGACTGCTGCACCGCAACAGCGAGCGCATTCCCCGCAGCTTGCCGCGGGGTTCTTCAATTAACTGAATAACGAGCCGAGATGAAGGATAGATGGGCAATGGAAAAACAAAGGAATCGTCCGTTCGGTTTTTCATATTCATCTCGAATATTTTCAGCAGAGCGTAAGGTGATAAGATCCCATGCCCAAGCGTAAAGATATTCGAAAGATACTCATCATCGGATCCGGCCCGATTGTTATCGGACAGGCATGTGAATTTGATTACTCCGG
Organism: Desulfobacterales bacterium; assembly: GCA_018432925.1. Lineage (GTDB taxonomy): Bacteria > Desulfobacterota > Desulfobacteria > Desulfobacterales > JAHDSC01 > JAHDSC01. The sequence goes on along the minus strand of JAHDSC010000070.1, from coordinate 22,472 downwards.
TACTCAGGCATGTAAGGCCTTGGTTGAAGAAGGTTATGAAGTCATACTCCTGAATTCGAATCCGGCTACCATCATGACGGATCCGGAAATGGCCCATCACATTTATATTGAACCCATAACCGTTAATTCCATTGAAAGAATTGTTGCGAAAGATCGGCCCCAGGCCGTACTGGCTACCATCGGAGGGCAGACTGCTCTGAATACCGCTGTGGAGGCTGCCGAAAAGGGGATATTCGACCGGTTTGGCGTAGAGATGATCGGTGCAGACCTGGAGGCGATCAAAAAAGCGGAAGACAGAAATTCATTCAAGGAGGCGATGAACGATATCGGTCTGGAAGTTCCTGGAAGTCAAATTGCCCGCAACATGCCGGAAGCCGTATCGATCGCTCGGAATATGGGTTTTCCCGTCGTGATTCGTCCCAGTTTTACTCTTGGGGGAACCGGAGGTGCGTTGGCGTACAATATTGAAGAGTTTAAAAAGTATGCCTCCATCGGAATCAAACAAAGCATGGTCGGAGAAATACTGATCGAAGAATCCGTGGTGGGATGGAAAGAATTTGAACTTGAGGTCATGCGGGATCAGAAAGACAATGCGGTGATTATCTGCTCGATAGAAAATTTTGATCCCATGGGCATCCATACCGGCGATTCAATCACGGTTGCACCGGCTCAGACTTTGACGGACAGAGAGTATCAGCAACTTCGTAATGCCTCGATTGCGGTCATCCGAAAGATCGGCGTCGCAACCGGCGGATCGAATATCCAGTTTGCGGTTGATCCCAGAAGCGGGCGTATCGTTGTTATCGAGATGAATCCCCGAGTCTCCAGGTCTTCCGCCCTGGCATCGAAAGCCACCGGCTTCCCCATCGCAAAAATCGCGGCAAAGCTTGCCGTTGGATACAGCCTCGATGAGATACCGAATGATATCACAAAAAAAACCCCGGCCTCTTTTGAGCCGACAATCGATTATTGTGTGGTCAAGATACCGCGATTTGCGTTTGAAAAGTTTCCAGGCGCGGACAATACCCTGACCATATCCATGAAATCCGTCGGCGAAACCATGGCAATCGGTCGAACGTTCAAAGAGGCCCTTCAAAAAGGCCTGAGAGGGCTTGAAATCGGGCTTTCCGGATTGTATCAGGCCCGTCGACAGAGAATTGATCCCAAGAACGTTGATGCCATGCTGATCCGTCCGACACCGGAAAGAATATTTTATATCCAATCCGCGCTAAAAATGGGAATGTCGATTGACCGTATCGCCGGGCTTTCATTCATTGATCCGTGGTTTATCAGCAATATCAAAGAAATCGTAGATATGGAAAATGTGCTTGAATCCTGTCGAAAAGACACTGATATTCCTCTGCACATTTTGAGAAGCGCCAAGCGATTTGGTTTTTCGGACGCTCAGATCGCATCCATTGTCAATACCGACGAGATGGCGGTCCGAAAGGCAAGGCAGTCGAAAGGGATTCATCCGGTTTATAAATTGGTGGATACCTGCGCTGCTGAATTTGAAGCGTATACCCCATATTATTATTCGACCTATGAAGAGGAGGACGAAAGCCGAAAGGGAGACAAACCAAAGGTGATGATTATCGGAGGAGGTCCCAACCGGATCGGGCAGGGCATCGAGTTTGATTACTGCTGTGTGCATGCTTCCATGGCTTTAAGGGAGTCGGGCTACGAAACGGTAATGGTAAACTCCAATCCCGAGACCGTATCCACGGATTATGATATTTCCGACCGGCTTTATTTTGAGCCTCTAACACTTGAAGACGTTTTAAATATCGTTGAGACTGAAAAGCCGGAAGGGGTGATCGTTCAGTTGGGGGGTCAGACACCCCTGAATCTCGCCCTGCCGCTTGCCAGGCATGGAGTCAGAATCCTGGGAACGTCCCCAGAGGCAATTCATCGTGCGGAAGATCGAAAGCTTTTCAGGGAGTTATCCACTCTCCTCGGCATCAAGCAACCCTTGAGTGATACGGCCCAGTCTTTTGATGAAGCGGAGAGGATAGCCGAGCGTATCGGTTATCCCGTGCTGATCCGGCCTTCTTATGTCTTGGGCGGTCGAGCCATGGTAGTGGTTTGGAGCAAATCCGATCTGAAAAAATTTGTCCGCCAAGCCTTTGAGGCATCTCCCAATCACCCCATACTGATTGACCAGTTCCTTGAAGATGCCATTGAAGTAGATGTCGATGCCGTTTCCGATGGAAAAGATGTTGTCATCGGTGGAGTTATGGAACACATCGAACACGCCGGCATTCATTCCGGAGACAGCGCAATGGTGCTCCCGTCCTATTCTCTGGATGCCGAAACGGTAGTGTCGATAAAAGACAGCACTCGCCGGTTAGCCAGAGAACTCGGCGTAAGAGGACTGATCAACATTCAATATGCAGTCAAAAAAGGTGATGTCTTTGTATTGGAAGTTAATCCAAGGGCGTCCAGAACGGTGCCATTTTTATCAAAGGCCACGGGTCTGCCTTTGGCAAAGATTGCAACCAAAATAATGATCGGGCGGTCTCTCGGAGAGCAAAATATTACGGAGGATCCTGTTCTTAAATATTTTTCCGTCAAGGAATCGGTTCTTCCCTTTAATCGATTCCCTGGAGTCGATATCATCTTGGGCCCTGAAATGAAATCGACCGGAGAAGTGATGGGAATTGATTCGGACATGGGAAAAGCATATGCGAAAAGTCAAATCGCGGCAGGGCAGAACTTGCCGGAATCAGGGAAGATATTCATCAGCGTGAAGGATTCCGACAAATCCGCGATCATTGAAATTGGAAAGCGGTTTTCCGAGATGGGCTTTGATATATTGTCGACATTCGGTACCGGGAAAGTTCTTACCGATCACGGCATTCCCGCCACCTTTATGAAAAAGATTGCCGAAGGCCGTCCCAACATCTTAGATTGTATCAAGAATCGAACCGTTGAGATTCTCATTAATACACCCAGCGGTCCAAGGCCCAGGCGGGATGAGGTGACCATCCGCAGTGTCGCAGTGGCTTACGGCATACCGGTCGTGACGACCCTGTCCGGTGCCGCGGCATTGGCAAAAGGAATTAAGGCGCTTAAGGGCGGGTTTTTAGATGTAAAATCCCTTAAGGAGTTTTATTCATTTCAGGGAAATTGACTTTTCGGTCAATCTTCCGAGAGATAGTGGAGAGAAAAAGCTTGGGATGCAGAATATTCTCATCAGCGGACTTTTTCGAGAGAAATATCATTATTTAATCCAACTAAATTATTTTCAAAGGAGAAAATAAAATGGCTTTCAAAGGAGAAAATCAAATGACGGACATTTTACAAATGGTAAAATCAAAGGATCCGAATGAAAAAGAATTCCACCAGGCGGTTGGGGAAGTAATGGAATCGGTAAAGCCGGTTCTGGACCGAAATCCTCAATACCGCAAGGCGAAAATAATCGAAAGACTTGTCGAGCCGGAGCGTGTAATCATGTTTCGGGTTCCATGGCTGGATGATCAGGGGGAGATTCAGGTGAACCGTGGATTTCGTATCGAGATGAACAGCGCGATCGGTCCTTATAAGGGTGGATTGCGGTTTCACCCGTCGGTAAATCTGGGTATATTGAAATTTCTTGCCTTTGAACAGGTTTTTAAAAATGCCCTGACCACTTTGCCCATGGGCGGAGGCAAAGGAGGATCGGATTTCAACCCCAAGGGCAAATCGGACAATGAGGTGATGCGTTTTTGCCAAAGTTTCATGACTGAGCTTTTTCGATATATTGGACCTAACACTGATGTTCCTGCCGGCGATATCGGCGTTGGAGGTCGAGAGATCGGCTATCTTTTCGGTATGTATAAGAAGTTGCGAAACGAATTTTCAGGAGTTTTGACGGGAAAGAGTTTGAATTGGGGCGGCAGTTTGATTCGTCCGGAAGCGACCGGCTATGGCTCGGTGTATTTTGCCGCCGAAATGCTTTCCGCCCGGAACAAAAACCTGGAAGGCGCCACCTGCCTTGTTTCCGGTTCCGGAAACGTAGCCCAATATACCGTTGAAAAACTTTTAGACATCGGCGCAAGGGTGGTTACTCTGTCTGATTCCTCCGGCTACATTTATGATGAGGAGGGAATCAATCGGGAAAAACTTGAGTTTATCAAAACACTGAAACAAATAAAAAGAGGACGGATCGCAGAATACGCTCAAAAGTATTCATCGGCTGTTTATACCCCTGTGGATCCTTCTTTAGAGTATAATCCGCTTTGGAATCACAAGGCCATGTGCGCATTTCCATCCGCCACACAGAACGAGATTAATGCGAAAGACGCTCAAAATCTTGTCAATAACGGGATTCGCGTTGTCTGTGAAGGAGCCAATATGCCGACGATGCCGGAAGGGATCGCTATATTTCTTGAAAACGGCACACTCTACGGTTTGGGCAAGGCGGCGAATGCCGGTGGTGTTTCCGTATCCGGTTTGGAAATGACTCAGAACAGCATGCGGTTGTCATGGACCCGCGAAGAGGTGGACAACCGCCTCAAAATGATCATGCAAAGCATTCACAAGACCTGCCTGGACACCGCCGAGCAATACGGCACCCCGGGCAACTATGTGAATGGCGCAAATATCGCCGGTTTTGTCAAAGTGGTGGATGCAATGATGGATCAGGGGCTGGTTTAAGCCGTGCCATGTTTTCGGAACATCGCTCGAAGTAAACCGAAAGTTGCTGACAATCAATTCGGGAGCAGGTAAATTTTGGGCCTGATTCTTACGCCCAGCGTGATGATGAAATCAACGTCGCCTGCCGGTTCGTATTCTTTCCACGACAGGCGACGCTGACTCCTCATCGACACGAGGTGAAATCTTTCCAAAGCTGTTTTTTAATTTAAATATCGGAATCAACGAACTTGCCTCGGGCGAACCGGGGATCAGCAGGCCGCTCCCTTTCTTTTCCCGCTTTGATCCCACTCTAGCGAAGGGGAGCGGGCGAGGTTTAAATAAATCGGCCTTGGCGGCCTCAAGCCATTTCAAACGCTAGGTTCCGCGTATCCAATCCCTATCGAGAATGATTGCTCAAAATGATCCATCGATGATTTTAAAGAAAATCAAAAAAACGGAACGTATTTTTGAAAACCACCCGAATTTAAAAGATTGCGGAGAATCGGAATGAATTCATCTCTTCGGGCCAGTACCGGTATAAAGAGTCTGGATGAAATTATTGATGGATTGCGGCTTGGTGATAACGTCGTATGGCGAATCGACGACATCGCGAGCTATAAATATCTGGTGAAGTTTTATGTAGATAAGGCACTGGAAGATCATCGGAAAGTGGTTTATGTGCGGTTTGCAGACCATGCGCCCCTGGTTGAGCCCGAATTCAATGTCGCCGTTTACCAACTGGATGCTCAAACCGGTTTTGAAACGTTTTCCACTCAGGTTCATCAAATTGTAACGCAGGAAGGGGAAGGCGTGTTTTACGTTTTCGATTGCCTGTCCGACCTGTTGTCGGCGTGGGCCAACGATTTGATGATCGGAAATTTTTTCTTGATTACATGCCCCTATCTTTTCGAACTGAATACGATCGCTTATTTTTCAATCATCAGGGATCGTCATTCGTTCAAAATCGTTGCCCGCATCAGAGAAACCACCCAGGTTTTGATCGATGTTTATAATTACAGAGATCATTTTTACTTACACCCCTTAAAAGTTTGGCAGCGTTATTCTTCAACCATGTTCCTGCCGCATGTAAAAGAAGGGGAACGGCTTCAACCGATCGCCGGCAGTGGAGATACCACAACCCTGTTTTCTTATCTGCTCGAAAAGCAATCCAAGCGCACAAAAAGAAACCTCGATTACTGGGATCGCTTGTTTTTAGAAGCGGAGGATTTGCTTCTGGAGGCCTCTCAACCGGAAGAGAGACAGAAGATGGTGGACCAGATATGCAGGATTATGGTGACCCGAGATCCAAAAATGTTGGCGCTTGTAAAAGAAAATTTTTCTTTGGAAGATTTGTTGAGGATTCGAAGCCGATTGATTGGAACCGGTTTTATCGGTGGAAAAGCGGTGGGGATGCTTCTTTCCAGAAAAATTTTGATGAAAGATCCGAGTGCTGAGTGGGGGCGACTGCTGGAGCCTCATGATTCGTTTTATATCGGCGCGGATGTCTATTATACGTATCTGATACAAAACGGTCTGTGGAAATTGCGCATGGAGCAAAAGACCGAAGAAGGATATTTCGAAGCTGCAAGAATCTTGGGGGAAAGAATGAGATCCGGCGCTCTACCGGAAGAAATCAAAGAGCAACTTCTGCAAATGATAGAATATTTCGGCCAGTCCCCGATCGTTGTCCGTTCCAGCAGCTTACTGGAGGACTCATTCGGCGATGCCTTCGCCGGCAAATATAAAACTATTTTTTGTGTGAATCAGGGCTCTCCGGAACAGCGGTATGCCCAATTGGAAACCTCTATCCGAGAAATTTTTGCCAGCGCAATGAATAAAGAGGCATTGACCTACCGTTTGCAGAGAGGATTGGAGAAGGCGGATGAGCAGATGGCGTTGCTGATTCAAAGAGTGTCGGGATCGCATCGCAATTATTATTTTTTCCCGGATGCGGCAGGCGTCGGAGTTTCTCACAATCCCTTCGTATGGAATAAGAAAATGGATCCAAAGGCCGGAATGGTCCGGCTGGTTCTAGGGCTCGGAACCAGAGCGGTAAACCGTGTGGAAGGCGACTACCCCAGGATGGTTGCTCTCGACACTCCCATGCGCAGGCCTCACGGAGGATTGGAGGATACCCGAAAATTTTCACAGCGTGAGGTGGACGTTCTCAATACAAAGAATAACCAATTGGAAACTATTTCGGTATTGGACCTGATGGGCGAAAAGCCGAATATTGAAATGGACTATATCGGAATAAGGGATCACGAGACAAACAAAAAAATCCGGGAGCTTGGGATAAAAAATCAGGAAGCCTGGATTATCACTTTTGACAACCTGTTATCACAAACCCCTTTTGTCGATATGATGTCCGGGATGCTGAAAAAATTAGAAACCATTTACCATTATCCGGTCGATACGGAATTCACGGTAAATCTTGTAAAAGGCGGAGAATTTCAGATCAACCTTCTTCAATGCCGGCCGCTTCAAACGATCGGACCGGAAAAACAAATCAAATTTCCCGAGCATGTGGAGAAAGGAAGAATTCTTTTTCAATTCGAAGGAAACTTTTTAGGCGGAAGTATTTCTCAGCCTATTCACAGAATTATATATATTGATCCCCAGATGTATGTTGAACTTCCTTTGCCAAAGAAATATGACGTGGCTCGTCTGGTAGGGAAACTGAACCGGCAGATTTCTAGCAAAGAAGAAACTCCCACCATGCTGTTGGGGCCCGGCCGATGGGGGTCCACGACCCCCTCTCTGGGAGTACCGGTCGGTTTTTCAGAAATTAATCATATGACCGTTTTAGGCGAAATTGCGTATGAAAGCGGCGACTTAATGCCGGAGCTTTCCTATGGCACTCATTTTTTCATGGATTTGGTGGAGATGAATATTTTTTATGTGGCTATTTTTCCGGAGGAAAAATATGTCTATTACAATATGGAGACCTTAAACACATTGCCAAACACATTGGCGGAACGAGTCCCGTCATATGCCGGATATCAGGATGTCGTAAAGGTGTATGAGGTTCAGGAAAAAGATATTAAAATCATGGCGGATGTGGTTTCCCGGAAAGTGATGTGTTTTCATTCACCATAAAAATTGCCGAAAAAGCCGGGGGCCTCTTCAGATGCGCACCGGCTTTGAATCGGGTTTTCCGTTCTATACAATTCCCTGGTCCAGCATGGCATTGACCACCTTCACAAAACCGGCGATATTTGCGCCGGCCATATAGTTGCCGGACTCGCCGAATTCAGCGGCCGCATCCAGACAGGTCTGGTGGATACTCTTCATGATCATTTTGAGGCGGTTGTCCACCTCTTCCCGAGTCCAGTTCAGCCTCATGCTGTTTTGCGCCATTTCCAGACCGGATACCGCCACTCCTCCGGCATTTGAAGCCTTGCCGGGGGCGTATAGAATTTTCCTGTCCAGAAAAACATGAATTGCTTCCAGCCTGCACGGCATTTCAGCCCCTTCGCTGACCAGTCTGACGCCATTGTTAACGAGGTTGGAGGCGTCTTTTTCATTGATTTCATTTTGGGTGGCGCACGGAAATGCACAGTCCGCCCTTTGTGCCCAGATCGGATTATAATCGAGCAATGATTCGGTTTCTGTGTAAAGGGCTTCGGAGTATTTATCAATGTATTCTTTAATCCTGCCACGTCTTATATTTTTTAATCGTTTGATGAAGTCAAGTTTGCCGCGGTCGATTCCTTCTTCGTCATAAATATATCCCGAGGAGTCCGACATGGTAAGCACCTTGCCGCCGAGCTCGATAATTTTTTCCGCTGTATGGAGCGCGACATTTCCGGAACCCGAAATCAGGCAGGTTTTGCCTTCCAGGGTTTCATTGATGGTGGAAAGCATTTCGGATGCAAAGTAGACATTCCCGTACCCCGTTGCTTCTGGCCGAATCAGGCTGCCGCCCCATCCCAGGCCTTTGCCGGTCAGAACGCCGGTGAATTCATTGCGCACTTTCTTATACATCCCGAAAAGAAAACCGATTTCTCTGGTTCCAACACCGATGTCTCCTTCGGGAATATCGCTGCTGGGCCCGATATGTCGGGAAAGTTCGGTCATGAAGTTCTGGCAGAAGCGCATGACTTCCTTATCCGATTTGCCTTTGGGATCGAAATCCGAACCACCCTTCGCGCCGCCCATGGAAAGCGTGGTCAGGGCATTTTTAAATACCTGCTCAAAAGCCAGGAACTTTAAAATGCTCAAATTAACGGAAGGATGAAAACGGAGTCCCCCTTTGAAAGGACCAATGGCACTGTTCATCTCCACCCTGAATCCCCGGTTCACGTGAATGTTTCCCTGATCATCGGCCCAGGGGACCCGGAACATGATAATTCGTTCGGGTTCCGTGAGCCTTTCAAGTGCCGCATCTTGACGGTATTCAGGATGCCTGTCGAGAACAGGTTTAACCGTTTCCATTACTTCCTGTACAGCCTGGTAAAACTCTTTTTCACCCGGATCTCTGCGTTTGATCCGTTTTAAAATATCGATCATGATCGCTCTCCTATAATTCTGGAACCAATGCATCCCTGATTGGATGCGAAAAAGATTGCCGATTCGGAATTATCACTTACTATCAAAAATTGAGGGATTCAACCATCGATTATACCGAGGGCTTCTTCGCGGTATGCATCCATTACATAAGGGATCCCCGTTACCTTCGCGCACTCTTCGGTCAGCGAAAAAATGTCTTGTCTTCTGATATAGGGAACCGCCCAGTTTCTCGACCCGGCCATCAGCTGTTGAAATCCGACCTTGATTTTGTCTATCGCACTGAAAATGCCAACGGCACCGAGAGGAAGTTCATCGGCCTCTGCGCCGTATTTTTCCCTCAGGACCTCATAATTCATGAAGATTTCTTCCTTGGTGGCGCCATACTTGGAGACCGTGGCTGGAAGCCCTCCTTCCTCGCCCCGGAGCCATTTTTCCGTGTTTTTACCTACCATCCCCGGTATCATCAGAGCCCGGCCCATACAAACGGCCTTACAGTAAGGAGCGCCGAGGGCGAGTGCCTTGAACACATGATCTTCTGAAGAGAATCCGCCTGCAAAGGCGATGTCCGGCGCCGGTTTTCCATTCTTGGCCAAGCGGTCGCACAATTCATATGCCATGGAATGCAGGTAAATGGAAGGAATACCCCACTCGGCCATCATTCTCCAGGGACTCATTCCCGTACCACCCGGAGCGCCGTCAATGGTCAAAAGATCGATCTTAGCATCCGAGGACCAGCGAATTGCCATGGCCAACTCTCGCATCGGGTATGCCCCTGTTTTAAGTGTTATGCGTTTTGCGCCGAGCTGACGGATTCTGTCCACTTCTTTCATGAAGCCTTCCTGGTCGATAAAGCCGAGGCGGGAATGCCTTTCAAACTGCTTCAACGGGCCGGCCTTAAATGCGGCCTGAAAGGCTGGATTTTCCGGGTCCGGTGTAACTATATAGCCGCGTTTTTTCAGTTCAATCGCTCGTTTCAGCGAGTCGACCTTTATTTCGCCTCCGATGCATTTGGCTCCCTGTCCCCACTTGAGCTCGATCGTTTCGACACCAAGCTTTTCGATAACATATTCGGCCACGCCGTTGCGCGTGTCCTCGACATTCATCTGGACAAGAATATCGCCGTAACCTTCATAAAAGCGCCGGTATTCTTTGACCCGGCGATCCATCTCCGGTGATTTTTTGACTTTTCCATTGCTTTTAAACTCAAGTTCGGGATCGATACCGCATACATTTTCCCCACATACGAGGCTGATACCACTGATGGCTGCCCCAACTGCAAAATGCTCCCAGTTTTTGCGGGCGATGTCCGTACTGCCGAGAGCGCCGGTGAAAACCGGCACTTTCATTTTGATCTTATGATCAACGCCAAAGGATGTTTCCGTGTTGACCGACGGAAACGTCGCCTTGTCCGGATCTTCTTCAATTCCTTTTGCCCCCATTGCATAACCCATAATATTCAGATGGGAATAGTCAACAGGGTAATCCTTGTCCGCGCCGGCGGTCACATGTCCGAAAGGAGACGGGTAAAGCAGCTCTCTGCCCCGGAAGGTAGCCTGGAACATATCGCAGTTTCCGCGGCATCCGTCAAGGCACCTGCTGCATATGCCGGATTGTGGCGTGACATTTCTGGATCGGTTCTTGGTCTCGAGGGCCTCATTTGCATTCGGTCTGTGCAAATTCATAATACTCCTTTTGCTTTTTTGCGTGGAAGATTATGGTTATTAATCAATAGAGCAATTGACACCGGTTGTCGTTCGTTTGCTCTTTGTTGATGGATCCCATTTTTTCGGAAAAAAATGCAGCGACTTCATCGGCGGTAAACACGCGTGTCTAACAGGGTGTTGAAAAACTGCGCCTGAGGCCGCCATTCAGCGTTGCGGGGCTCTCGCCAATGCTCACATATGCTTGAATATGCTGCGCTTGTCGTATCGCCGCGCGCCTTGCCTGACGGCCTTTTCAACACCCTGCTAATGAATACGACGGAAATAAAAAAGGCGTCATCCCGAACAGAGACGGGATCAGACGCCTTCGTCTGCATGACTTTAAAAATAAAGGCTTTACACGCCATTGTGTAATACCTGAGTCATTTGTATAATAATATTATTTAGATTCATTTTGAAGTCAAATCTATAATCAACATCCAAAATGCCCGTTACGGATAAAATACGGGATGCATTTTTAAGGCTTAAGGAAGGCGATGGAGCCTGCTGATCATTGGGTGAAAAATCTTTTTTGGCCCTAAATTGACAAGGGCATGGATTACTTCAGTGCATGAGGGATGCTGGAGTAATATCCCAAGTCCTCAGAGAGAATTACCGCTTCGGCAACTTCTCGCATAGATCGGCGGGAATCCATGCTGCGTTTCTGGATCCACCGAAACGCCTCTTCTCCGTTCATGTTGCGCCGACGCATAAGTATGTCCTTGGCACGCTCCACCCGTTTTCGATTTTCCAGATCCTCTTGAAGCTTGGCGATCTTCATCAAAAGATCCGTGTTGAGTATCGCCATTGCGGCCTGGTTGGCGACTGCCGTTAACAGGTTGACCTCGATTTCTGTAAAATCATGGGGTTCGTTGGTAAAGCAGTTGAGCACACCAATCGTTTTCCCATTTTTTACCCGAATCGGCAGGCTTGCCAACGAAATCAGGCCAAGCTTTTTTGCCATTTCTTTTTCTTTGAAGCGGGGTTCCGTTAAAATATTTTTTATGATCAAGGTTTGGCTGGTCGATGCCACATGACCCACCACTCCTTCGTTTATGTTGAGACATCGCGTTTTCATATACTCCGGGTCTGCGGCTTGCGAGACCTTCAATTGAATCTTGGCCGGGCTGGAATGTTCATCGATAACCCATAAGGAACAAATTTCAACTCCGGTTGCCTTTGCGGTAAGTATCATCGTCAGCCTTAAAACCTCTTCGAGGTCTTTTCCGGAGGTAACGGTACTGCTGATATCCGCCAGGGTTTTTATATATTTTCCAAATAGGGTTGCGTCTGGTTTCATGTTCCAATGCAGGGTATTCGCGCAAGATTTTCAATTTAATAAAAATTCTAACATCCATTCGGTATAGCGTCAATAAAAGAGATCATCATAAAAGAGGTAATAAAAGAGAGTAATCATAGTGTCTCTAATTCTGCCGGAAGCTTATCTATATTAAGACGCCATCCACTGTCACTTGTGTGTGTTTTGCAGGAGGGCGGCGCCTTTTTCAATTTACTTCTTCATCCTGATCCATTATCTTATTCGGATATGGAATGGTTGATTTTATTGCGGTTCAAGGATTTGAATTAAATCCCAATCCGATAACATTTTTTAACCCAGTAAAAAAATTGAAACCACCCGGATGAAAGAATAAATTACGCTATTGAAAGGTAATCAAGGTAAACATGTCAATTTCGAAAACGCATCCACAGGATGATATTGATCTTTCCTTCCAGGCATTCCATGATCTAATGGCAAAAAAGATCTATGAGATCCTCCTGGTTTCCAGCCCTTATGAAGCATTTATTTTGCAGGAGGATGGGCGACTGGCCAAAAGGATCAGCCATGAATATCAGGGATTAAACCTTTCCGCTCCTCCAAGACTTACCTGGGTTTCTACTTCTCAGGAAGCCCTCTGCGCCTTGTCCCGAAAAAAGTTTGATCTGGCAATAAAAAGCCTCAGTTCCGGTGACATGGACCCGTTTGTTTTCGGGAGGGAAGTCAAAGCGAGATTCCCGGAACTCCCGGTAATCCTTCTTACACAAAGCACCGATCATTTTCTGTTTGAAAGGGAATATCCGGACCGCGGTTCCATCGATGCAATATTTGTTTGGCATGGAGACTCAGACCTTTTTCTGGCCATTATAATGAGCGTTGAAGATCGAATGAACATCATCAACGACACTCAGCGGGCATGGGTCAGGGTTATTATTGTGGTGGAAGACTCTCCCTTCTTTACCTCTTCACTGCTGCCCGTGCTTTATAAGGAAATTATCTTGCAGACTCAGGCAACCATGGAGGATTCGATCAATGAGGAGCATCGGTTGCGAAGGATGCGGGCACGACCGAAAATACTGGTTGCTGAAAACTTTGAAGACGCGGCAGATCTTTACAGAAAATACGCACCTTACTTGCTTACCGTGCTATCGGACATCCGTTTTCCAAAAGATGGAAAATTAGACGAACATGCAGGCCTGAAACTTCTTTCAATGATCAAAAAGGAACATTCTGAAATGCCGCTGCTGGTATTTAGCTCGGAGGAGTCGAATCGTGACCGGGCAATAAAAATACCGGCTGTTTTTTTAGATAAAAATTCTTCGTCTCTTCATGCGGATATTCGATCCTTTTTTCTTCATCATCTGGGTTTCGGCGATTTTATTTTTCAGCTCCCCGACGGAAAAGTGATGACCCATGCTTCCAGCATTCGAGCTATGGAAAAGATTTTACCTACTATTCCAAACGAATCGATCGATTATCATGCAAAGCGGAATGACTTTTCAAATTGGCTGATGGCCCGCGGCGAAATATTCCTTGCTTCAAAACTTCGCGGTGTGAAAGCGCTTGATTTTTCGAGCGCTCAGGAAATCAAAGATTATCTTATTTCCAATATCCGGCAGAGGCGGAAAAAACGTCAGGCAGGGATCGTTTCAAATTTTGTGGCTGAAGACTTTGATCCTGAAACCGATTTTTTGAAGATCGGCAAGGGGTCTCTCGGTGGAAAGGCGAGAGGTCTGGCCTTTTTATCCGCCCTGATGGAGCAAGATTCCGGCTTCCATGAAAAATTTCCCGATGTGATCATTCGAATACCGAAAACTCTGGTTATCTCCACGGACGACTTTGATTCATTTATCACCCATAACAAGCTCAGAAATTTTTTATGCACGGATTACGAAGATGACCAGCTAACCAGGATATTTTTAGATGCCGACCTTCCCGATCGGCTGCTGAGGGACCTCCAGGTATTCCTGGCACACGTGAATTATCCGTTGGCGGTTCGGTCTTCCAGCCTTCTGGAAGATGCACGTTATCAGCCCTGTGCCGGGATTTATGATACCTTCATGATTCCGAACAATCACCCGGATCTTTCCGTCAGGCACGCGCAATTGGTGAACGTCATCAAGCTGATCTATGCCTCCATGTATATGGAAACGCCGAAATCTTTTGCCAGAAGCACCTCTTTCCGAATCGAGGAAGAAAAAATGGCGGTGATCGTACAGCAGATGGCAGGTGGAAGTGTCGGAGATTACTTCTATCCAGACGTTTCGGGAATTGTTCAATCATATAACTTCTACCCGGTATCCCCTATGAAATCTGAAGACGGTGTAGCCCATATCGGCTTAGGCCTTGGCAAAATCGTACTGGAAGGCGGAACCGCACTACGCTTTTCCCCCCGATACCCCCAGTTCCTTCTCCAGTTTTCCATGGTGGATGATATCCTGAAAAATTCCCAGCGCTTCTTTTACGCGCTGAAAATGACGAATTTTCCCGCCAAAGTGATATCAAGAAGGGATTTGGCGCTGGAGAAGCTGTCGATATATGACGCCGCAGATCACCCCCCGGTAAAATTTCTTTCCAGTACCTACTTTCCGGAGGATCACAGGATTCGGGATACTGCGGGCGGTCAAGGCCATCCGGTGTTAACATTTGCCTCGATATTAAAATATAAATTATTCCCGCTTCCCGAAATACTGTCCGCGATTTTAAAAACGGGCGAAAGAGGAATGGGCAGTCCCATTGAGATTGAATTTGCGGTAAATTTTCCCTTTCAAAACGATCAGAAACCCGAATTTTCAGTTCTGCAAATCAGGTCCATGCCCATGGTCCGGCACCCCATGGAAATCGAGATCACAGAAAGCGAAATCAACCGTGCCTTTTGTTTTTCAAGCAGAGCCATGGGCAACGGTATCCTCCGCGATATTTCCGATATCGTTTTTATCAAGCCCGATACGTTTGATCCGGCGCATACGGTTGAAATAGCGGATGAAATAAGAGGGATCAACAGAGGGATTTTTTCAAAAAATCATAAATATCTCCTGATCGGTCCGGGCAGATGGGGTTCCGCGGATCGATGGCTCGGTGTTCCCGTCCAATGGAAAGATATTTCAGGAGTCCGAGTGATCATTGAAACAAAAGCGGAAAACCTGCAGGTCGAACCATCCCAAGGATCTCATTTTTTTCATAATATTACATCTCTTGGAATCAGCTATATTACCATTTCGGGAGATAAAAGAGATTTTCTGGACTGGAACTGGCTGAGATCTTTACCGTCCGATACCGAAACCGAGCATTTAAAACATGTACGTCTGAAAAGTCCCATCACGATAAAAATCGATGGGAAAAAATCATGCGCGGTATTGTTGAAATATTGCCGGCAGGTTTAAAATGCCGGTTTCAGCGATTCGGCTCCAAAAGTCCGGAGACATCGGATTTTTAAAGATCCATCTGCCGGGATGAAGTCAAGAGATTCATGCACGCCGTCGATAATGATCAATGAAAATGCGTTATGAAACGTCAAAGGCCGGGATGAAAGATGAAGAATCACAATGGCAATTACGCGAAAATTGTTACGATTGGCAGCGGCAATATCGAATATGTGATGCAGTTGGGTGGGGAGTTCCGAATCGGCAAAAAAAATCAAGTGGATTCCACGGAACTTCTGGGAGGAAGTTGTATCAATTATTCGTTGCGATTGATGAACGCCGGGTTTGATGTCTTTCCGATCCCATCCATCGGAAAAGACCTGATCGGCCTATCGATTCAAAACAAATTGTTAAACACCGGATTCAAAAACGGTGCTTCGAAAGAGTCCATTGAATTCATCAAATCAGAAGATTTTTTTGTACCGAACATCAACAGCCCCCATTCCACCATTATCGTTCATAATGGAAGCCGCACGATTTTCTCACAAAAACTGGTCGGGATGGAAAATTTCCGGGAACACGTTCAAAACCGTTTGGGACAGATTGAGACCCTTATCGATGGAAGCCCCCATGCAATCATGATCGGGCATATTTACAGTGATGCACTTTCTTCGGAACCGGGGAAAGTGACAAAAACCATCATCGGCAACTACTGGAAGAAATCTCTTCTGTTTGCAAATTTTGGGGCCAGTCAACTCCAGCATGGAAAAAATTTCTGGAAAGAGGATCTCCGATGTATTGATCTTTTTCAATTGAATCTGGAAGAAATGAAACGGTTTTTTAATAACGGGGCCAGGAAAACGCCGTTACTTGAGATTGTCGACTGGTTGAGAGAAAATTCAATCACTGCGGTAATCACTCTGGACAAATTCGGCGCCATCGGAACCTATAAAAATGGAAGTGATGGTCTTATCTTGGCGAGTCCCATCCGCATCGGGAAGGTGGTTGATCCGACGGGCGCCGGAGACGCCTTCGGTTCAGGGATGGTTTCATATCTCAGCGGAAAGAAAAATTTCACCTTTCAGGATTTTTTTGATTCCATGCAGGCGGCGATGGTTTGGGCTTCATATGCATGCGGAACGTTTGGCGGGTCAAGCGAATGCCCGGGCAAACGTGCGTTAAATGAATTCATTCAACGCAGGAAGAAGCAGTTGCACAAATTCGTCGAAGTGAAAGACAGAATATCCGCAGCTGAATTTTTAAACTCGGTTGAATACGAATCCGGAGAATAATTCTTCCAGCACTCAAGAGAAGGATTCCGATCATTTTACCAAGATGCCCGGTAGCGTCCGATTCCGAAACTTTTCCCCCTCCGCCGGCGTGTGAACCGGTCTTTTCCTATTCCCTGAAGTCCTATCACATGGTTTGGTTAAAAAAACCAATTGTAAAGATGGCTATTTTTATGGCAATCGGTTACGATCATTAAATCCAACGGCAGGTAAAAGAACATGCGAAAGGAACAAGATTTTCTCGGCGAACTGCATATTGATGAAAGATGTTATTACGGCATCAACACGCTTCGAGCCTACGACAACTTTGGAGATTTAGGGGAGAGGCATGATCCTGTTTTTATAAAAGCTTATTTGATTGTAAAAAAGGCGGCTGCGATTTCCAACATGGATCTTGGGTATCTGGAGAAGGAAAAAGCAGAATTCATCATACAGGCAATTGATAAAATTATCGAAGGCAATCTGTTCGGGGACTTCATCGTGAGCCCTCTGTGCGGGGGCGCGGGAACCTCCTTCAACATGAACATCAACGAGGTGATTGCCAACCATGCGCTGGAGATTGCCGGGAAGCCGAAAGGAGATTACCTCTATATCAATCCGTACAGCCATGTCAATATGCACCAGTCCACCAACGATACCTATCCGACGGCATTTAAAATCGCCATCCTGATGCATCTCGATATCCTGGAAAAAAAACTGGTTGCATTGCAAAACGACCTTCAACAGAAAGAAAGGGCGTTTTCATCGATCTTGAAACTGGGAAGAACCGAGCTTCAGGACGCGCTTCCCATGACGGTCGGCATGCAGTTTGCCGCCTACGCGGAAGCCATCTCCCGCGACCGATGGAGAATCTTCAAGGCGAGGGAGCGAATCAAGGTGATGAATATCGGAGGTACTGCCATCGGGACCGGGTTCAACGCACCACAAAAATATATTTTTCTGGTAATCGAAAAATTAAGGGAGATTGCCGGACTCAGGGTCGCACGTGCGGAAAACTTGTATGAAGCCACGCAGAATCTCGATAGTATCGTTGAGGTATCCGGCCTTCTGAAAACGCTTGCCGTGAACCTGTTGAAGATCGCCGAGGATCTGAGACTTCTATCGTCCGGGCCATCCGGAGGTTTCGGCGAGTTGCACCTTCCTGCCGTACAGGAAGGATCGTCCATCATGCCGGGCAAGGTGAATCCGGTCATATTGGAGTTTGTTTCTCAAACCGCATTTCTTGTCATCGGCAATGACGGGGTTATTGCACAGGCGGCCGGGCACGGCAACCTGGAACTGAACCAGTTTTATCCGCTGATTTCCTACCTGATGTTAAAGAACATGAAATTATTGCAAATCGCAACTTCCCGGCTGGACCGGCGGGTTATTAAGGATATAAAGGTAAATGAAGAACAGATCGAGGCCAATCTGTCCGATTCCGTTGCTCTTGTGACTTACCTTTCACAATATATCGGTCATGACAAGGCTTCCCAGGTATACCGGAAATTCAGGGTGACGAGGAAACCCGTTAAAGAAATAATCCTGGGAGAAAATATCTTATCGAAGGAAGAACTTGAGGAACTGCTGTCTCCTGAAAAAATAAGGATGGTGGGTTTAAAAAAATGAAGGAAACACCAATCGCCAACCGACTGCAAATCGGAATATTCGGAAAAAGGAATGTGGGCAAATCTTCCTTTATAAATGCCATCACCGGTCAGAACATCGCAATCGTTTCCGATGTTGCCGGCACGACCACCGATCCCGTTGGCAAGACTATGGAAATAAAGGGGATCGGCCCGGTTTACCTGTATGATACCGCGGGACTCGATGACATCGGAGACCTCGGCAAAAAAAGGGTCGAGAGAACAAAGGAGATTATTAAAAAGATTAACCTTGCCGTGATTATATCTACATTTTCCGATTTTGATGAGACCGATGAGGCGTTGATTCATGATCTTGTCGCACGGGGAAAAAACGTGATCGTTTTTTTTAACAAGTCGGATTTGCAGCGACCGGATGAAGAAAAACCTCCCATATTGGAAAAATATGGTATCCGGCATCTTTCGATAAGCTGCCTTTCCGGAAAAAACATAGAAGAGGCGAAAAAACTTATTGTAGATATCGGAAGCAAGATATTTGTCGAAAAAGAAACGATTATCGGTGATATCATCAATCATGGGGATCTTGTCTTAATGGTTGTGCCGATTGACCTGGGAGCGCCGAAGGGAAGATTGATACTTCCACAGGTACAGATTATCCGAGATATTCTTGACAATGACGCGATCGCCGTTACCGCGAAAGAACGGGAAATCGAATACGTAATGGAAAATTTGCGCAAAAAACCCGACCTTGTCATATGTGATTCTCAGGTCGTGTTGAAAGTATCCGGAGATATTCCGCCGGATGTTAAATTTACCACCTTTTCCATTCTTTTCTCGCGGCACAAGGGAGAGTTGACGGAATTCGTAAGGGGAGTGAAGCAAATCGACAGGCTTGAAGATAATGATAAGGTGCTGATCATGGAAGCCTGTACCCATCACCCGGTAGCCGATGATATCGGTCGGGTCAAGATCCCGCGATGGGTTAAACAATATACCGGAAAAAACATCATTTTCGAAACGAACGCCGGTCCGATGGTTCAAAAAGACATCACCCGGTACGACCTGCTGATCAGCTGCGGCGGATGCATGATCAACAGACAGGAGATGCTAAGCAGGATCGACGAAGCAAAAAAATGCAAGGTTCCGATAACCAATTACGGAGTTGCGATATCCTATGTTCATGGTGTCCTGAAAAGGGCGCTTTCTCCTTTTCCATATGAGCGAAGCCTTCTTGATGAATAATGAGAGCCTGAAGCGGTGTATTCGGAAATTTGCCGCACGGGTTTTCCCGGCAAAAAAGGCAGAGCTTCATCAACCGAAAATATTTTATGAAATTTTCGAGACCGGCCCTGCCTTTCATCTTGACGGTTTCATGGTTTAAACGGGTTTTTGGATATTGATTCAGCCCTTGGCCGGTTGCGTGAACCGTGCCGGACTCGCTGCTGTCTTTGGAACGGCGACCCCTTCATCGCTTTTGACCGGTATCATTCCACCATATGATGAAACGAAGTCAGGATAGGCGGTACCGCCGTGTTCCCCAAAATCAAGCCCTTCGAGTTCTTCTTCCGGCGAAACCCTCAGGCCGATAGATTTATCGATTAATTTAAACAGGATGAAAGCCACTGTGAATGTCCATATAAAGCAGGATGCAATCCCCAGGACCTGTACCCCGATTATTTTTGCAGACGTGCCTCCCATATTGAAAATGCCGGCCGCCAATGTTCCCCATGCTCCGTTCACGCCGTGAACCGAAACAGCACCGACCGGATCGTCCACTTTGATTTTGTCAAAGAAAAGAACGGATAAGACCACAATAATACCTGCAACCGCCCCGATGATCACTGAACTGAGCGGAGACACCGTGGCACAGGGGCTGGTAATTGCCACCAGACCGGCAAGGGCACCGTTTAAACTCATGCCGATTTCCGGTTTTCCGAATTTTACCCAACTGGTGATCATTGCCAGTACTGCTCCGGCTGCCGCAGCCAGGTTTGTATTGACAAAAATCATGGCGATGTCTTTTGTCGCCGCCGTGGTGGAGCCCGGATTGAAGCCGAACCATCCCACCCACAAGATAAATACGCCAAGGGCGGCCATCGGTAAATTGTGCCCCGGAATCGGCTTTATGCCCCCTTGCTTGGTGTATTTGCCCAGACGCGGTCCAAGAACAATGGCGCCTGCCAGCGCGGCCCATCCTCCCACCGAATGAACCACGGTGGATCCGGCAAAATCAATAAAACCCAGCTTCTCAAGCCAGCCGTCTCCCTGGTATAAGCTGCCCCATGCCCAGCTTCCAAAAACAGGATAAATCAGGGCGCTGATAAAGATGCTGTAAATAAGATAGCCTGAAAACTTGGTCCTTTCCGCCATTGCACCGGATACAATTGTAGCTGCTGTAGCCGCAAATACCACCTGGAACATCCAGAAGGCGAGCACCCAGGGATCGCCGTCCGGCTTAAAGTCGCTGAGGAAGAACCCGGAAGTTCCTATCAAGTGGGATTTGGATGCCCCGAACATCAGACCGAATCCAATTGCCCAGAATGCCAGTGAACCGATCGAAAAATCCATGAGGTTTTTCATCATGATGTTGATGGCATTTTTAGCACGGGTGAATCCGGTTTCCACCAGAGCAAAACCCGCCTGCATAAAAAAGACAAGGACCGCCGCAACAAGCGTCCACACATAATCGGCATGGGACTGGACCAGTTCGATTGCGGTTTTGTTGGATTCAGGCGTGGGCGGATTGTCTCCGGCCCAGACAGGGAAAATGCATGCTCCTGTGAATATTAACGATAAAAGGATTGCTTTCATGAAAAATTACCTCCTTATGAATGATTTAAATTGCTGTTTTGCCTGATTCACCGGTTCTGATTCGAATGGCTTGCTCCAGCGGCAACACGAAAATTTTGCCGTCACCAATCTTGCCCGTTTTTGCATTTTCCAAAATGGTGGCTACCACCTTGTCAACCATGGATGCCTCCACAACAATATCCAGTTTTATTTTTGGCACAAAATCCACCTGATATTCCGCGCCGCGATAGACTTCTTTATGGCCCCGCTGACGGCCGAACCCTTTGACTTCAGCGATTGTCATTCCCGTCACCCCGATTTTGTTCAGGGCTTCCTTTATCCCGTCCAGTTTAAATGGTTTGATCACCGCTTCAATTTTTTTCATCTAAACCCTCTCTTTTCGTTTTTTAGAGTTTTTCTTGTAGGTTCCCGGGAGTTTGATTTTATAATTGCGCAAGGGATATGCCACCTTCACGCAGGAAAGAGACGGGGTTTATTTATCTATTTGAAATAATGATAAATAAATTTTGTAAGGGCCATTGTGCAAAAATGAAAAAGTACATTTATGTAGGTTTTGATCCTTTTTCGGACAAAATTGTGGATAATAGTTAATAAATTAACTACATATTTGTATTTATGAATTGACACGAAGGCGATTTGGCGGTAATCTGCCGGAAAGAAAGTAATCAACTTCGACAGGAATCATCCGAATGAATTCTAAAAAGACCCGCATGAGACGGCCCGGCGGAAAGAAAAAAGGACTTGATCCTCTCGATCTGCTATGTGATATTGGAGAACTGGCGGCATTGCTTTCGGGAAGCGAAAACATTGAAAGTTTTCTTCAACACACAGTGGCCCTGGTCTCAAGGCATCTGGGCGCGGATGTCTGTTCGATTTATCTTTTTGACGAGCAATCCAAGGAACTCGTTCTAAAAGCAACCATCGGGCTGAATCCCAGGGCTGTGGACCGAATCCGGATGAAACCCGGCGAGGGGCTTGTTGGAACAACCCTGAAAGAAATGAAACCCATTCTGGAAGCCAGCGCCGGTGGTAATCCGAGATTCAAGTACTTTGAAGAAGCGGATGAGGAACGATTTGAATCTTTTCTGGCGGTTCCGGTTCAACGGGGAGTTGAAAAGATCGGCGTCCTTGTCGTCCAGCACGAAGCACCCGATTATTTTGATCAAACAGACGTTCGAACCCTCCGTGCCAGTGCATCCCAACTTGCCGGAGCCATTGAAAATGCCCGTCTCCTGATGGACCTAAACCGGATGAGCGCGAAGCCTCCAGGCGCCGCCGTCTTGGAAAGTCTTTCGTTTGTCAAAGGCAGGGCTGCTGCCGGT